>CAZAIG010000250.1:0-1531 GCA_964485135.1 uncultured Porphyrobacter sp. | reverse complement strand
GGTTGGCGCGATGGCCGCTATCACTCGCTGCGCTCCGATGCGGCACTGGCAGCGTTCGATGCGATGCTGCCATCCTTGCTTGAGGCTCTGGCAAAGGCGGCTGATCCTGACCGGGCCTTGGCTCGCTGGGAAACCGTCCTCGACAATGCCGCATCGGTGGTGAATTTCCTGCGTCTGCTAGAGGCTGAGCCAGAAGTGCTCGCGCATTTGATTGCGGTGCTGACGCTTGCTGCGCCGCTGGCTGATGAGCTGGCGCAAAGACCGCAATTGCTCGATGCGATGATTGACGGCACGGCCCTTTCACTGCCGGGCACAGCGGATGAATTGGCGCAGCAGATGCGCTGCGATGATGCGCATTCCGACTATCAGGATCAGCTCGACCGCATCCGCCAAGTGACATCGGAAACCCGCTTTGCCCTCGGCGTGCAATTGATCAGCCATTTGCACGACCCGCTCGATATTGCGGCGGCTTTGTCGCGTTTGGCAGAGGCGGGTATGCTGGTGGCGGCAGAGGCGGCGGCTGGCGAATTTTCCGCCAAGCACGGGCATGTTGCGGGTGCAGAGCTGCTTGTCCTTGGCCTCGGGCGGCTGGGCGGTGAAATGCTCACCCATGCCAGCGATCTGGATGTGGTTTTTCTCTTCACCGGAGAATTCGATTCGGAATCGAGTGGGGCAAAGCCGCTTTCCGCTTCGCATTATTTCAACCGTTTGGGCCAGCGGGTCACAGCCGCGCTGAGCGTGGCCACTGCACAGGGCGCTTTGTATGAGGTTGATACGCGGCTGCGGCCGCAAGGCGCGCAAGGACCGCTCGCTGTTACGACCAGCAGTTTTGCGCGCTATCAACGAGAGACCGCATGGACGTGGGAGCATATGGCGCTGACCCGTGCGCGGGTGCTTGTCGGCAGCGATGAGGCAGCAGGAGACCTCACCCTCCAAATCCGAGATGTGCTAAAGACCGCGCGAGATGTGGGCGCTTTAAAGAGCGATGTCCTCTCCATGCGCGCAGATATGGCCGCGCATAAGCCGAGCAAAGGGCCGTTGGATGTAAAACTGCTGCGTGGCGGTTTGGTTGATGCTGAATTTTGCGTCCATTTCTTGCAACTGAAGCACGGGACGGCGTTGGAGCCGCATTTGGGCAAAGCGATTGAGGTTTTGGCTCAGCAAGGTTTGGTCAGTGAAGGTTTGCGCGGCGCGTGGGAGCTGATGACCCGTATTCTGGTCGCGGGACGTTTGCTCGCCCCCGATCTTGCCTATCCCCACAATGCAGCGCGCGAAGCGATGGCGGCGGCATGCGGCGCGGAAAGCTTCGAAACCCTCTTGCAGTCGCTGACCGAATCGCGCCAAGAGGTCGCAGCAAATTGGCTCGCCATATTTGGCGACGAACTGGAGATAGATTGACGATGAGCGACTTTACGAAAGGCGGCGCAAAAATGCCGGATATTGCGATGGAAACCCCCGATGGCGGCTCTGTCAAAGCGTCCGATTTTGCGGGCAAGAAACTGGTGATCTTCTTCTATCCCAAAGACAACAC
>CAZAIG010000249.1:0-1545 GCA_964485135.1 uncultured Porphyrobacter sp. | reverse complement strand
AAGTGGTGGATGAGGAATGGCACGCTCGCTTTTCCTGCATCGGGCGGCGCTATCTTTACCGCATTGCCAATCGGCGCAGCCCGCTGACTTTGGACGCAAACCGTGTGTGGCAAATCGCGCCGACACTGGATGAAAAAGCCATGCACCGCGCCGCACAATCGCTGGTCGGCCAGCATGACTTCACCACATTTCGCTCAGTCCGCTGCCAAGCGAAAGACCCCGTCAAAACACTCGACCAGGTTGATGTCGTGCGCGCCCATGGCCCCTATGGCGAGGAAATCCACGTCCATGTCGCCGCGCGCTCTTTCCTCCATCATCAAGTCCGCAGCATCGTAGGCAGCCTGAAAATGGTGGGCACGGGCACTTGGGAAGAAAGCCGCATTGCTGAGGCTCTTGCCGCGCGCGACCGGCAAGCGCTTGGCCACAATGCGCCCGCACACGGCCTTTACTTCGTTGAGGCGCTCTATCCGGGTGAGAGTTGACCTTACGTCACCCTAGCCAAGGCAGTTTGAGTGGCCTAGCTCTTGAACAAATCACTTTTCAGGAGAGCAATGATGACCACAGGCAAGCAGCTATTCACCACTCTAGACGCAGGCGGCGCGCTGACGCTGGAAGTGGTCGACAGCACCTTCCCAGAGCCAACGGGCAATCAAGTGCTGGTGAAGATGGAAGCGGCCCCGATCAACCCGTCTGACTTGGCGATTTTGACCAGCGCGGCGGACTTTGAGAATGCGGAATACTCAGCTGGCAAAGTGGTCGCGCAAATGCCCGAACCATTTCTGTCCGGCCAAAAGGGTCGCCATGGGCAGCGCTTGGAAGCAGGCAATGAAGGCGCGGGAACCGTGGTCGCCACCGGTGACAGCGATATGGCCAAAGCGCTGATGGGTCAGCGGGTCGCTTGTGTCCCCGGCCACGCTTTCAGCCAATACGCCATCGCGGATGCTATGATGTGCTTGCCGCTTGGCGATCATTCAACGGAGGCTGGCGCGTCTAGCTTCGTCAACCCGATGACCGCGCTTGCCTTTGTCGAGACCGCAAAGGCCGAAGGGCACGATGCGATCGTTCATCTGGCTGCGGCATCCAACCTTGGCCAAATGCTCAACAAAATCTGCATCGAAGACGGCATCAAGCTCGTCAATATCGTGCGCAAGCAAGAGCATGCCGATTTGCTAAAAGCGGCGGGCGCAGAGCATGTCGTGAACTCGTCCGATGATGATTACACTAAGCAATTGCGCGCTGCGATTGATGCAACCGATGCCTATCTCGGCTTTGATCCGATTGGCGGCGGACAGGCAGCAGACGGCGTTCTCAAAGCGATGGAGCAAGTCGCTGCATCCAAAATGAGCGAATTTTCACGCTACGGCTCAAATCAGCAGAAGAAGATCTATCAATATGGCCGGCTCGACCTTGGCCCGACGATCCTGACACCATCATACGGTCTGCAATGGTCGATCGCTGGCTTCTTGCTGACACCGTTCTTGGCATCGGCAGGCATGGAAACGGTGGTGCGGATGCGCACGCGCGTTTTGGAAAATCTCGGCACCA
>CAZAIG010000248.1:0-1625 GCA_964485135.1 uncultured Porphyrobacter sp. | reverse complement strand
TGAAAATCGCATTTATCGGGCTTGGCAATATGGGCGGCGGGATGGCCGCAAACCTGGTGAAGGCGGGGCACGAGGTTCGCGCTTTCGACTTAAGCGCGGACGCCATCGAAGCGGCGCAAGGTAATGGCTGCGCGACTTTCACCAGCGCGGCGCAAGCTTGCGAAGGCGCAGAAGCCGTCGTTTCCATGTTGCCCAATGGCGCGATTGTGAAGGGCGTCTATGAAAACGACGTGATCCGCACAGCGCCAGCCGGCGCCGTTTTCCTCGATTGCTCCACGATTGATGTCGCCACCGCTCGCGAGACAATTGCCGCAGCAGAAGCAGCGGGTTACGAAATGGTCGATGCGCCTGTTTCCGGCGGGATTGCAGCAGCAAATGGCGGGACGCTGACCTTCATGGTTGGCGGAACCGAGAGCGCATTTAGCCGCGCCAAACCGATCCTAGAAGCGATGGGCAAGGCGGTGATCCATGCAGGAGATGCAGGCAATGGCCAAGCGGCGAAAATCTGCAACAATATGCTGCTTGCGATCCATATGGCGGGTACTTGCGAAGCGTTCAAAATGGCGGAAAAGCTCGGCCTCAATCCGCAGACTTTCTATGACATCTCCAGCGTCTCATCCGGCCAAAATTGGTCGATGACGAGCTATTGTCCTGTCCCCGGCGTTGGGCCCCAAAGTCCGTCTGACAATGACTATCAGGGCGGTTTTGCCACCGCGCTGATGCTCAAAGATTTGCGCCTCGCGATGGAAGCCGCCGATAGCGCCGATGCGCCTGTGCCCATGGGATCGCGCGCCGCCGCGCTCTATGAAGACTTCAACGGCGCAGGTCATGGAAATCTCGACTTTTCTGCGATCATAAAGACGTTATGAGTCATTTATCTCACGTGATCTCCTTAGGTCTCCCTAGGTCTATGGGTTATCTCGCTTCATCTCTGACCCCTTGGGATACCGCAAAATGAGCAAAATTTACCCCGATGCAAAGTCCGCTTTGGACGGCCTTTTGAAAGATGGCTTGCTGATTGCCAGCGGCGGCTTTGGCCTGTGCGGCATCCCTGAGCGGCTGCTCGACGCGATTCAGGAGAGCGGGGTGAAGGGCCTCACTTTTGCTTCCAACAATGCAGGGATCGACAATGAAGGGATCGGCAAGCTGCTGCGCACCAAGCAGGTCAAGAAAATGATTTCCAGCTATGTGGGCGAGAATAAGGAATTTGAACGCCAGTTTCTCTCCGGCGAACTGGAAGTCGAATTCTGCCCCCAAGGAACGCTCGCTGAGCGGATGCGCGCCGGCGGCGCGGGTATTCCCGGCTTTTACACCAAGACGGGCGTAGGAACGCAGGTGGCTGATGGCAAAGAGGTGAAGCAATTCGACGGCGAGGATTATATTCTCGAAGAAGGCATCTTCGCTGATCTTGCGATTGTAAAAGCATGGAAAGCGGATGAGACCGGCAATTGCATCTTCCGCAAAACGGCGCGCAATTTCAATCAGCCCGCCGCCACTTGCGGCAAGACCTGCGTGGTCGAGGTGGAGGAAATTGTGCCGATCGGCTCGCTCGACCCTGACAGCATCCATCTGCCCGGCGTCTTTGTGAACCGGATGATCGTGGGCGCGCCCTATGACAAGAAGAT
>CAZAIG010000247.1:0-1653 GCA_964485135.1 uncultured Porphyrobacter sp. | reverse complement strand
TCCATCGCGGAATCGATTGATTTCTACCGCGATGTCATGGGGGCGACCGACATCACTGAACCGTTCGAATTGCCCGATCAGGGTGTCAGAGTGTGCTTTGTCGATACGCCCACTATGCGGCTTGCGGCATCCGCTCATGAAGGGACGCAGATCGAGCTAATCGAACCTCTTAACGAGGATAGCCCTGTTGCAAAGTGGCTTGAGAACAAGCCCTATGGCGGACAACATCATCTGTGTTTTGAAGTGCCAGATATTGAAAAAGCTCGCGCTGAATATGAGACGATGGGCAAGCGCATCCTCGGCCCAACGCGTATCGGCGCGCATGGAACGCCTATCTTTTTCGTCCATCCCAAGGACATGCAGGGCATGCTTATCGAGATCATGGAAACGCCCCCAGTTTTGGGCAAAGAGGATCATTGAGTCGTGCAAGACCCGTTCGCCCTGAGCTTGTCGAAGGGTCTCATCGAACGGGCCGTCCGCACTTCGACAGGCTCAGCACGAACGGAGTAGAATATGTCATACGAAACCATCAAAGTTGAGACGGCTGGCCCGCTAACCACAATTACACTGAACCGGCCCGATCGCCTCAATGCGATGCCGCCGCAAATGGCGGACGAACTTGGCGAGGCGTTTTATGATCTTGGTGATGCGCGCGCTGTGCTCATCACGGGCGAGGGCAAGGGGTTCTGCTCGGGCGCGGATCTGGCCGCTCGCGGAGAAGCCTCTGCGCTCACAAGCAAAGGAGGCTCGCACAAGGCGCTGCAGAACCACTACAACCCGGCGATTTCGCAAGTTCTGCGCGCTCAAGTCCCCGTCATCTGCGCGGTCAATGGCCCGGCGGCTGGCGTGGGGTGCTCGCTTGCGCTGGCAGCCGACTTCACCATCGCCAGCAAGAGCGCCTATTTCCTCCAAGCCTTCGTCAATATCGGCCTTGTGCCCGATGGAGGCTCGACATGGCTGCTCGCCCGCGCAATTGGGCGTGCCCGAGCCACCCGCATGATGATGCTGGGCGAGAAAATTGGCGCCGAGCAAGCCGAGGAATGGGGCCTTATCTACAGAGCGGTTGAAGCCGACGCATTGATGGACGAGGCGCGCGCCTTGGCAGAGAAACTCG
This sequence comes from uncultured Porphyrobacter sp., assembly GCA_964485135.1. Classification (GTDB taxonomy): domain Bacteria; phylum Pseudomonadota; class Alphaproteobacteria; order Sphingomonadales; family Sphingomonadaceae; genus Erythrobacter. The sequence goes on along the minus strand of CAZAIG010000247.1, from coordinate 539 downwards.
CCAATGGTCCGACACAGGCGATCAAGATGATGAAAGAGAACCTCAATCTCGCGCTGGATGGCACGGTGCAGCAAGTGTTCGTTCGCGAAGCAGAGACGCAGCGGATTGCTGGTGCGAGCGCGGATGCGATGGAAGGAGGCGCGGCCTTCCTGCAAAAGCGCAAGGCGGAATTTAAGGGCAAATAAGATGGCTAATATCGAAGACTGGAAGGCATTGGCCGATAAGGAGTCCAAGGGGCGCGATTTGACGCGCTCTATGCCCGAAGGTTTCGATATCAAAGCGCTCTATACTCAAAAGGATAGCGCTGATCCCGGTCTCCCCGGTTTTGCTCCGTTTACGCGCGGGGTGAAGGCCAGCATGTATGCGGGCCGCCCGTGGACGATCCGGCAATATGCGGGCTTCTCAACGGCGGAGGAGAGCAACGCTTTCTACCGTCGCAATCTGGCTGCGGGGCAGAAAGGCCTCTCCGTCGCTTTCGATCTTGCCACGCATCGCGGCTATGACTCCGATCACCCGCGCGTTGTCGGCGATGTCGGCAA
>CAZAIG010000246.1:0-1678 GCA_964485135.1 uncultured Porphyrobacter sp. | reverse complement strand
TGATGGAGCCGAGCTTTGGCGGGATCAATCTGGAAGATATCAAAGCGCCTGAATGCTTCATCATCGAGCAGGAATTGCGCGAACGGATGAACATTCCGATCATGCATGATGATCAGCACGGCACAGCGATTATTACAGCGGCTGGCCTCCTCAATGCCTGCCATTTGACGGGCCGCGATATCAAAGATGTGAAAGTGGTTGTGAACGGCGCTGGTGCGGCGGCGATTGCGTGCACGGCGCTGGTCAAAGCGATGGGCGTGTCGGGCGACAATGTCATCATGTGCGACCGCAAGGGCCCGATTAAGAAAGACCGTGAAAATCTCGATCAATGGAAAAGCGCCCATGCCGCCAACACTGATGCGGGCAGTTTGGAAGAAGCGTTAGAGGGCGCTGATATCTTCCTTGGCCTGTCGGCAGCTGGCGCGCTGAAACCGGCTTGGGTGGAGAAGATGGCGGATAAGCCGATTATCTTTGCCATGGCCAATCCGGTGCCGGAGATCATGCCGGATGAAGCCAAAGCCGTGCGCCCTGATGCGATCATTGCGACCGGACGCAGCGATTTTCCCAACCAAGTGAACAATGTGCTCGGCTTCCCCTTCATCTTCCGCGGTGCATTGGATGTGCAGGCAACCGCGATCAATGAAGAGATGAAGATCGCCGCCGCCACTGCGATTGCGGAGTTGGCGCGCGAGCGTGTGCCCGAAGAAGTCGCCAGTGCCTATGGCGGCAAGAACCAGAAATTCGGCGTGGATTACATCATTCCTGCGCCGTTTGATCCGCGCCTGATGGAAGTGGTTTCCTCAGCCGTGGCCAAGGCAGCGATGGATTCCGGCGTTGCCAGAGTTCAGATCGAGGATTTTGATGCCTATCAGCATTCGCTGAAATCGCGGCTCAATCCGACCACGTCGGTGCTGACCGGCGCGTATAATGAGGCAAAGGCCAACCCCAAACGCATGGTCTTTGCCGAGGCCGAAGAAGAAGTCGTTCTGCGCGCCGCGATCCAATATCGCGATTTCGGCTATGGCACGCCGATCCTCGTTGGGCGCACAAAAGCGGTAATGGATAAGCTGCATCAGCTGTCTGTGTCTGACCCGCAAAGCTTTGAAATTCAGAACTCTGCCGATAGCGAGCATGTGCCCGCGATGGTCGCGTTCCTGTATGAAAAGCTTCAACGCAAAGGCTATACCGAGCGCGACGTTCGCCGCATGGTCAATCAGGAGCGCAATGTCTTTGCCGCTTTGCTCGTGGCGCTGGGACATGGTGACGGCATTATCTCTGGCACGACCCGTACCTTTGCCCAAACAGCGCGCGAAATTAACATGGTGCTGGATCCCAAGCCTGATGCTCTGCCGTTTGGTATCCATATGATGATCGGCAAGAACCACACCACCTTTTTGGCCGATACCACCATTAACGAGCGCCCCTCGGCGGAAGAATTGGCGCATATTGCGAAAGAAACTGCCGCTGTTGCGCGCCGCATGGGGCATGAGCCGCGCGTGGCTTTCCTCTCCTATTCCACATTCGGCAATCCTTCGGGCAAATGGCTCGATAGCATTCGCGAGGCGGTGGCGATCTTGGACGCGGAAGACCCCGGCTTTGAATATGAAGGCGAAATGGCGCCCGATGCTGCGCTGAATGAAAAGGTGATGGAACTCTATCCGTTCAGCCGCCTGTCTGG
>CAZAIG010000245.1:0-1712 GCA_964485135.1 uncultured Porphyrobacter sp. | reverse complement strand
GCCATTTACGCCCATGAAGCAGTGGCAGAATGCTCTGTCTTTGGCGTTCCTGATGAGCGTTTTGGCGAAGTGCCAGCGGCCGTTTTCCTGCCCAAGGATGGCCAGGTTCTGACCGCAGAGGATCTGCACGCTTTCCTGTCTGAACGGATCGCTCCGTTCAAAATTCCGCAGGTCCAACTCATCTGGCAAGCGACAGAGAGCTTGCCGCGCCTCGGCACGATGAAAGTGGATAAGCGTACGGTGAAAACCATGTTCGCTGGCGATCTGCTGGATTAGAAACGGAGCAAACCAGGTTTGAGCAGCCTTCGCATAACCAACCAGCGCGCGATCATTGACCGCCGCAGCCTATCAGAGGCGGTGGCGGCTTTGGCCGAAGAGCACGGCAGCGAAGCATCGCGTGCAGCCGTCGTGGATCTGCTCAAATCGGCGCTCGATGATGGGCGGGCAGAAATTGCGCGAAGGCTGGAGGAAAAGCCATCGTCGGGTCATGAATGCACCGGATCGCAGGCGTTGCTAATCGATCAGCTGCTGCGGCTGATCCATGACTACGTCACCGCCTATCTTTATCCGGTCGCCAATCGGACGGCAGCGGAACGGCTAACGCTGGTCGCTGTCGGCGGATATGGGCGGGCTGAGATGGCGCCGCATAGCGATGTCGATATCGCCTTCCTCACCCCGATGAAGCGAGCGCCATGGTGCGAGCAAGTGATCGAAGCGATGCTCTATATGCTGTGGGATTTGGGCCTCAAGGTCGGCCATTCCAGCCGCACAATCGACGATACGCTCAAAATGTGCCGCGAGGATCTGACGATCCGCACCGCGCAATTGGAATCGCGCTTTGTCTGGGGCGATCAAGCCTTGTACGATGAAATGGCCGCGCGGTTCTGGAACGAAATTGTCGAGGGTAGCGAACAGAATTTCCTCAGCGAAAAACTGGATGAACGCAACGCGCGGCACAAACGCATGGGCGACAGCCGCTATGTCGTTGAGCCCAATGTGAAAGAGGGCAAAGGCGGCCTTCGCGACCTTCAAACGCTTTACTGGATTGGCAAATATATCCATCAGGCGCGCGGAGCACGCGAATTGGTGAACGAAGGGCTGTTCACCCGCTCTGAGTATCGCAGTTTTCGCCGCGCAGAGAGCTTTCTGCTCGCAGTGCGCTGCCACCTTCACATCATAACGGATCGCGCAGAAGACCGGCTGACTTTCGATCTGCAGCGCCAAGTGGCAGAGCGCATGAACTTTGCCGATCGTCCGGGCAAAAGCGCGGTCGAGCGCTTTATGCAATACTACTTTCTTCAAGCGAAACGCGTGGGCAGCCTCACCGGTGTTTTCCTGTCGCATATCGATGCAGAGATGGAGGAGAAGAACAAAAAGGCTGGCTTCTTTTCCGCGTGGAAGCAGGAAAAACCGCGCATCCTTAATGGATATCAAATTGCCGCTGGCAAGATCGCTGCGCCCAGCGATGACTGGTTTAAAGAAGATCCTGTCCGTCTGATCGAGATTTTCCAGCTTGCCGAAGCCAATGGGCTGGAAATTCATCCCGAAACCATGCGGCAGGCGGGCCGCGACAACAAATTGATCAAGCGCGCAACGCGGCGTGATCCGCGCGCCAATGCGATCTTCCTCGATCTTTTGTGCGGCACAAATGATCCTGAGACCGTGCTGCGCTGGATGAATGAAGCGGGCGTCTTTGGCCGCTTTGTGCCCGA
>CAZAIG010000244.1:0-1747 GCA_964485135.1 uncultured Porphyrobacter sp. | reverse complement strand
GCAATGCCGGTGGGCTGCGACATTGTAAGGCCTGCTTCGGCAAGCAGATCGGATAGCTCATCTGGCGTGACGAAGTCGTCCCAATGATGCGTTCCCTTGGGCACATAGCCGACCGCCTCTGCTGCGCCGACCAGCAGCACGCGCGAGGCTGCGGTGCGATTGGGCGTGGATAGGACGAGCAGCCCGTCCGGTTTCAATGCGGCTGCGACTTGGGCGAGGAAGGCAGGCTTGTCCGCGACATGCTCCACCACTTCGAGGCATGTCACAAGGTCAAACTGGCCGATATTAAGCGCGCCTAGCTCGCCCGCCATATAGCGGATATCGAGGCCTACGGCCTCTGCATGAGTGGCTGCGACTGAGACGTTTTCAGGCGTTGCATCCACGCCGGTTACATCCGCGCCCAGCCTTGCCAAGGGTTCGCAGACAAGGCCTGCGCCGCAGCCAATGTCGAGTGCGCTCTTGCCATCGAGCGGCTTGGCAGCGCGAATATCGCCGCCCCAATGACGGTCCACCGCATCGCGGATATAGCGCAGCCGCAGGGGGTTCACCTGATGCAAAGAGGCCATCGGTCCCTTCGGATCCCACCACTCGCGCGCCAGCGTGCCGAAATGGGCGGTCTCTTCGGGGCGGATCGTGGTTGGTGCAGCGGCGTTCATACTGCCCCCTTGGCTGCGCGGTCTGAGACATTCTCATACATCGTATCGCCCCAACCTTTCACATCCTCGCCAAACAGCCAATCAGGCGGGGTGATCTCTGGCCCTTCTCCAGCGGCGAGCGGAGGCGTGAAATAGCCCAATGCATAGCTGCCCATGGCATAGCCAAGCAGCGCGCGCAGTTCGGGGGAGAAATCCTTCGCGATCTCTGGCGGGCAAGAGAGATATTGGTTCTCCTCCTGCCGCAGCCAGCCAAGGCAATAAGTGATGTTGAGACCCATCCGATCCCCCCCGCTGTCATTGCGGCCGCCCGAATGGATGACAGAGCCGGAATAGACGAGCACGCTGCCAGCGCTCATCTCAGCATAGGCGATCTCGTGCTCTTCCGCCGTGCGCCCTGGTTCCCAATGGTTGGATCCGGGCACAACGCGGGTCGCGCCATTCTCGCGCGTGAAGTCGGTGACAGCCCAAATGGTGTTCAGTTGCGGCTCCAGCGTCTCAGGCAGGAACCCGCCCCATGCCAGCCGGTCGCGGTGTAGGGGTTGCTCGCCTTGGCCCGGGAAGATGCGAATGAGCTGGGTGAGATGCAGCTGGATCGTCTCGCAAAAGGGGTTGAGGAAGGTTTCCGCCGCACCAAGGATGCTCTTGTTCATCACCAGATCACGGCATTTGGCAGATCGCGCGACGAGCGCTCCGGTGCGGCTGGTCTGGCGACCTGTGAAATCATCCAGACCCATGCTCGTCGCCTCGACAAAGGGCATGATCTCTGCCTTGAGAGCATCCAAATCGCCCGCGCTCATCACATTGTCCACCACGCATGCGCCATCTTCTTTGAGGCATTGGATGATGACCTCTGGGTCACTTCCGGCTTTGATATGCTGCAATTCAGGCATGATTCTTCCCCTCGTGTAGCTGTCGCGCGAAATAAACGCTTTTGCCGCGCAAAGGGCAAGTCTTCTTGTCATCGGCGCTTGACCTGCTTACCGAGCGCTCCAAGCAGAACAATGCGCATGAAGGAACTGAGCAATTGGCACGCATAGTGATGAAATTCGGAGGCACCTCGATGGCGGGGACCGAACGCATTCGCCGCGTCG
>CAZAIG010000243.1:0-1755 GCA_964485135.1 uncultured Porphyrobacter sp. | reverse complement strand
TTCATCCAGACCCAATGCGCCGGCGTCTTTTGCGGGGAAAGCCGCTCGCGGATATGCGATTTCAGCGCATCATCGGACGGGCGCTCCGCACCCTCGGCCAGCCGCATAAAGCACACCACGATCTCGCCCCATTTCTCATCCGGCGCGCCCGCCACGGCGACCTCTGCGATCGCAGGATGCTCAAGCATCGCTGCCTCAATCTCTGCGGGGAAAAGGTTCTCGCCGCCGCGAATAATCATCTCTTTGACGCGGCCCGTAATCTTAACATATCCGCGCGCGCTCATGCTGCCGAGATCGCCGGTATGCAGCCAGCCGTCTGTATCAATCGTTTCAGCGGTCGCAGCCGCATTGTCGTTATAGCCGACCATCATGTTGAAGCCGCGCATGCAAATCTCGCCCTGCTCATCCACGGCGCACACGCTGCCATCGGCGGGCGATTTGATCGCGACTTCCATATGGCTGCAAGCTTGGCCGATGGTCTCGGTTAGCTCAGCGCCAGTATCGCTCGGCCATGCAGCAGTGATCGCAGGCGAGGTTTCGGTCTGGCCGTAAACGATCAGGATTGGCACTCCGAAGGTTTCCTGTGCGGCCCGGTTGAGTTCAGGCTGCACCATGGCTCCGCCGCTGATGATTTGTTCAACCACTTTGACATCTGAACCGGTCGCTTTCGCCGCTTCGATCAGGGCATAGATCATAGTGGAGACGCCGCCGACGATCTCTGGCTTTTCGCGGACGATAGCCTGAACCACCGGAATCGGATCGAACAGGCTGACCAGCAATATGGTCGCCCCATGCGCAAGGCAGCCCAGCACGCAAACCGCGCTGCCCGCCGTGTGGAAGAGCGGGAAAGGGGCAAGTACGGTCTTTCCCGCTGAAAGACCCCAACGGGTGAACACGTCTTGATTGCTTTGGACGAGGCCATGGTGATGCAGCAGCACGCCTTTGGGAAAGCCGGTCGTGCCGCTGGTGTATTGGATCATCGCAATGTCGAGCGGTTTCGTTTCGCGTAGCTGACCGTCTCCCTCGCCTGCGAAAAGCTCTCCGTGATCGGTGATGTCGATAACGATACTGGATGCGGGCAGGCCGGCGGCGGCCTCATCCACAATCGGGCGCAGAGGCGTGCCGCGCACCGCCGTTTGGTAATAGACCGCCTGCGATCCCGATTGCTCGAGCACATAACGCACCTCGCGCGCAATCAGAGCCGGATTGATGGTAACAATGACAAGGCCCGCAAGCGCTGCGCCCAATTGCACCAATATCCACTCCGGGCAATTGCCCGCCATAATCGCGATGCGCGTGCCCGCCGGATGACGCGATGCCAGCGCTTTGCCAGTGCGCTCCGCATCACTCAATAGCTCAGCAAAGGTCCACTCGCGCCCAATGCTGCCATCGGGCAAAAGCTCGCGCAATGCCATGCCCTCACCGCGTGTCTCCGCCTGTTCGCGCAGCACATCACCGATTGTACGCTCTGCATAAGGCGTGTCGGATTGCGCGGGGCAATAAGCCTCTGTCAGCTTCAAATCATACATTTTGTACCTCTCCCTTATGACGCACCTTAACAGAAGCGAGCGCAAAGCCTAAGAGGTTGATGAAACGCAGCATCTGGCCTGCGAAAATGACGATTTAGGATGCATTTATGACCGCTCAAAACCCTATCCCTTCAGGCACTGATCTGCTGGCCGAGATTGACCGGCTGCGTAAAGAGCGCAATGCGGTGATCCTCGCCCATTATTACCAGACGCCCGATATTCAGGA
>CAZAIG010000242.1:0-1765 GCA_964485135.1 uncultured Porphyrobacter sp. | reverse complement strand
ACGTCAGAAACGTCGCCCACTGTGCCCATCGCGAGCTGCGATGCACCGTTAAAGCCGAACCAGCCGAGCCACAGGATGAAAGTACCCAATGTCGCAAGTGGAATGTTCGCGCCCGGGAATACGTTGACTTTACCGTCTGGGCCATAGCGGCCAGCGCGCGCTCCAATAATGATCGCCCCGACAAGAGCTGCCCAGCCGCCGGTTGAGTGAACCAGCGTCGAACCAGCAAAGTCAGAGAAGCCCATCGCGTCGAGTGAACCAGCGCCCCACTCCCAGCTTACAACGACTGGGTAGATGAAACCTGTAAGGATCGCGACAAAGATGAAGAAAGGAACGATTTTGATCCGTTCAGCCACTGTGCCCGAAACGATCGAAGCAGTCGTTGCACAGAAAACCATTTGGAAGAACCAGTCAGACGCAACCGAATATCCGGTTTCGACATCCGCTTCACCGACGCCTTGCATATCGTAGATTGTGCCGGCCATGCCGAACCAACCCGATCCGTCAAAACCTGGGTAGGCAATGTTGTATCCGACAACCCAGAACATCAGGCCAGCAATCGAGTAGAGGCCAATGTTTTTAAGGCACTGTGTCGAAGTGTTCTTGGCGCGGACAAGGCCCGCTTCCAACATGGCAAAGCCAGCGGCCATCCACATGACCAAAAAGCCACCGATCAGAAACAGCAGCGTGTTGAGAATATAGGCTGTGCCGTCCGATACTGCTTCAGCGGCAGGAACAGCAGCAAGAGCCGGTTGCGTCGCGCAAACAGCAGCAAGGCCCGTCAGGCCTATGAGTGCGCGTGAGATAAGTGTGCGGTTCATTGTCATATTCCCCATTATCATGCGCCCGCTCACAGGGCTGTCTCGCCGGATTCACCGGTGCGGATCCGAGTGGCATTGGCCAAATCGAGCATGAAGATTTTTCCATCACCAATCGCATCGGTGCTAGCGGTGTTTTGGATCGTTTCGACCACTTGATCAGCGATCTCGTCAGCGGCGGCGATTTCCAGCTTCACCTTGGGAAGCATGTTGGTGGAATATTCGGCCCCGCGATAAATCTCGGTCTGGCCTTTTTGTCGGCCAAAGCCTTTGACTTCGGACACAGTCATGCCCGCGATACCGATGCTGCCCAACGCTTCGCGGACCTCATCAAGCTTAAACGGTTTAATAACGGCGATGATGAATTTCATCTCTGCCCCCTGATTGCTGCCGGACCCGTTTCCGACATCGGGGGTTTAGCAAGGGCTATGCCAGAATTCTTTCAAGCTGATTTTAAAGGGTTTTTTCGCCGCGCAGCTCATCTGCACGCAATACCATTGCTCAAATTTTAATCATCTGTTCATAATTTAGGCAGAGCGGCGCCGGATCTAGTCATCGCCCGCAATATAGCGATCGGTTGCCCGAGTTGGCAGGCCATCAATACTGCTGAGGCGGGTTGCCGCCTTTGCCGCCCATGCTTCTGGATTGGTTTGTCGATGGGCCTTTTTGAGCGTGTCGCGCTCTGCCTCAAATGTCATCTTGGGCACGCCCCAGCCGCATGATGTCTGCACGCTTTCGACCTGAATCGCGAAGATCTGCCGCGTGCCGGGCAGCAGAGTGAAATGCGCGGCTAACTTATCCCAGCCCTCATCCTGCGGCAGCACCGGCACGCCGCGCCCATAAATGCGCAATATATTGGCAGGTTGCTGGAAGTTGTTGAACATGATGGTGATGCGGCCATCATCGGCCAGATGCGCATGGGTTTCATTGCCCGATCCGCCCAGATC
>CAZAIG010000241.1:0-1769 GCA_964485135.1 uncultured Porphyrobacter sp. | reverse complement strand
CTTTCGGGCAAAGGCACCGCAAGCCGCAGCTTGGTATCATCAATCACAAAGCGCGCCTCAGCGTCCAGTAAAGGCGCGATCTGCGCCCTCCAGCGGGGAAACTGACTGGGTGATTTGCTGGGCGGACGCGCGATCAACTTTGCATCTTGCGGGACGCATAGAATGTCGCTGCACGCCAGATAGCGGACAAAGCCAGTGACCGCTCCCATTGCGCTCACATCAGCGTCCTGCGGCACCTGCACTGGCACAAGCACCGTGTAAGCGCCTTTGTAAATATGGTTCATCAGGCCGCCATTCGTTACGGCTGAACCTTCCAAAGGCTGCACAAAAGTCTGAGGTACAGGATAAAGCGCTTCGCCTTGTTCCCAGCCATCGGGCAGGTTCAGCGACAGCTCCATCCCCTGCCCCGCATCACCGGGATTGGACCAATAGCCATGCCATTCCTCCCCGCTTTGCGTCTCAGGCGTAAAGCGCAGCGCCAGCATCCATTCTGCGCCTGCTACCGGCGCGCCATCGGCAAAGAGATCGACCGCAATTTTCTCATCGCCAAACTGCGCCTCTTGCGCGTTGGCAGGCGCAAACGCAGACAGGAATGCAGCGCCAAATGCAAGGCACGCAATCAGCCATGCGCACAATGCGCGCTGCCAAGGATCAAAGTTTCTTGCCACGCTCACAGATGTGCCTCTAGGACCATGGCTGATTATTCGCAATCATATCGGCAAAGGTGACAGTTTGGATCATTCGCGCGCAGATTTGCTTATTTTGGGCGGAGGGCTGGTCGGCACCACTCTGGCGATTGCCGCTGCGCGCAAGGGGTTCTCCAGCCATGTTGTCGACCGCGCGGACCCGGCTGAGCTGACCGCAGAAGGGTTCGATGGACGCGCCTCCGCTATTTCAACAGCAAGCTGGAACCTGTTTGAAAACATCGGGATTGCGCGCGGGCTGGAAAGCTTCGCCTCGCCGATTTCCAGTATCGCTGTGACCGATCAGATGAAGCCGGGGCGGCTCGACTTTCAGCCTGCTCCAGAAGATGGCACATTGGGGCGGATGTTTGCGAACCGGCGTTTGCGCCTTGCCCTGTTTGAGGCAGCAGACGCAGAACCGCTCATCACACTCCATTCAAAGGCAGAGATTGCGCAGCGCAGCCGCGATGATTTTGCAGCCTCTGTCACATTGGCCGATGGCACGCAGCTAACCGCCCCGCTGATGGTCGCTGCAGAAGGGCGCGGATCGCCTACCCGCGATGATGCAGGGATTAAGCTTGCGAAATGGGATTACAGCCACCGAGCGATTATTGCCGGGCTAACCCATGAAAAACCGCATGATAATGTCGCGTGGGAGATATTCTATCCCGCTGGCCCATTCGCGCTGTTGCCTATGCTGGGCAATGATGCCGGCGAGCATTGCAGTGCGCTGGTGTGGACCGTGGACGAAGCGGATGCAGCAGGGACGCTCAAACTGTCAGACCGCGCGTTTCTGGCCGAAGTGACCAAGCGTATGGGCGATATGTTCGGCGCAATAACCAGTGTGGGCGAAAGGTCGTCCTACCCGCTCGGCTTCCACCATACCGCGAAAATTACCGACACACGGCTCGCACTGATCGGTGATGCGGCGCACGGCATTCACCCGATTGCAGGACAAGGATTGAACTTGGGGCTGCGCGATGTCGGCGCATTGGTAGAAGTGCTCGAAGATGGCCGCCAGATTGGTCTCGATACTGGTGATGCGCAATTGCTGAAACGCTATGAGAACTGGCGCGGGCTCGACAG
>CAZAIG010000240.1:0-1778 GCA_964485135.1 uncultured Porphyrobacter sp. | reverse complement strand
CAACCTCGATCCAGATATTGACCGAGCCGCGCCGCCCGATCTTCATCATATCGCCAAGGCGGTTGACACTGGTGGGTTCGCCGACAAGGCAAAGGTCCGGCTCCTGACCGGCCTCGCGCATATGGTCGATCAGAGCGCGCGTGCCGTAAAGCGCTGGCCCCTCTTCATCGCCGGTGATGATAAAGCTGAGCGTGCCCGCCTCTTGCGGAATATCAGCAAGGGCGGCGACCATGCTGGCGATGGAGCCTTTCATATCCACCGCGCCGCGCCCGTAAAGCAGCTCGCCCCGCTCCTCTGGCACAAACGGGTCGCTGCTCCACCCGCCTTCGCCAATCGGGCCGGGGGGAACCACGTCCAAATGCCCAGCGAAAGCAAAATGCTTCGAGCCTTCTGGTCCTTTGCGGATGGCGAAGAGGTTTTCAACCGGCTCCTCAGGCGTGCCCATTTCGCCCGCGCCCGCGATAAAGCGATGCACAGCAAAGCCATGCTCGGTCAGCATCGCCTCCATCGCGTCAAACACTTCGCCGCGCGCAGGGGTGACGCTTTTCGCCGCGATCAAAGCCTTCGCATAGTCCAGCGCTTCACCCATCAATTCGCTCCCGCTGGCGCATCATATTGTTCGATCACCCATTCTTCCTCTTCGGAGGCCGCAATCCATTGCTGCATCCATTCATGCTCCCAAATCGCCTGCATATAGCTTGCGGCAAATCCGGGCACAGCGACACCGTAAGAGATAAACCGGCTGACCACGGGCGCATAGAAGATATCCGCCGCGCCAAATGTGCCAAACAGGAACGGCCCGCCGTCCCCATAGCGTGCGCGCGCCTCGGCCCATAAGGTCAGGATACGGACAATATCTTGCTGGGTTTGCTCAGACAGCTGAACACCCTCAAATTTGGTACGGATGTTCATCGGGCATTCTGACCGCAGCGATGCAAAGGAGCTGTGCATTTCGGCGACGACAGCGCGGGCCATGCCGCGCGCGCCCTCATCCTTGGGCCAGAACCGGTCGCGCCCCACACGATCAGCGAAATATTCCATAATGGCGAGACTGTCCCAAATGACATTGTCGCCGTCCCACAGGATCGGCACCTTGCCAAAGCTGGGCTGCAACCCTTCTTTGCTATGGCGTTTGTCCCAATCCTCGCCAAACAGCGGCGTCACTAGCTCTTCAAACGCAAGGCCCGATTGCTTTGCCGCCAGCCAGCCGCGCAGCGACCAGCTCGAATAGTTCTTATTGCCAAGGATTAGCTTCATAATTCAAGAGGCTCCCGCTTGCAGGCCGATAAGCGAATGCCTAATCATTCACCACAAGCCTGCCCTAGTTATTCAGCCTGAGGCTGTCGAGACTGAACAGGTTATGCGCCGCAAGTTATTAGAGATAATATGACCCAATCCATTCGCCCGTTTCACCTTGCCTTTCCCGTCAATGATCTGGAGGCGGCGCGCGAGTTTTACACCAGCGTTCTGGGTTGCAGCATTGGGCGCACTGCCAGCTCATGGATCGATTTCGATTTCCATGGGCATCAAATCACCGCGCATCTCAATGCGCACGCGTCAGAGGACAGCGCGGCCAATGCAGTCGACAGTAAATCCGTCCCGATCCCGCATTTCGGTATCGTTCTGACGATGGCGGACTGGGAGGCGATGGCGGAGCGGCTTCAAGCGCTGAAGCTGGACTTTATCATCGAGCCAACGGTGCGGTTTAAGGGCAAGCCCGGCGAACAAGCGACGATGTTCTTCCGCGATCCCGCTGGCAATGCGCTGGAGCTGAAAGC
>CAZAIG010000239.1:0-1828 GCA_964485135.1 uncultured Porphyrobacter sp. | reverse complement strand
ACAGGCGCGCTGGCTTAAACTGTCGATCTCCGAAAATCTCCTCGTCCGGCGTAAAAGTCACCGTCGTACCGCGACGGTTCGGTGCCGTTCCCAGTTTCTCAATTTTGCCTAACGTCTGCCCTTTGGCAAATTCCTGCGCATAGAGCTGCTTGTCGCGCGCGACCTCAACCCGAGTGTGCTGCGACAAAGCGTTCACAACGCTGACACCAACGCCGTGCAGACCCCCGCTGGTCGCATAGGCTTTGCCCGAGAACTTACCGCCAGAGTGAAGCGTGGAAAGGATGACTTCCAACGTCGATTTGCCAGGAAACTTGGGATGCTCATCCACTGGAATGCCGCGGCCATTGTCAGTGATGGAAAGCTTGTTGCCTTCCTCTAGCCGCATTTCGATCCGGTTCGCATGGCCTGCAACCGCTTCATCCATCGCATTGTCGAGCACTTCTGCGGCCAGATGGTGCAAAGCCCGGTCATCGGTCCCGCCGATATACATGCCGGGGCGGCGGCGAACGGGTTCTAACCCCTCCAGCACCTCGATTGAGGAGGAATCGTAATCACCGCTGGATGCGGGCGCGCCATCGAAAAGATCATCGGACATATGCGGGGTATGCGCACCAAAGCGTCCCGCGACAAGCGCGCACTCGCAGTTTTCGTCAAACTATTCCTACGTAGGGAATAAATTACTTATGCAGGATATTATTGGGCAAAGCTTTTGGGCGCGGCATCCACAGTTGCGAAATTGCCGTCGCGCACTTCAACCACGGCCAAGGCTCGCTCGATCACGCCGTCCTTTTTAAAGCGGAAAGCGCCATCAACGCCAACAAAGCCGTCTTCCTCGCGCAATTGCTTGGCAGGGAAATTGCGTCCCACTTTCCAATCACGCGCAACACGCAAGGTTAGCAGGACCGCATCATAGCCCAATGACGAAACGCGGAATGGCTTGCGGCCAAACCGGTTTTCGTAAGACGAGCTGAAGCGTTTGAACCGGCCATCAGAAACAGCGGAGAAGATCGCGCCTCGCATCGCGCTTGATCCGGCAAGAGTGCCTTCGCCGCCCCACAGCTCTGTACCAAGGATACGGATATTGCCATCGCGGCCAGTGCGGATTTCCGCAGCTGCGCGCGTTGCTAAATTGGCGCCGTCAGCGATCAACACAGTGTCATAACCGCCGCGCGATCTTAGCCGCTGGGCGGCATTGGCGATGGACGTGTTTCCGCGGGCATAGCGCTCTGCAGCCGTCAGCGATCCGCCGTAAGCTGCTAGCGCATTGTTCAGCGCGCTGGTCGCGCGGTCGCCGTACTGCCCATTGGGAATGACCGCGCCAAATCGGCTTGCACCCTTTGTCCGCGCATAAGCCACTGTCCGGCTGATCGATTGTTCTGGTATATGCCCCATCACGTAAACGTTTTTATTCGCTGCACGCGAGTCGTTGGAAAAGGAGATAATCGGAACTTTGACCGCACGTGCTTGCGGTGCGATGGAGCCGATATTCTGCGCCATCAGTGGGCCTAGGATCAGCTTATTGCCATCGGCGAGCGCTTTGTTCGCTGCTGCTGCCGGGTCACTGGCCGTGTCATAGGTCGTAATCCGCAAGTTCGCTGCATTGGTATCGAGCAGCGCCATATTCGCTGCGTTTGCAAGAGCCTGACCCACTTCGCCGTTACGCCCCGTCATCGGCACCAGCAGGGCAACCCGGTGCCGCGTTTGGTCCGTCGGCAGAACTGTAGCACTGGGCACCGCAGGGCCGCTGGTGGGTGTGCCTGTTGTTGGGCCCGTTTTCGGCACCACTTGGCAGCCCGCTAGAAAAGCAGCAGAGCCTGCGATCAAAACG
>CAZAIG010000238.1:0-1846 GCA_964485135.1 uncultured Porphyrobacter sp. | reverse complement strand
GCGAGGTCCATCCCTTCCAGCCCAGCCCATTCAGCTGCGCGGGCTTGCAATGCGGCAATGTCAAAGCTTCCATCGGGTGAATGCGCGATTATCGCGTTGGGCGCGCCTGATTTGCGGATGCGGCGGGTGAGCGCGCGTGTGTCCACTCCGGCGAGGCCAATCTTGCCATTCGCGGCCATCCAATCGGCAAAATCACCTGCGCTACGAAAATTGCTGGGCGCGGTGACATCTTCGCGGGTGATGCAGCCAACCGCTGCCTCGACGCCGCTTTCCTTGTCTTCGTCATTCGCGCCGACATTGCCGATATGCGGGAATGTGAAGGTGACGATTTGCGCAGCATAGCTGGGGTCGGTCATCACTTCTTGATAGCCAGTGATGGAGGTGTTGAAGCACACCTCTCCTACAGCATCTCCAACATGGCCAAAGCCCCTGCCCCAAATCACTGTTCCGTCGGCCAAAACGCAGACTCCTGTCGCGCCAGATGGTTGCGCAGGGTGTGATGCGGTGTCGGCCATTGGGCGCTCCGTTGGGTCAAAAAATCGGCGATGTTGCTAAGGGTTGGGAGCTAGGCTTGCGTATGTGTTTCGTCAACCTATCTCGGCGCGGTATTTTGGGCTAAAGACCCCGCATACGTATTTGTTCCACAGGAAAGACCGTTTCATGATCCGCGACGACATCAAAACTGCCACCATCACTGCGATGAAAGCAAAAGAGAAAGAACGCACCGCGACGCTCCGCCAGATTGCAGCGAAGATCAAGGATAAGGATATTGAACTGCGCACCTCGTCGAAAGAGATCGAAGATAATGAGCTGGTCACGCAGGTCTTGATGAAAATGGCGAAGCAGCGCCGCGAATCGATTGAGATGTATGAAAGCGGCGGGCGACAGGAGTTGGCCGACAATGAGAAGGCTGAGCTTGCCGTTATCGAGGAGTTCTTGCCGCAAATGATGGATGAAGCCGCGACGAAAGCTGCGATCGAGGAAGCGAAGGCCGCCACCGGCGCTGAAAGCGTGAAAGATATGGGCAAGATCATGGGCCAGCTGAAAGGCAAATATGGGGCAGAGCTCGATATGGGTCTTGCGAGTAGGCTGGTGAAAGAGGCGCTTTCTTAGAACGCTTGCAAAAACCGTAGACAGGGCTGTGGATTGGGTTCGACAAACCTGCCCTTGGCGAGGTAATGTTTAGTATGGCTTTATCACCGCAATGGCTGGACGAACTGCGCGCCCGTGTGACGCTATCTTCGGTCATCATGCGCACGACAAAGCTGCAAAAGGCTGGGCGTGAGTGGAAAGCATGCTGCCCTTTTCATGATGAGAAAACACCCAGCTTCACGGTCAATGATCAAAAGGGCTTTTACCACTGCTTTGGCTGCGGTGCTCATGGCGATGTGATCCGTTGGATGACCGACCAGCGCGGTCTTGGCTTTATGGATGCGGTGAAGGAACTGGCGAGTCAGGCCGGGATGGAAGTCCCAGCGCCCGATCCGGTAGCAGCGAAAAAAGCTGAGAAACGCGCAGGCCTCGTTGATGTGATGGAGGCGGCCCAAGGCTGGTTCTATGACAATTTGCGCGCGTCAGACGGTGCCAAAGCGCTCGATTACCTCAAACGTCGCGGGTTTAGCCGAGAGATATGCCGCGAGTTCGGCTTTGGCTTTGCGCCCGATAGCAAGACCGCGCTGAAAGGTGCGCTGGGGCAATTTGATCCGCCGATGCTCATTGAAGGCGGCCTGCATATCCAAGTTGACAACAAAACGCCTTACGACAGGTTCCGCGACCGGTTGATGCTGCCCATACAGGACGCTCGAGGGCGAGTGATCGCGTTTGGCGGGCGTATTCTGGAAGCGCG
>CAZAIG010000237.1:0-1848 GCA_964485135.1 uncultured Porphyrobacter sp. | reverse complement strand
ACGAAAGGCTCAATCATGCCTGTGCTCTGCGCTTGTTCCCGAATCCATTTGTCTGAAAGAATCGCCATGGGGAGACGATTCCCGATGCTGCTTGGCGGTGCAAGTTTGCGCGCGAATTTGTTGTGCTTATTTGATCTTAGATGCGCCCAGCTGAGGATTCATCGCAGCGATATGGTTGAGCCATTTCTTCGGGCGGCGCAGCATCTTTTCCGGATAGGAGACCTTTAGTCCGGCAATCTGTGCCACCTTACCAACGAAGTGGATGCAATTGCGCTTATCAAGGTCGTAATATTTACCCGGTGCATCGCGCCATTTCTTCATTTCGGCAACGA
Source organism: uncultured Porphyrobacter sp. (assembly GCA_964485135.1). Classification (GTDB taxonomy): domain Bacteria; phylum Pseudomonadota; class Alphaproteobacteria; order Sphingomonadales; family Sphingomonadaceae; genus Erythrobacter. The sequence goes on along the minus strand of CAZAIG010000237.1, from coordinate 1,516 downwards.
TCTGGCGGTATTGCGCGTCGCTGATTGTGACAGTGAAGTGCTTATTGGTTTTTTTCAGATATTTGGGCTTTTCGATCATAATATCGTGATAGACTGGACCGCGCAGGATAGCTGGCGACACTTTCTTGGCGGTGAAGCCATAATTCTCGCTTACCGCTTTGCCGCTCGCCTTAAGAGTGCCAGTCATCGACACAAATGTATGCGGGTAGCGGCCAAACATGACAGAGCCATTGAAGCTGTGAAATGTCAGCTTGACCTGCGCCATCGCCGGCGCGGTCCAAAGCATCGCTAGCAGCGCAGCAATAAGGGGAAGGATACGGATCATCGGACAGCTCTTTACCGAAACTCGCCGCTATCCTGCAAGCAAAGAGGCATTGCCGCCCGCTGCCGTTGTGTCGGTGCATGTCACGCGCTCGGTCGCAAAGCGCACCACATAATGCGGTCCGCCTGCCTTAGGACCAGTGCCCGATAGACCTTCGCCGCCGAAAGGCTGGCTTTCCACCACTGCGCCGATTTGATTGCGATTGACGTAGAAATTCCCGACCCGTGCGCGCGCTTCCACCAATTCGCGGGTCGCGGCGATGCGGCTGTGCAGGCCAAGGGTGAGGCCATATCCGCTGGCGTTGATATTATCGACGACCTTACCCAGTTCCTCCGCTTTGAAGCGAGCGACATGCAGGACAGGGCCAAACTGCTCCTCTTTCAGTTCAGCAATCCCGCCAATTTCGATGATGGTTGGCGCAACATAGGTGCCGCTCTTCAATCCCGCTGGCAGAGCATGCTGGATTACTGTTTTGCCAGAAGCACGCATAGCGGCAATATGCGCGTCTAAGCTCTGCTTCGCCGCAGCATCGATCACCGGGCCAACATCGGTCGAAAGATGCGCTGGATCGCCCACATTGAGCGCAGCAAAGCCCCCTTCGATCATCGCGAGCATGGCATCGGCAATATCCTCTTGCAGATAAAGCACGCGCAAGGCTGAGCAGCGCTGCCCAGCGCTTTGGAAGGCGCTCGCCACAACATCGCGCACCACTTGTTCCGGTAACGCGCTGCTATCGACGATCATCGCATTCAGCCCGCCGGTTTCGGCTATCAAAGTCGCAATCGGGCCTTCGCGGCTAGCGAGCGAGCGGTTGATCGCGCGCGCTGTGACCGTGGAGCCAGTGAAAGCCACACCGCATATATCGGGATGCGCGGTTAGGGCCGCGCCGACGGCTCCATCGCCGGGCACAAGCTGCAAAGCGTCTTTCGGAATGCCTGCCTCGTGACACAGCTTTACCGCGAGCGCTGCGATTAGCGGGGTTTGCTCAGCCGGTTTGGCAAGCACTGAGTTGCCCGCGGCCAGCGCAGCAGCGGCAGGGCCGATAAAGATCGCAAGCGGAAAATTCCACGGGGATATCGTGGCAAACACGCCGCGTCCGTGATGGCGCAGAATGTTCTCCTCTCCCGTCGGGCCGGGCAGCACATGCGGTGCAGTGAACAGCCGCCGCGCTTCGCCAGCGTAATAGCGCAGGAA
>CAZAIG010000236.1:0-1866 GCA_964485135.1 uncultured Porphyrobacter sp. | reverse complement strand
CGACCCCAACCTTGGCAAGGTTGTGCTCTACCCCTGAGCTACGCCCGCTCACTAGCGCTGATGAAACCGCGAAAAACCCCGCGTCTTCACTTCAGAGGCGGCGCGATTAGCAAGGGTTGTATGGCACCGCAAGCTTAATATTTGCCAAATCATACCAAATTATCTGCGCGCTTGCGCTTGGGCCGTGCGGGCGGCATGAGATGATACGATCAAGCGCCCCTTCAAAAGCAAGGCTGCGCGCACCACATAAGACGAAACGGGGGCTGATAACGCGCTCCCACGGCTATCGCAGGAGCAGATACAGTGGCCACTCAAGGTCTTAATATCGAAGAGCAAAAGGCGGTCGAACGTTTCCGCAAGGACGTTGTCGATCCATCGATGACCAAGCTGGTGATCCTAGACTTTTGGGCCGAATGGTGCGGCCCGTGCAAAGCGCTGACCCCGATGCTGGAGAAAGTCTGCGGTGAATACGCTGACAAGGGCGTGGTTCTGGCCAAGGTCAATGTCGATGAGGAAAAGTTCATCGCCAGCCAGTTTCAGGTCCAATCGATCCCCACTGTTTATGCGATTTTTCAGGGGCAGCCAGTCGCCGATCTGACCCAGGCACGCAGTGAAAGCCAGCTAAAGGCGACGCTTGATCAATTGCTGGAAAAGCTGCCTTTGGAGGCTGGCGCAGGTGATGGCGGTGCGCAAGGCCCCTCGGCAGAGGAAATCGAACAAGCGATCAAAATGGGCGAAGACGCTCTGGCGGCTGGTGACACCGAACGCGCGATGGCGATGTTCGGCCAGATTGCTCAATTTGATCCCAAGAATGCTGGCGCGATTGCGGGCATGATCCGCGGCTATATTCAGGCCGGGCAAACCGACGAAGCGCAAAAGATGATGGAGGCAATTGAGAGCAGCCCCGAGCTTGCCGAAACGCTGAAAGACCCCGCGATCACCGCAGCAAAAAGCGCGCTGGAACTCGCCGGCACGCAGGTTGGCGATAGCGAGCTGGGCACCTTGCGCAACGCTGCGCAATCAGCGCCCGAAGATATGGGCGCGCAATTCGCCTTTGCCGAGGCAGCCTTTGCCAGCGGCGCGCGCGATGAAGCCGCCGATACGCTGCTCGCCATGGTGACAGCAGACCGCGAATGGAATGATGGCGCAGCGAAAGCGAAATTGCTGCAAATCTTTGATGCTGTAGGCTTAAGTGATGAATGGGTTGTCGCGGTCCGGCGCAAATTGTCGCGGGTTTTGTTCGGCTAAGCCTATGAGCGTGCGGCTATCCATCTTCCCCCTGCCCGGCGCGGTGCTGTTTCCGGGGCTGCAATTGCCGCTGCATATCTTTGAGCCGCGCTACCGCGCGCTGGTTGGCGATGCTTTGGTACGCGACCGCAAGATCGCGATGATCCAGCCGCAAAAACCGATTGATGGTGCGCCGCTATTCGCGGTTGGCTGTGTCGGCCGGATTGGCGAGATCGAGGCGATGGATGATGGGCGCTATAACCTCATCCTTGAAGGGGAGACGCGGTTTCGCTTAATCCGCGAGCTGGATGTGGCGACCGCTTTTCGTCAGGTCGAGGCCGAGCTGATCGAGGATCCCGAAACAGAGGCGCTTAGCAGCGTGGAGCGCGCCAGCTTTGAAATGGAAGCGCGCAAGTTCGCTGATAATCAAGGCTATAGCGTGGATTGGGATTCGGTTGAGCGGCTGGATGACACATCACTGATCAACGGAGTATCGCAAATCGCGCCGTTTGATCCGGCTTCGAAACAGGCTCTGTTAGAGGCAGAGAATCTGGCAGTGCGCTGCGAATTGTTAGTCCAGCTGATGCAGTTTTACGGGCGCAGCAGCGGCGAGGAAGAAATCACCACTTTGCAGTGATT
>CAZAIG010000235.1:0-1878 GCA_964485135.1 uncultured Porphyrobacter sp. | reverse complement strand
GCGACGAACACATCCGCTATGGCATCATCAAACAGCTCGGCAGCTTCAATCTGTTATGGTCAGTCTTTCACGAATGGATTGGCATGATCAGCGACATATGGCGCGCGCCATGGCGGTATAAGCTTAGCTATTTGCTGCGAGAGCCCGGCTGGACTCACGACAACAGCCGCGACACCTCCGACACCATCCGCACTCGCTGGCTGGCGCGGCAAGAGAGCGGTCCGGCGAATTCAGTCCTTGATAAAAACGCAATTGCCAATCCTTCGCAGTCTGCCTAGCGTTCGCGCCCAATAAGGGAGAGAACATGGCGGACGCATCGGGTGAGTTTGACTATATCGTGATTGGCGGAGGAAGCGCGGGAAGCGCAGTGACCGGGCGGCTGGCACAGGATGGCACAAAGACCGTGTGCGTACTGGAGGCGGGTGGCCGCAACAACGGTATTCGCGTGCGCACACCGGGCCTCTTTCCCTTCTTGCCAGACAGCGCCAATTACAAATTCGAAACTGTCCCGCAAAAGGGATTGAATGGCCGGATCGGATACCAACCGCGTGGACGCGGCCTAGGCGGATCAAGCGCGATCAACGCCATGGTCTATATTCGCGGCAATGCATGGGATTATGACAATTGGGCTGGCGAATTGGGCTGCGATGGCTGGGCTTACGATGATGTCTTGCCCTATTTCAAGCGATCTGAAGGCAATGTGAGAGGCGGGGACGCACACCACGGCGGCGATGGCCCCCTCGGCGTCTCCGACCAATTATGGGCGAACCCGACGAGCCATGCCTTTGTCGAGGCAGCGAGCCAATTGCAATTGCCTGTCACAGACGATTTTAACGGCGCTAAGCAAGCCGGTTTCGGCCTTTACCAAGTGACCCAGCGCGATGGTGAACGCTGCACCGCTGCGCGCGCCTATGTCGAACCTTTGCGCGGCAAAACCAATCTCGACATTCGCACCGATACGCTGGTTCAGCGGCTGGTGGTTGAAGAGGGTAAGGTCACAGGCGTTGCGATCCAGCGTGACGGCACTAGCGAAACCCTGCGCGCGCGGCGCGGCGTTATCCTATCAGCGGGCGCATTCAACTCGCCCCAAATCCTGATGCTGTCGGGTATAGGCCCGGGCGAACATTTGCGTAAGCATGGGATCGAGGTAGCGATAGACAAGCCCGCTGTCGGATCGGAGCTGCAAGATCACATCGACTATGTGTCGAGCTGGGAGATCGCTTCAACCGTGACAGTGGGCGACAGTCTCACGGCGACCGTGCGCATGGCCAAAGCCATCATCCAGCACCGCTTTACCAAGAAAGGTATTATGACCTCGCCCTATGCCGAGGCGGGGGGCTTTTGGACGGTGATGGCAGATAGCCCCGCGCCCGATGTGCAATGGCATTTCGTGCCCGCCATGCTGGAGGATCATGGCCGCGAGAAAGTGAAAGGCCACGGATTTTCTCTCCACGCCTGCGTGCTGCGCCCTGAAAGCCGAGGCACTGTGAGGCTCAATTCTGCCAAAGCAGCGGACGCTCCGCGCATCGACCCCAATTTCCTCGATGATGATCGCGATATTGCCGTTCTGCGCGAGGGTATTCGCTTGTCGCACCGCATTGCAGAAGCTCCTGCTTTGTCTGATTATGCGCCCAACGATCGCTATGCGATTGACCTTGCCGATGATGATGCACTCGATGCGCTTATCCGCGAACGCTCTGACACGGTCTATCACCCCGTTGGCACATGCCGGATGGGCCCCGATAAAGACGCTGTAGTCGATACAAAGCTGAAAGCGCGCGGGGTCGAGGGGCTATGGGTGGCAGACGCCTCAGTGATGCCCAAGATTGTCAGCGGCAACACCAATGCGCCCAGCATTATGATCGGCGAGCGCTGCGC
>CAZAIG010000234.1:0-1885 GCA_964485135.1 uncultured Porphyrobacter sp. | reverse complement strand
GCAGCAGCGTGCCATCGACCGGGCTGTATCCCGCAGGCGGTTTGAAGCGAAACTTTAGTGGCTCTGGAGCGGTGATGGGATCACCGGCAAACAGCAACCCAATCCGGCTATTGTAGGTCGAGGTTTCGGCCAATATGACAAAACGCCCGTCGGCAAGCCGTACCATGGTTTCTGCGCCGCCATTGCTGGGCCAATCTTTCATCGCAACGATATTCGCGGTTCTAGCGTCATTGGTCGGCGCACGCAGATCAAAGCTCTCTAGCCGGCCATTGACCTCATAGGCAGCCCAGACGGTGCCGCTATCCGCATCGATCTCGAGCGCTTCCAAATCGGCGTTAAACTTCTGGTCGCCCTCTCCTGAGGCAAAGGAAAAACGCACCGCCACATCTGGCGCAGCCTCTTGCGGCATAGGCATATCGAGCAAGCGGCCTCTATCACTGCCGGTAAGCAAGCGCCCGTCTGGCAGTGTGATCAGCGCGGAATAACCGCCGAAATGCGCATTGCGGCTTTCCAGTTTCCACGCGCCCGTCAGCGCGATTACGGCATCACCCTCGGCCTGAAAACCTATCGGACTATCAAGTGGGGTGAGCAATAATGGCGCGCTGAAATCGGGCGGTGGGACTTTGGTGCGCACCCATGTTCCCGGAGCCAATCCTGCGGCAACGAAAATCAGCAGAAACAGCCGGAACCGGCGGCTTAGCAATCGCCTCATAGCGGTTATTGCGGACCCACCAGCAGATAAGGATCAATCCGCGCATCATTCCACTTAAGGCCCCAATGCAAATGCGGACCCGTAGAGCGGCCGGTTGAACCGACATTGCCGATATACTGGCCCTGTTTGACCGATTGGCCTTCGCTCACAGCCAGTTTGGAAGCATGCAGGAACGCGCTGTTCAGCCCCGCGCCGTGGTCAATGATGATCAGATTGCCTTCGAGCGAAAAGCCTTTGCGCGCGAGCACAACCACGCCATCAGCAGGAGCCACAAAGGGCACTCCATTGCCCGGCGCAATATCAAGGCCGGAGTGATAGCTGCCCGGCTCGCCGCGATAAATTCGCTGGCGCCCAAAATGGCCCGAAATGCGCCCTTTGACAGGCCAAATGAAAGTCTGCTGCCATCCTTCAGCACCAGTGACTTTCTCGCGAGCCGCTTTGATCGCCAGCCATTCCGGTTCGCGTTTTTTCCACCATGCCTCGCTTGATCCTCCGCCGCGCTTGGCAACATTCACGCGCTGGATATTCCATTTGCGCGGGGAAATGGTGAGCTCGGAACGCTTGGTATAGCCATGCTGCAGCTCTGCCGTTAGCGCAGTGGATGGCCCCGCATCGCGGTCAAAAGCGGCGAAGAAATTACCTTGCTCGTCGAAGTCCAATTCTTGATCGCCAAGACGGGCCGAAATGGTTGTTTCGGGGACTTTGCCCTTGATCCAGCCACCTTGAGTCAATTCGCCCTGAAACATGAAGCCGAGCGGCGGTGGTGGTGGCGTCAGCTTCGCAGCTGGAGCGCTTGCAGGCGTTGTTGATGCCGCTGCCACCGCGGCGGGAGCGGCAATCACGCTTTGCTGCTCCCCTTCACTAGCGGTGCCATTGCAAGCAGCGAGCAGCAGGCCAAGTGCTGCGGGCCATACCACTCCTGCGCGCCGGATCATTCTTTGGGCGCCTTTGGCCGCTCGCCCGAAAGTCGCTCGGTCGCCAGCTCGCAAGTGGCATAGGCTTCTTGATGCTCAGCGCTCCAATACCGCAATTCTTCCAGAGAGATCGCCTCGCCCGACATGGCGCAATAGACATGCCGCCCAGGCTTGATCACGCGGAAATCATTGGGGCCGTAATGAAGCTGCGCACCATTGTCGCCGGGCGCGCCTTTTTTCGAAGACATTAGCATGGACA
>CAZAIG010000233.1:0-1887 GCA_964485135.1 uncultured Porphyrobacter sp. | reverse complement strand
CACGGTGCAATCAAGGGTGGATGGATGACGCTAAAGCGGCTAGGGCGCTGCCATCCATGGGGCGGGCATGGCCATGATCCTGTTCCATAACAATCGCATGCCTAGCAATAACTGCTGTGTTACCTATATAAGACAGCGTTAGAAGACAATACAGGATTTCACTTTGGACAATCAGCGCAATTTACTGCTTGCCGTGTTGCTTTCCGGACTGCTGATTTTCGGCTGGGATTTTGCTCTGCGGTATTTCTATCCAGAGGCATCCATGTCGGCGCAGACAGAAGAGGCGGCAGCTCAAGCGCCCGCCGGAGCAGCGGCTGCGGGTAGTGCGGGGGCAGGCGCGGCGACCACTGGCGGCACGCTGGATGGAGCGGGCGCTTCGCCAAGCGGTCCGGTTGATATGGACAAAGCTCTGGCAAGCGGATCGCGCGTCAAAATTGATGCGCCGCGCATTGCTGGCTCAATCAATCTTGTCGGCGCGGTGATTGATGACATTGTGCTCAAAGATCACCGGCAGGAAGTGGAAAAGGACAGCGGCCCTGTACGCTTGTTTGCGCCGCGCGGGACCAAGGGGCAGTATTTCGCTCAGTTCGGCTTTTTGAAAGATAGCCAGCTATTGCCTGAAAACACCCTTTGGCAGGCGAGCGGCGAGACGCTGACAGCGCGGACGCCGGTGACACTGACCCATGACAATGGCGCTGGTCTGCTGTTTTCTATCGAGCTTTCGGTTGATGACAATTACATGATTTCTGCCAAGCAGAGCGTCCAAAACACGGGCGAGGCTGCCGCTGTGATCCAGCCATACGGCCTGATCAATCGGACAAGCGTGGGCGCGACGCCGGACGAATTCATCGTCCATTCCGGACCCATCGGCGTGTTTGGCGGCACTCTGGATGATGAGAACAATTACGAGGAATTGTCGGAGATCGGCAATTTGACGCCAGCGGGCAATGCGGCATGGCTTGGCTTTACCGACCGCTATTGGCTCTCTGCACTCATCCCCGGCGCAGGCGATGCGACCACCACTTTCCGTCCGCTCGGCGGGGAGCTTTATCGCAGCGATGTGATTTATGCCCCTGCACCATTGGCAGCGGGCGCGACTTTGACTCAAGAGACACGCCTGTTTGCGGGTGCGAAGGAAAGCGGCGTTCTGGATGCCTATGCCGATAGCGGTATCGACCAGTTTGGCCTTGCGATCAGCTGGGGCTGGTTCCGCTTCATCGAAAAGCCGATGCTGTGGCTGCTCAAGCAACTCTTTGCTTTCGCTGGCAATTTTGGTGTGGCGATCATCCTGCTCACCGTGATCATTCGCGGTCTGCTGTTCCCGATTGCGCAAAAGCAATTTGCCAGCATGGCGGGCATGAAAGCGGTTCAGCCGAAGATGAAAGCGATCCAAGAGCGCTACAAGGACGACAAACAGCAGCAACAGCAAGAGATCATGAAGCTCTACAAGGATGAGGGCGTCAATCCGCTCGCTGGCTGCCTGCCCTTATTGCTGCAGATCCCGATTTTCTTCGCGCTGTATAAGGTGCTGATCCTCGCCATCGAAATGCGGCATGAGCCCTTTATCTTCTGGCTCAAGGACTTATCTGCGCCCGATCCGGCGAAGATCCTCAACCTGTTTGGCCTGCTCCCATTTGACCCGCCGGGCTTCCTGGGTATCGGCATTCTGGCAGTCTTGCTGGGTGTGACCATGTGGCTGACGTTTAAGCTCAACCCGTCGGCGATGGATCCGGTGCAACAACAAATCTTCAACTTCATGCCGTGGATCTTGATGTTCGTGATGGCGCCCTTTGCCGCTGGCCTGCTGCTTTACTGGGTAACGTCAAACATTCTCACGCTGGCTCAGCAGAAATATCTCTATTCCAAGCATCCGCAGCTAAAAGCGGC
>CAZAIG010000232.1:0-1893 GCA_964485135.1 uncultured Porphyrobacter sp. | reverse complement strand
GTGAATGAGCCGACGATTGAAGACACTGTCAAAATCCTCAAAGGATTGCGCAGCGCCTTCGAAGAGCATCACAACGTGCGCTATACGCCCGATGCGCTGAAAACCGCAGTGGAGCTATCCGCGCGCTATATCAATGACCGCAAACTGCCCGACAAAGCGATCGACGTGATCGATGAAGTGGGCGCGATGCAAATGCTGCTGCCCGCTAGCCGCCGCAAGAAAAAGATTACCGCGCGTGAGATCGAAGCAGTCATCGCGACCATGGCGCGGATCCCGCCCAAATCAGTCTCGAAAGACGACAAGAAAGCGCTCGAAAATCTCGACCGCGATCTCAAACATGTCGTCTTTGGCCAAGATGCCGCCGTGCACAAGCTATCGACCGCGATGAAGCTATCACGCGCCGGTCTGCGCGATCCGGACAAGCCGATTGGCTCGTTCCTGTTCAGCGGTCCTACCGGCGTTGGTAAGACAGAAGTTGCGCGCCAGCTCGCCTCGATCATGGGGATTGAGCTGAAACGTTTCGACATGTCGGAATATATGGAGCGTCACAGCGTCTCGCGCCTCATCGGTGCGCCTCCCGGCTATGTCGGCTATGATCAGGGCGGCCTGCTTACCGATGCGATTGATCAAAACCCGCATTGTGTTCTGTTGCTGGATGAGATCGAAAAAGCGCATCCCGACCTCTTCAACATCCTGCTGCAAGTGATGGATAATGGCCGCCTGACCGACCATCACGGCAAGACGGTCGACTTCCGCAATGTCGTCCTCATCATGACGACCAATGCGGGTGCTGCCGATATGGCGACACAGGGCATCGGCTTTGGCGATGTGTCGAAAGAGGATGCTGGCGAAGAGGCTGTGAAGAAAATGTTCACGCCAGAGTTTCGCAACCGTTTGGACGCGATTGTGCCCTTTGCCTATCTCGGCAAGAGCACCGTGGCGCGCGTCGTCGATAAGTTCATCCTTGAGCTGGAATTGCAGCTCGCTGATCAAAACGTCCATATCCAGCTCGATAGCGATGCACGCGAATGGTTGGCGGATAAGGGCTATGACAAGCTTTATGGCGCGCGCCCGATGGGCCGATTGCTGCAAGAGAAGATCAAGCAGCCGCTCGCCGAAGAATTGCTGTTCGGCAAGCTCGCCGATGGCGGCGAGGTGCATGTCACGATCAAAGACGGCAAGCCCGCCTTTGAAATGACGCCAGCTCCGCCCAAAGCGAAGCGCAAACCGCCTGCGCGGAAGAAAGCGCCTGCGAAGAAGAAGCCAGCGGCTAAGGGTTCGGATACGAAGCCTGAAAAATCATCAGGCAGCGATAGCTAAGCCCTAATCGTTCATCGCTTCGGCGATGGCTGCGGCATGGTTCTTCGCATTTTCAGTGTAATGCATGACGCCAGCGCGCATGCCCATGATCGCTGCATCGTTTAGGTCTTTGAGCTTCTTCGCCGGGCGGCCCGCCCATAGTTCACGCTCGCCCATCACCTTGCGCTCGGTCAGCATTGCGCCAGCGCCGAGCATTGCATCCGAACCGATCACGGATTTGTTCATCGCAATCGCGCCCAGCCCGACAAAGCCGCGATCATGAATGGTGCAGCCATGAACCATCGCCATATGACCAATCAGCACATCATCGCCGATGACCAATGGTGAGCCAGCCTCATCCCCCGGGCGCGGCGGATCGCAATGCAGCACGCTACCATCCTGCACATTGGTGCGCTCGCCAATCCGGATGGTGAAGACATCAGCGCGCAGCACGCAATTGTACCAGATCGAGCTTTCCGCCCCGATCTCCACATCACCAATGATCGTGCATCCCGGCGCGACAAAAGCAGTCTCGTGGATCTTGGGCGTTTTGCCGTGGATTGGAATGATATTCACTCCCGGAAAGCGGGGATC
>CAZAIG010000231.1:0-1906 GCA_964485135.1 uncultured Porphyrobacter sp. | reverse complement strand
GCGGAAATGACGATTTTGGCCATGATGGATCAGCCTTCCTCTTGCGGGTTGTATTCAGCGATAATCTCAAACGCACGGTGGGTATAGACCCATGCGCCATCGCGTTTGGCCAGCTTGTCTGTGTAGAGCCCGCCGATCATGCGAGTCGAGCCGTCATTGCCTTTCAGAACTTCCTGCGTTTGGCAGCGTGCAGTCGCGGTGTCGCCATCGACGTCGATCATGGATGGCACGCAGGAGAAGCTGACCTTGTCGAAATTGCCCATCGCGCCTAGCCATGTTTGGACAATCGCTTCCCGCCCCTCGATAGTCATGCCCATAAAGTCCCAGCTGGCATCTTCTGCCCAAACCGAACCCCATGTGGCGCCGTCCATCATCACGACACCATCGCCATAAGTGTCATTTAGCTCCCTTATGGCGAGGCGATCTTCGATTGGCCCGGTGAACATATTCATCTCTCCTTATTAACGCTCGCTATCGAATGTCCTCCGGCTGAGCACCATAGGCACTTTTGGGAAGGGTGTTAAAGTTGCGATGCGCCTAAGCTCTATCCCAATCGGATCGAGAGGAGTTCATCATGGCGCGATTGCAGGGGAAGACAGCGGTAATTCTGGGTGCGGCCAGCGAAGGCAATATGGGCCAAGTTATCGCGCGGCTATTCGCTGCTGAAGGCGCGAGCGTGATGGTTGCTGGCCGCAATGAAGAGCCGCTTGCTGCGCTCGCAGCCGACATTGGCGGGCATCATGCTTTGTGTGACATCTCAAGCCATTCAGATGTGCATGGGCTGGCCAAAACTGCCACCCAAACAATGGGCCGCGTTGATGCGGCGATCAATTGCACCGGATGGGCCTTGCTGGCCAATCTGCTTGAAACCAGTGAGGAAGATCTTGACCGAATTACTGCACTGCAATTCACGGGCGTGCATCATTTCCTGCAAGCTTTTGTCGGTGTGATGAAGGATCAGGACCCGCAAGGCGGCTCGATCATCTCGCTATCGTCTGCCACCACTCGCAATCCGATCAATAATCACGCAGCCTATATCGGAACGAAGACCGCTGGCGAGGCGATGATCCGCTGTGTGGCGAATGATTTTGGCCAATATGGGATCAAGGCCAACAGCGTTTCGCCCGCTTTCACGCATAGCCCGATGACAGCCGATAGTTTTGAAGTCCCCGGATTGGTCGATGCGTTCTTGCCGCGCTATCCTTTGGGCCGTCTCAACACGTCTGACGACGTAGCCAATGCGTGCCTGTGGCTTGCGAGCGATGAGTCCTTTGTCACAGGCGAAAACTTGCAGCCCAATGGCGGCTTGGCGCTGCGCGGCAATCCGCAAGCAAGCGATTTGGAAGCGTCGATTGGCGCGGCTATGGCGAAGCTACAGGAGTAATTTCGCGCTTGGAGTGCCGAGCTAAAACTGAGCGGTCCCGCCATCCACACTGATGGAGGCGCCGGTAATGCCAGCCCCTTCTTTGCTAGCGAGCAGCAGCGCAACCGCTGCAATTTCCTCAACCGTATTGGGCCGTTTGATCGCGGCTTCTGATGCGAACATCGCGATCATCTCGTCAAATTCCATGCCCATCGCTTTGGCAGTGGCGGGGCCATTGTTCTTGATAATATCAGTCACGACGAGGCCGGGACAAATGCAATTGGCTGTAATGCCGATCTCGCCCACTTCGCGGGCCAAGCTCTTCGTCATCCCGATCACCGCGTGTTTCGCCGCCGTATAGGCAGTGAAGACCGGCTTGCCATGCTTGCCCTCCATTGAAGACATATTGATGATCCGGCCAGACTTGGCAGGGATCATGGTTTTGAGCGCGCGGCGCGATGCCCAAAAGGTGGAATAGACATTCCACTTCATCGCTTCGTCAAAAGCTTCATCGGACAATTCGACCATAGGCTGCAAATCGCC
>CAZAIG010000230.1:0-1937 GCA_964485135.1 uncultured Porphyrobacter sp. | reverse complement strand
GCCCAAAGCGCGCCGCGCATTCGCCATCGCTTTTTGCACCATGCCTTGCGACAAAGCACCTCCGCGCGCGCCTTTAAACAGCGCCTCGTCGCCTGCGATGGGGTAGGGGCAGGCGGCGGTATATTCCGCCACAGCCGCCGCGCAAATGGGAAGGATGGGCACGATACGCTGCTTGCCGCCTTTGCCCGTGACTTGCAGCGTTTGACCAAGCGGCGCGTCCGATCCTTTAAGCGAGAGCGCCTCTGCAATTCTCAGGCCCGCTCCATAAAGCAGCAGCAGCACGGCGCGGTCGCGCGCACCGATCCAATCCTGCCGGGCTTCTCCCGCTACCAGATCCGCGAGATTGCCCGCATCATCGGGAGTAACAGGGCGGGGCAGGCCCTTCTTCACGCGCGGCCCTTTTAACCGGGGAGCAGCGGCATCGGGATCGCCCGCCTTTTCGCGCGCAAATGTGATAAAGCTTTTGAGCGCTGAGAGTTCACGCGCGGCGCTGGCGTTGCCGATCCCTTCTGCACGCCGAGCGGCGAGGTGACGCCGGAGGTCATGCGCCTCTAAAGCAGCAACATCGCTCCATGCAGCAAATTCGCCAGTCTTAAGCAAGCGGCCTGCACACGCACAATAGGCGCGCACGGTATGCGGCGAGCGGCGGCGGGCATCGCGCAAATGTGCTACCCATTCTTCCAGAAAGTCGGCGGGTTGCATGGCTATGCTTCCACCAAATCGGCGTGCACAAGGTCAGCGAGCAGAGCATCGAGCAGCGGCATTCCCGCTGGCGTGACACCGATTTTGTTGCCCTTTTGCCAAATCAAGCCCAGACTTTCATGCAGATCAAGCTTCGTCGGATCGAGCATCGCTGAAACAGGTATGCCGAAGCGTTTCTCGAAGCTTTCCAGATTGATCCCGCTGGCCAATCGCAGGCCCATCAGCAACCCTTCTGAAACCTGCTCTTTTGGCGTCAGGTCTTGCGCGGTCTGTATTCCATCTCCCGAGGTCTCGCATGATCTAAGGTAGGTCTCTGGTTTTTTATATCGCACGGTCGCAACATTATTACGCCGGCCATGAGCGCCTGGTCCGATCCCGCAATAATCCTCATACTTCCAATAGGTTAGGTTATGGCGGCTTTCCTCACCTACACGCGCATAATTGCTAATTTCATAGGCTGGAAGGCCATGGCGGACGGTCAAATCTTGTGTGATTTCATAGAGTTGCGCGGCATGATCATTATCCATCGGTTCAAACACGCCGCGCCGGACATCGGTGGCAAAGCGGGTGCTTGGCTCAATAGTCAATTGATACAATGACATATGGCTCGTTCCAAAGCTCAAAGCCCTTTCCAGCTGATCACGCCACTGTTGCTCGCTCTGATCCGGAAGAGCATAGATCAGATCGAAGCTTACGCGGGCGAAATGTTGCTGTGCGATTTTCAGTGCACCGAGCGCTTCATCCGCCGAATGCAGCCTTCCTAAAAAGCGCAAAGAAGTATCGTCAAGTGACTGAATACCAAGAGAAATGCGATTGATGCCAGTCTGTGCCAATTCGGCAAACTTGGCCGCCTCAACCGAGGACGGATTGGCTTCCAAAGTGATTTCGATTTCCGGCGCGAAACCCCACAGTCTTTCAGCTTGATTGAGCAATTTTTCCGCAAGCCAAGGCGGCATCAGCGAAGGCGTTCCCCCGCCAAAGAATATGGATTTCAGCGGTTTACCGCTAGTTAACTCAGCCTCTGTACGCATGTCTGCAATCAAAGCGGCTTGCCAACGCTCAAAATCCACCTCAGCGCGAACATGGCTGTTGAAGTCGCAATAAGGGCATTTACGGGCACAAAAGGGCCAGTGAATGTAAAGAGATCTTGCCATGGCTTTTTTACGCGGGATAGATCGCTATTAGTCAAGGGAAGACATGATGAGACAAGCAACCTTCACTTTCGCTTTTGCAGC
>CAZAIG010000229.1:0-1997 GCA_964485135.1 uncultured Porphyrobacter sp. | reverse complement strand
CTTTTCGCGCCGCGATTGTGCTGCTTCGCCAATCGTTCTCAACCCGTTTGCGTGCCTCATCGGAAAGCTCGGAAAAATCCTCCAGCTCGCCCGCTTCTCGCGCACGCAGCCGCACCGCATGAAGACCAAAGCCAGAGCGCACTGGCCCTTGCCATTCATCGCCCGGCTTCAGCGCATCAATGCTGGCCAAGAATTGCTCACCAAACCGGTCGAGCACTTCTTTTCGAGACATGTCTGAGACAGTCTTCGGCAGGCTAATCGGATCACTCAGATCGGCAAAATCATCTCCCTCGGCCTGCGCGTTGAGACGCTCGATCAGAGCTTTTGCCCCCGCCATCTCCGATTTGAACGCTTGGTCTAGGGTGTATCTCGCCTGATCTGTAAAGCGCTCAGGATGGGCTTTATACCACTCCTGCAAAGCCTCGTCAGAGGGCACAGCCGTCTCTGCCTGAGCCGCCGCGATCAGGTCCATCTTCTGCGACATGCGCCGCCGAACAACCCCGTCGTTTACGTCTAGACCCAACCGCAAAGCTTCGCGGTAGAGCACTTCTTCGCGGATGAACTTCTGGGTCTGCCGGTCCAGCTCAGCATCGGTGGGCGATCGGCCCATCATCTTTTCAAAGCCGAGCGATAATTGCGCGCGGTCTTCGCGCGACACTTCGATACTGCGGCTTGCTGGATCAGGAGGCTCCCCGCGCCATGCGAACAAGGCGTAGATTAAAGCGCCGCCGATCAGAAAGTGGACGAGCGGCTCTTTAGACCAGCGCCGCGCCAATTCCTTTGCTGTCATTGCGCATCCGCAGCAGCCGCGCCGTCACCGGCTTCCAAATCGGGGCTGAGCCATATTGGCGAGGAATAGGCGCGCTCCTGCGCCACGGCATCGGCCATCGCTTCTTTCGACAGAGTGATCCCGAACCTTTTGGCATCATACAAAGTCCAGCGCGGGGTCGGAATTTCGAGCACACGCAGGTAATAGAACGCTTGCTGCTGGCCCCATTTGTATTCCGGGTCGGTCCATGTCGCGCGCAATTCCGGAGCGCCGATTGTGTTGGTGTAGGTCGCCTCTGCGCGGTTCACCGTATCGCCAACAGCGGGCACTTTTTTGCCCTCGAGAGCGCGCGCGCCCTCCATATCGCTCCACACGACATCATAGACTTTTTCGCGCACTCTGCCCTGCGGATCGACCCAGCCTTTGACCATTTGGACCCGGTCAAGATTGGCTCCATCGGGATCTTTCAAAGCGCTGATCAGGAAGGTTGGCGCCTGCTTCTTATCGACCAATTTGCCGCCCATCGGGACGCCATTTGTATAGCCGCGCTGGACCCAATCGCCGTCCCAATCATCCTCTGTAAAGTCGAAACCGCCAAACATGCGCACGGTCATGCGCGGACCGGTTGTGGCATAAACCTCGCGCCGTTTAAACGCGTCAAAGATTTCCGCACGCGTGTTGCCGCGCGCCCAAGCCGCCGCATAGCCGCCAGCAAGATAATGCCAGCCGAACCGGCCCACCCGCGTGCCCAAATTCTGGGTCATATTGGCGCGGTCCGTGTTGGCTTGTTCGTTGCCGGTATGCTTGCCCCAGAAATTGTCCTCATCACCCGTTGCGAGCGAAGTGTGGCTGTCGGTCGAGCCAATCAGGCCAAAGGCGTAAGGGTTGACGCCCAGTTTCTCCTCCAAAGAAATCCCGCGTTTCAAGGCTTCGCGAACATAATTGCCCGCCAGCATATCATTGGTGGTTCGTGCCGAGAGCGGCAGATTGCCAAGATCCCAGCCCTTTACCCCGAACCCGGCCATTTCGTCATTGGGCGAGAGGAAAGGGTGGGTTTCGCTATCCCCCTTAATCTGGGTCACCTCAACCACCGGTTCGCTACGCGCACGTTTGCGGGCATATTCCGCAGTCATCGCGCCGCCATCGGGCATGGTCAGCTCAAACATCATACCATTGGAAAGGTTGGAATTGTGCGGGATCGCCAGCGCTTGTCCGCCGGTCGCCTCGG
>CAZAIG010000228.1:0-1998 GCA_964485135.1 uncultured Porphyrobacter sp. | reverse complement strand
AGATCGCTGTCTTCTTTGGGCATAGCAGTGGTGGGAACGCGGGCACCGGGGAAATCGGCCCGCGTTGATGCGGTAAGGGTTTTGCCATTGCAAATTGCCCCTTGCCCCGCTTGGCTCAGCCATTCTTCCCCGCGCGCCGGCGCGCTGAGCATCCCGATCAGTGGCTTGCCCCCGCTAATCAGCGCCACGGAAACCGCCCAGCCTTTACGCCCCCGGATAAAATCACGCGTACCATCGATGGGATCGACCAGCCAAATAAGGTCATGATTCAGCCGCTCTGGATCATCAGCCGTTTCTTCCGATAACCATCCGGCAGAGGGCAAAAGCGCGGTCAATTCGCGCTTCAAAAAAGCATCCACTGCCAGATCAGCGGCACAAACGGGATGGCCCGGCTCTTTCTCCCACATCTCCACTTCATGACCCGCTCCCGGCCATTGATCATGGGCAATGCGGCCCGCCTCGCGGACGATCTCTTCAAAACGGATGCTATCGATCATGCTAGTCAAGCGTTTGGGGGCTATCTGGACACTTTTCAAGCGCGCCAATCCATGCTTATGCGGTGGCACACGATTCACACGAGCATTTCCTCGTTACAAAGCCTTATTGCAAAGGACCTAAACCCAGATGAATATTCACGAATATCAAGCCAAGGAACTGCTGGCGAAATACGGCATTGGCATTCCTGCAGGGCATGCGGCCCTGACAGTGGAAGAAGCGGTGGCTGGCGCAAAGGCGCTGCCCGGCCCGCTTTACGTCGTGAAGGCACAAATTCACGCTGGCGGACGCGGTAAGGGTAAGTTCAAAGAGCTTGGCCCTGATGCAGGCGGCGGTGTGCGTCTGGCGAAATCCATCGAGGACGTAGAGGCATCGGCGAAAGAAATGCTCGGCAACACTCTGGTCACGATCCAGACCGGTGACGCTGGCAAGCAAGTCAATCGCCTTTACGTGACCGACGGCGTCGACATCGAAAGCGAATATTACCTCGCCATGCTGGTCGACCGCGCAACCGGTCAGGTCGCCATGGTTGCCTCCACCGAAGGCGGCATGGATATCGAAGACGTGGCGCACAACACGCCTGAGAAAATCACCACGATCACCATCAATCCGGCGCAAGGCTTCCAGCCGCACCACGGGCGCGCCGTTGCGTTCGCGCTGAAGCTGGAAGATGATTTGAACAAGCAGTGCCAGAAGCTCGCCAAACAGCTCTACACTGCGTTCATGGATCTTGATTGCGAGATGCTGGAGATCAACCCGCTGGTTGAAACCAAAGACGGTCAGTTGCTCGTGCTCGACACAAAGATGAGCTTCGATGGCAATGCGCTTTACCGCCACAAGGATGTGGAGGCGATGCGCGATGAAACCGAGGAAGATCCAGCCGAGGTTGAGGCTTCTGAATATGATCTCGCTTACATCAAGCTGGACGGCAACATAGGCTGCATGGTCAATGGCGCAGGCCTGGCCATGGCGACGATGGATATCATCAAACTAAACGGCGCTTTCCCAGCCAACTTCCTCGATGTGGGCGGCGGCGCGACGACTGAGAAAGTGACGGCCGCTTTCAAGATCATCCTGAAAGACCCGGCGGTAGAGGGTATTCTCGTCAATATCTTCGGCGGCATCATGCGCTGCGACACCATTGCGGAGGGCATTGTTGTAGCCGCAAAAGAAGTCGATCTGGATGTGCCGCTGGTCGTCCGTCTCGAAGGCACCAATGTCGAAGCGGGCAAGGAAATCCTTGCGAACTCCGGCCTGCCCATTGTGGCAGCGGATGATCTGGGCGATGCCGCTAAAAAGATCGTCGCTGAGGTGAAAGAAGCGGCATAAGTCGCGCAAGCCGAATTTCGGCGGCCACAACATCGGGTGCAATCGCACTTGCATCCTTTGCGGCCAGCAATTGCTTGACGTTTACGTAAACGCAAGATAGGTCGCATGCATAAGTTTGAAGCACAGGAAGGAACTGCGCATGAAAATCCTCGTCCCCGTCAAGCGGGTGATTGA
>CAZAIG010000227.1:0-1999 GCA_964485135.1 uncultured Porphyrobacter sp. | reverse complement strand
TTGATCGCGGGCAATCCTGCGACCGCAACAGTGCATACTGTGAAAGAAGGCGAAACCTTGAACGGAATTGCCAATCGCGCGGGCGTCGACAAATCGATCATCGCCATCGCGAATGGTCTGACAGAGCCTTACAATGTGCAAAAGGGGCAGCGGCTGCAAATCCCGCGCCAGCGCAGCCACAAGGTGAAGCCAGGCGAGAGCCTATCACGAATTGCTGAGAAATATCAGGTGCCGCAAAGCCAAATCGCGGTCGCCAATGGTCTGGCAAAACCGAACGATATTCGCATCGGGCAAAAGCTGATTATCCCAGCTGTCTTCAAAACACCGGTACGCATTGCCAGCCGCTCTATCGCGCCGCGATCCCCCTATTTCAGAAGGCCGCATGATGGCAAAGTGCTGCGCGCTTGGCCCAATCACGACGGGGTCGATTACGCTGTGAACACCGGTGATATGGTGCGCGCATCAGCGAGCGGTACGGTGAGCGTGGTGAACACCGGCTCCACCCGCTTTGGCCGCGTTGTGATGATCGATCACGCCAACGGATATCAGAGCGTTTATGGGCACCTTTCACGCGTAACGGTGAAAGAAGGCGAATATGTGAAGTCTGGCGAGCGGATTGGACTTGCCGGGGACGCAGGCGGCGCAACTCGTCCTGAACTGCACTTTCAAATCCGCAAAGATGGCAAGAAGATTGATCCTGCGTCAAAATTGCCTAAACGCTAGGAGTCATGAACGATAAGCAAGTGCGAAGGCGCCGGTTCAGACCGCTACGGCGGGCTGTGCGGGTTCCTGTATGGGGGGATCTGGGCATTCGCCTTGGCCTCGCACTGTTTCTGATCGGTATTGTAGTTGCGATTCATTGGTTCGATCGCGATGGGCTAGTCGACGCCGTCGATGGCCATGTCAGCTTCCTCGACATTGTCTATTTCACTATGATCTCGGTCACGACGACCGGGTTTGGCGACATCACCCCCGTTAGCGACAGCGCGCGACTGGTTGAGGCAGTGATTGTGACCCCGATCCGCTTCGCCGTGTTCTTTATCTTTGTCGGCACAGCCTATAATTTCATCATCAAACGCTCTTGGGAGAAGTTCCGCATGGCCCGTATTCAGGATAATCTATCCGGCCATATTGTTGTCTTGGGGTATGGCGTTTCCGGCTCGGAGAGTGTCGAGGAGCTGATCCAGCGCGAGACCGATCCGGCCTCAATCGTGGTCGTCGACCCGAGCGAAGATCGCCTGACAGAAGCAGAGAAATTGGGCGTCAACGTCATGGCGGCCGATGCGACCCGCGATGACACTTTGGAGGCGGTGCGCATCCGCGAGGCGAAGAATGTGCTGGTCTCCGCAGGGCGCGATGACACATCCATCCTGATCGTGCTGACCGTGCGCCATCTCGCGCCCAATGTTCCGATCAGCGTGGTGGTGCGGGCTGATGATAACGAATTTCTCGCCCGCCAAGCAGGCGCCAACAATGTCATCAATCCGGTGCGCTTTACAGGGCTGCTGCTGGCAGGAAGCGCGAACGGTGCGCATATCGCCGACTATCTTTCCGATCTCGCCTCGGTCACAGGCCGGGTGCAATTGGTCGAGCGCACGGTGACCGAAGCGGAATGCGGCAAGACGATTGGCGAGATCAGCTCAGGCGGCAAGGGATTGCGGATTTATCGCGGCGACGAGGCGTTCGGCTATTGGGAAGAGCCTTGCCAAAACTTGCAGCCTGGTGATGTGCTGGTCGAGATTGTCCCGACCGAGAATGGCGACACAGACTAATTCGCTCTTCGTTATCCGCCTGCAAATAGCCACAGCAAGAAAAGCCCGGCCAGAAACATACAATCCACGCGAAACGACTTGGCTTGAAAGCTTGTGCGATCTTTCGCTGGCTTGGCGAGGACACCAGGATAGGAACCTTGTGGAAGCGGTGGATTGGGATTGCCCCGGCGTAAAAATATGCGCAGCGCGACCGCGCCGAGGCCCAAGAAGCCCACAATCTCTGCAAA
>CAZAIG010000226.1:0-2011 GCA_964485135.1 uncultured Porphyrobacter sp. | reverse complement strand
GCTTCTTCAGGATTGGTCGCGCCCATGATGTCGCGGTTGCGCTTTACAGCGTCTTCGCCTTCGAGGACTTGCACCACCACTGGTTCGCTCATCATGAACTCTGTAAGTTCACCGAAAAAGGGGCGTTCAGCATGGACAGCGTAAAAGCCTTCCGCTTGCTCTTTGGTCATGTGGATGCGCTTGGATGCGACCACGCGCAGGCCAGCGCCTTCGAGCATAGCTGTCACAGCGCCGGTCAGATTGCGGCGAGTGGCATCGGGTTTGATGATCGAAAATGTGCGAGTAACCGCCATGGAAAATACCTTCTACAATTGAGGGGGTGTCTTTGTGTTGCGCGCGCCATTAGCCGCGCCCCGCCCCGACTGCAAGCCTTGCGGCTATTTCTTGAAATTCCCGCTCAGCGTCAAAGTCGCTGTCGTCTTGACCGAAGCAGCTTCTGGATCATCGTCGCCGCTTTCTTGTTCGGGCCTAAAAGCCTGAAATTCTTTTTCTTCCTCATCCATCTCTTCAGTATCGGGATCGATCAGGCCCGTGCCCGCTTTTTTGGTGTCGAGAGAGAAAGTGTTGCCTTTGCCATCATCACCGCCGATCATCTGTCCATCATTGACGGACATTTCCAGCTTGATCGAAATCCCAGCATCTTTGGCTTGCTTGCGGTAATGCTCCACCAATTTGTCGGGCCCAGCATCACTTGCCAGACTGATGATGGTGATGGTTTTATCTTTCTGTTCAAAGCTGGTGTTGCTAACCACTTCTGCACCAGGGAATAGCGTAAAGCCGAGCGGCAATTCTTCGGGCGCGTTTGCGCCGGACTTGACCGTTGCAGTCCCTTCATTCGTGGTGATCGCGGCATCAATCGCGCCGCTTTCTTCATCGACCACGAACTTGCTTTCTTCAGCTGGTTTTGAACTGTCGCCGCAAGCGGTAAGCAGCAGAGCCATCGCCATAAAGCTGGATGAAGTGAATTGTTTGCGCATAGCCCGTCCCTCTTGTGCCGCAAAGCATCGCCGATTTTACGCTACGCATCAAGGTAGGGCGAACTTTGGCTAAGCGACCTTCACCCATTTTCCTGCTTCTTGGCGGAAGAAAGCGCGCTCCATACCGTCCATATCATCAAGCGAGCGCCACGTACTGCGCGCAGCTTCAACCGTGCTGTTGTCGAACAGTAGAAACGCACGCTCAAACCCAGTAGGATCGCGCCATTCGCCATCAGCATAGATGACGTGGCTCGCCCCATTTTCCCTTGTGTTTTCAGCAGCAAGCAGGATCGGCTGGCGCGGCGATGTGTCTTCGCCTGCCTCTCCATTCGCGAGAAAACTATCCGGCCCTGCGCTCCAGAGTCCGCGCGATATCATTTTGCGCTGGGCCGCATCCTTTGCGACGATTAGCAAGCGTTCATCGCTGCCAAGTACGCGCGCAGCAATCAGCGCCGTGACCCTTTCAACTGGATCAGAAGATAGCTGCCAAAAATCAACTTTCACTTGGCAACAGCCCCCCGCGTTCTCTTGCACCGATCAGAGCAATATTTCACATTGTCCCAATCACGCGCCCATTTCTTGCGCCAGTTAAAGGGCAAACCGCAAGCTGCGCAAATCTTGCTCGGCAGATCACCTTTTTTGCGCATTCTTGCCATTATGGCCTCAAGCGCCGGCGCTCGTATCCACTCGCTTGGCTATCCTCGCGCCTTGCGAGCATAGCTCGCGGCACTGCGGGCGGCCAGTCGGCCTTGCGGCCCGCTGGGCCGAAACCCTTGCAGAACCCGTTCATTTTACTCGCAATTCTCAACGACAAACTGATCGATCAGGCGAACGCCGAAACCGGTCGCGCCCTTATCCCAAGTTGCGCCCGGCTTATCCGCCCAGACCATGCCAGCGATATCGCAGTGCGCCCAAGCAACACCCGGCTTGATGAAACGGCCAAGGAATTGCGCCGCGGTGATAGAGCCAGCAACGCGCGGGCCGATATTCATCATATCGGCAATCGGGCTATCGATCAGCTTGTCATAGGATGG
>CAZAIG010000225.1:0-2012 GCA_964485135.1 uncultured Porphyrobacter sp. | reverse complement strand
TTTTCGCGCGCCGGGGGCTGCGCGGCGGTATATGCAGATGCATAAGAACTATTGAAGACTATCGCTCGCTCTTGAGCCGCCGCCAAGCGAGACCCGCAAATTCGCAGAGTAAAGGCCGGGTATCGCGCGGATCGATGATATCCTCGACATTGAACTGCTCTGCGCTGCGGAAAGGCGAGGTGACTTTGCCCAACCGCTCTTGAATTTTGGCGAGTTCTGCTGCGGGATCATCGGCTGCTTCAAGCTCCGATTTATAGGCAACCTCCAGTCCGCCTGCGATCGGCAGGCTGCCCCAATCGCCCGACGGCCAGCAGTAGCGATATTGGTAGCGGTCAGCATTGCTCATCGCGCTGCCCGCGATCCCGTAAGCACGGCGCAGGACGATGGAGGCAAGGGGGACAGTCGCCTTGTAAATCGTGTTCATTGTCTCGACCCCGTAACGGATCGTGCCCGCCATCTCTGCTTCCTTACCGATCATAAAGCCGGGATTGTCAACGAGGTGGACGATCGGGATGCGGAATTGATCGGCGAGGCGCACGAAGCGCGTTACCTTTTCCGATGTCTTAGCCTCCCATGATCCGCCCAGGAAGCTGGGGTCAGAGGCCACAACCGCCACCGGCCAACCATCGAGCCGGGCAAAGGCAGTGATCGCGGCGCGGCCCCAGTTCTTGCCAATTTCAAACACGGTGCCGTGATCGAGGATCATGTCCATCGCGCGGCGCATGGAATAAACCTGCTTTTCATCGCGCGGGACGAGTGAGAGCAGCTCTTCCTCGCGCCGGTCGACCGGATCGCTGCACTCTGCACGGCGGGCATGATCACCGACATGCTCGGGCATAAAGCTGAGGAAATGCCGCGCCCGCGCAAAGGCTTCTTCCTCGCTTGCAACTTCATCATCAACCACGCCATTGCGTGTGTGAATGTCCGCGCCGCCCAGCTCTTCCTTCGCCGCTTGCGGGTCTTTGGAGCCTTCATAATCCTCCCCCATCGCGTCCACGACGGCGGGGCCTGCGGCGAAAAGCTGGCTTAGCCCGCGCACCATGACGGAGTAGTGGCTGGCGACTGTGCGGGCAGCGCCGAGGCCAGCGGTTGGGCCAAGCGCAAGAGCGACCACGGGCACTGTGTCGAGGTTTTTGACCGTATCGCCCCAGCCCGGCACCGCCGGAATGTAGGTTGCCCCGATCTGCTCCAGAGTTTTGACGCTGCCGCCGCCGCCGGTCCCGTCGATCATTTTGATGATAGGCAGCTTTAGCTCATGCGCCATCTGTTCGGCCTGCACCATCTTGCGTTTGATGCCAGCGTCCGCAGCGCCGCCGCGAATGGTGAAATCATCGGCTGTTGCGACAACGGGCCGTCCCTCTACGCGCGCTTTGCCGAAAAGGAAGGGGGCAGGAGTGACGCTGATCAGATCGCCGTTTTCGTCATACTGGCCTTTGCCGGCAATCTTGCCAATTTCGCGGAAAGAGCCGGGGTCGCAAATCGCATCCAGCCGCGCGCGGGCATCCATTTTCCCGCGAGAGTATTGACGCGCGAGCTTGTCCGGTCCGCCCATTTCTTCGGCGAGCGTTTCGCGCTTGCGAAGTTCTTCGAGTTCTTTTTCCCAGGTCATGAGTTCTTTTCCGAAGTGCCAGAGCCACCCGCGCCCTCCAACCTTCCACCCGGAATATTTTCGGATACGATCCGAGTGGAAGGTTGGAGGGCGCGGGTGGCCCGGTTACGCTGCATTAGGCGGCTCCACCACACAAAGTACCGCCTCAACCTGCACCTGCCCGCCCTCAGAGGCCTCAAGGCCGGTCACGGTCCCATCAAAGGGCGCGGTGAGCGCGTGCTCCATCTTCATCGCTTCGAGCACCATCAGTCGCTGTCCAGCGGAGACAGCGTCGCCCTCGGAGACGTCCACCGCGATAACCTTGCCCGGCATGGGGGCGAGGATGGCGCCATCAGCGGCGGATGCGGTTCCCGATCCTCTGGTTGAACGGTCGAATTGGAAAGCGGCGCCGTGCAAGAATACT
>CAZAIG010000224.1:0-2082 GCA_964485135.1 uncultured Porphyrobacter sp. | reverse complement strand
AAGACTTCGCCGCGCGGCAGGCTGTCGAGGCATTCGCCCGTGCGTTGACGGATCGAATCCTCCATCCGCTTCATTTCGGCAGGCTTGAAAGCAGGGGCAACTGTGCGGCGCTGGCCGGTGTGTTTGGGGCGGTCCATGGCGATGAACATCGGCAGTTCAAAGCGCTCTTCGCCTTCTGGAATTTCCTCATCATCAATGCGTTCAAGGATGGTAATTCCGCCATGTTCCCAGCTGGATGAGAATGCCTCTGGCAAGGCTTCGATATGCTGGATAACCTTATGGCTGACCGCGCTCCAATAGGGGCCAAAGGGGCTTTCTGGAATATAATGCAGCGGTCCCGCTTCGCGCATTTCGGCAAAGATCGGCTCCCACGTGTTCTCCGCATAGATGTCGCTGCGGCTGGTGTCCCATTTGTGCGGATGTTCTGGCATCGCGTCGGGATTGGCATCGAAATGCGCTTTCAATGCCTCATGCGCTTTGGGGGAACGGGTCCACTGCCGTGCAGCGGGTTTGTCGTCAGCGAGCGTTGCCATCAATCTCTCCTCTGGAGGCGACTCTATCGGTGCCTCTCTTGGACAGCATCCTGACCGTATTTACATCAATGTCAATATAAGTTGCTTAGGCGAACCTAATTTTACTTAAGGGGTTAGGTCGATGCCGCCGATTTCACGCCGCGGATGCGCTGCCAGATCGATCGTTTGGTCGCTGGCCCGCCGCCTGATTTCATCACCCTGCTGCGGAAGAGTTTTGCGCCCAATCGGATAAAAATCAGCACCCAGACTGCTTGATAGACAAAGGACGCCAAATGCGGCCAAAGCAGTTCGTCCTGTGCTGCGCGCGCGATCATTGCAAAGGGCGAGCTTAGAGGGAAGAGGATCGCGGCCATCTCTACCCACACATTCGCGCCGAGCAAAGCAAAGCTGGCAAAGATAAAAATGAGCAGTTGCATCATTGTAACCGGCATGGAGAGTGTTTGTACTTCGCGCACCGTGCTGGCGAGCGCGCCAATGGTGAGGAAGATCGATCCGATCAGCAGGTAGCCCATCGAAAAATTCACAACAAACAATAGTGCAAACAGCGGCCACCCTACGCCTGGCTGCGGCAGATTGTCGATCGCATCTCGGTATGCGCCAATCTCTCCGCCAGCGTAATAGAACGTAGCCGCCAGGCCAAACCACACCGATATGCCAACAAGGCTGACTGCAAGCATGGCGAACAATTTGCCCATAAACACTGCATCCATCGGCAAGGCAGCGGCGAGAATCTCGATGATCTTATTGGCTTTTTCCTCGACCAGATTGGACAGCACCATGCCCGCCAGCATCATCATCAGCATGAACAATACGGTCATGGAAATTTGCGCGGTATCCTCGCGCTTATCCTTGGTTTTGAGCCCGCTGGTTTCAACAGGTTCAGCGACCAAATCGGGATAAGCGACGGTGCCGCCCGATTGGGTGAGCGCGAGTTGCATCGCCACCAGACCGTGCCACCCGCGCAGCCGATCAGGCGTGGCGGTGAGCAAAGGCTCTTTGATCGATCCTGATAGAACCGCGCCATATTTGCCGCTGGTATCGCTGAGGACGGTGGCTGGATCCGCCGGACCGCCTTCGCTTGGCTGCGGCAATACGATCAGCTTTGGTACGCGCCCGCCCAATTGTTCGGCGAGTTTTTCATTGGCCCGTTCAAGCCGGACCACATCATTCTTCGCCATTTGCACCGCGACGGCGGGCTGCACTTTCTCTGCTTGTGAGGCTGAACCAAGGCTAAAGGATAGCGCCATGATAATGGCGGGCAGCAGCGGGCCGAGCAGGAAGAAGATGAAACTACGCGACCAAATGATCGCAGTGAAATCGCGACGCGCCACAACGAATGCGGCTTGCAGCATGGTCAGGCGAGAGGTTTGGGTAAAGTCGCTCATTCGCTGTCTCCTCCCCCAGAGCCTTGGACGCCTGTTTCGCCCATTTCTGCCGCCGCTGCCTCGCCCGCAATATGGACGAAGGCATCGTGCAATCCAGCACGCTCGATAGAGAGCGAGAGAATGCCTGCCTCGCCTTCGATCAATTGCCGCAACAATGGCTCAAC
>CAZAIG010000223.1:0-2089 GCA_964485135.1 uncultured Porphyrobacter sp. | reverse complement strand
AATGATCTTTGGATCATCTGGAACGATCAGCTGACCGCACCGCTCGCTACCTATATCTACGACCGGAAAGCACAGACGCTTGAGCCGTTTTATGTAACGCGGCCCGAGCTAGAAGGTGCGCCTTTACAGATGATGCACACGCGCGAGATTACAGCGCGTGATGGGCTGACCCTGCCCTCTTATCTCACCTTGCCAACGGGCTGCGATGATGATGGAGACGGAGTGCCCGATGCGCCTGTGCCTATGGTATTGCTCGTGCATGGAGGGCCGTGGGCGCGCGATGGCTATGGGTTCAATGCGGAGCATCAATTGCTCGCCAATCGCGGCTATGCGGTTTTGTCGGTGAACTTTCGCGGCTCAACAGGATTTGGCAAGGATTTCATCAACATATCGAACAAGCAATGGGGCTTAACGATGCATGATGATCTGATCGATGCGGTGAACTGGGCCGTCAATGGCGGCATAGCTGACCCTGACAAAATCGCCATCATGGGCGGCTCATACGGCGGTTATGCGGCGCTAGCTGGCCTTGCCTTTACGCCAGAAGTGTTCGCCTGCGGCGTTGATCTGGTAGGGCCATCGAACCTTGAAACTCTGCTGGAGACCATTCCGCCCTATTGGGCGCCGATGATCAAAATCTTCCACGAACGGATGGGCGATCCCTCCACGCCAGAAGGGTTGGAGCAACTCAAAGCAGCGAGCCCGCTGTATAAGGCGGATCAGATCACCAAGCCGCTGCTCATTGCGCAAGGGGCAAACGACCCGCGGGTCAAACAGTCCGAAAGCGATCAGATTGTAGAGGCAATGAAAGCCGCCGATATACCGGTGACTTACCTTCTCTACCCTGATGAAGGGCACGGATTTGCCAAGCCGGTCAATAATCTTGCCTTTTACGCGATCACCGAGAATTTCCTGTCGGAATGCTTGGGCGGGCGGGCTGAACCGCTCGGCGAGGTATTGAAGCCCTCTACCGCGCAAATTGTCGAAGGGGCTGAGCATGTCGCTGGCCTAAAAGGGGCAATCACTGGCTGACAAAGCCTATCTGCCAAGCTAGTCTCACCTTGAAACTGATTTCGAGGGGAGAGACAATCATGGCGGACCGCAAGAGCATTTTTATTACCGGCGGCGCATCGGGCATTGGCCGCGAAGTGGCCGCCTATTTCGGCAATCGCGGCTGGTTCGTGGGCCTTGCTGATGTCGACCTTAAGGGCATGGAAGAAACCGCTGCGATGCTGCCCGCTGGTGCGTCATCTTCGCACAAATTGGATGTGCGCACCCGCGCTGAATGGGATGAAGCGCTTGCAGCCTTCGCCAACGCAGCAGGCGGGCGGATCGACGTTGTGTTCAACAATGCAGGCATCGGCGAAGGCGGCGCATTGGCTGAACAGCCAGAGGATGAAATATCCCGCATGGTCGATATCAATTTGAAAGGTGTGATCTATGGCGCTCAGGCATCGCACAAATACCTAGCACAAAGCGCACCCGGATCGGTTTTGCTCAACACCGCCAGCCTTGCAGGGATCATCGGATCACCGGGCCTAGCCGCCTATTGCGCGACCAAATGGGCAGTGCGCGGATTGACGGAAAGCTTGGACGCGGAATGGGCCGAGGACGGTATTACCGTCGCTTCGCTGTGCCCCGGCTTCATCGACACGCCGATCATTGGCAAAGTGAATGAGGAATCGAACCAAACCGCCAAAGAGCAGCTGATCGATGCGGGCGTGGAAGTGAACCCTGTGAGTATCGTGCCCGAAGTTGTGTGGAATGCAGTGCACGGCAAGGAGCTTCACTATACCGTCGGAAAAATGGCCAAGCGCCTTCGCTTTATGCATCGATTTGCCCCGGGAATGGTGCGCAAGGAAATGCGCAAACAGGGCATCGGGGTCGAGATTTAGGCCAGAACCGTTTAGGCAAGCACGTCCGCAATCGCCTCGATCATTTTGAGATCGCGCGCTGACAAAGCTCCGCCATTGTCCGGATCCGCATCATGCGTCGTAAGCGTGATCTCCACCCTATTATAGACATTGAACCATTCGGGATGATGATCGTGGCTTTCTGCGAGCAGCGCAACGCGGTTCATAAAGCCCCA
>CAZAIG010000222.1:0-2137 GCA_964485135.1 uncultured Porphyrobacter sp. | reverse complement strand
GTCAGCTCGGGCAGAATACCGGGAAGGCACGATGCCAGCAGGCTTTTGCCAGCCCCCGGCGGTCCGCACATCAACAGGTTGTGCCCGCCTGCCGCCGCAATTTCGAGGGCGCGTTTGGCGTTTTCCTGCCCCTTTACTTGCGATAGATCAGCAGGGGATATCGCTGGCTCTGCGGCGCCGCGCACAGGATCGGGAAGCTCTTGCTCGCCTTTCAAATGGCCCAGCAATGCCGCCAGATTGGGTGCGGCCAGCACAGGCACGCCGCTCGCCCATTTCGCCTCTGCGCCTTGGTCAGCTGGACAGATCAGCCCGGTCTCTGCCTCACTCGCATGCAGCGCGGCGAGTAGGACGCCCGGCGTTGCGACAATCCGCCCATCCAGCGATAATTCCCCGACAGCGAGCCAATCCTGCAATTGTTCCGCATCGGTCACTCCCATCGCGGCCAGCAGCGCCAGCGCAATCGGCAGATCATAGTGCGAGCCATCTTTGGGAAGATCAGCGGGCGACAGGTTCACCGTGATGCGTTTTGGCGGCATCGCTAGGCCCATCGCGGCCAATGCCGATTGTACCCGCTCGCGGCTTTCGCTCACCGCTTTGTCGGGCAGGCCAACAATCGTAAAGCGGGGCAGGCCTGCTGCAACTTGGCATTGTACTTCGACTGCGCGGGCCTCCAAACCCAGATAAGCGACAGTCTTCACCAGTGCGACCACAAAGCGCTCCGCAATTATTAACAAAACTCTAATAATAGTCTGGCGAGTTCTTTTGTACTTGTCGACAATATTACTCAGTATTTGCCGAATATAGTTAACGCGCCGGCAGGGATGTATTTTTGCGAAATGCCAAAACCTTCCTGCGAAAAATTACGGCATGCGCAACGCCATCTTCACTATCGCCGGGCTCGCCAGCCTCCTCGCCGCCCCCGTATCAGCCAGTGCTGACACCTATGGAAATGCCGCGATACTGACCGATTCGCAAAGCGCGCTGACTGTTAACGCTTCCATGCCAGCGGCATCCTCGGCCAAACGCGTAGTCGCGGTGGAGACGTGGATCGAGGAATGGGACGAGCAAACGCGGAGCTGGGTCCGCATCAACGAAGCGCCAACCGCTGAGCAGGCGAGCCAATTCGCAGTGACCGTACAGCCTAAGGCAGAGCGGTATTACGCACCGGCTTTCCGCCCGCAACAAGACGTTGAGACCGCGCAATACGGCCCGTTTAGAGTGCTTGACGAGAACCGCGTTGCTCTCGTTGGCCCGACTGATGGCGCATCGCCGCAGTATTTCGACATGATGCTGAAAGATTTTCCCGGCATTGGCGTTTTTGAAATCCATGAAGGGCCCGGCACCAGCGATGATGTGGCGAACCTGACCGTTGGCCGCAAGATCCGTGAAGCGGGCATGACCACGCATATCGGTCGCGGCGGTTCAGCACGTTCGGGCGCGGTTGAGCTGTTCCTTGCTGGCGCGAAACACTCCATCGATGATGGCGCAGAATTCGCAGTTCATTCATGGCGCGACAATTTTGGCCGCGAGCCAAAGGATTATGCGCCCGATGCTCCGGAAAACCGGTTCTACCTCGATTACTACGAGGAAATGGGCATGAGCGACAGCCATGCGCGCGCTTTTTATGACATGACCAATTCGGTCCCGCATGTCTCTGCGCTTTGGCTCGATTCCGATGATATGCGCCAGTGGGTTGGCCCAATGAGCAGCGCTGCTCGCATTGTTGAGGCCCGCGCACCGCAGATCGCTGCTGTTTCCGCTGAGCCGCTTCAGCCTGTTGCCGATATCGAACTGCCTGCCATTGAATTGGCGCAAATCGAAGAGGCAGAGGCGCCGCAGCTCGTCTATGTCGACGTTACGCAGCTTGACTCAGGATTGGCGTTCCCTTAACCGCGCATGCTTTCCAAAGGGTGTTGCATGTCAGCGCCTGAAACTTACCCGGTTTTAAACGCATCAGGGTGATGAAAACGCCTGACAAAGCGTTAGATATTTTTGAGGTCGATATGAAGCGGACTTTTCAGCCCAGCAATTTGGTACGCGCTCGCCGCCATGGTTTCTTCGCACGCAAGAAGACAGTGGGTGGCCGCAAAGTTCTTCGTGCGCGCCGTGCGCGTGGCCGCAAAAACCTCTGCGCGTA
>CAZAIG010000221.1:0-2162 GCA_964485135.1 uncultured Porphyrobacter sp. | reverse complement strand
CCAAACGCTTAGAGCGGAGCCGTGACCGATTCTGATAATCCAGACCTCCCCGAAGCGGATGAAGAACAGCAACCCAGCGCCGCTGAGTTAGAGGCGGCGGGGCAGAATTCCATGTTCGGCGACGCTGCTTCAGAAAGCACCCCTGCACCTGCGGCTCAGACTTCTGCCGCTGAACCGCAATCCAATCCAGATACCGCACAGCCATACCGCGTTCTCGCGCGCAAATATCGTCCGCAAACCTTTGCCGAGCTGATCGGTCAAGAGCCGATGGTCCGCACGCTGGCCAATGCGATTGAACGCGACCGGCTCGCCCACGCCTTTTTAATGACCGGCGTGCGCGGTGTCGGCAAAACATCTACCGCGCGTCTGATTGCAAAAGCGCTCAATTGCATCGGCCCCGATGGCAATGGCGGCCCTACCATTGACCCTTGTGGTGTTTGCGAAGCGTGCGTTGCGATTGCCGAAGGGCGGCATATGGATGTGATCGAGATGGACGCGGCATCGCATACCGGGGTTGATGATGTGCGCGAGATTATCGAGGCGGTGCGCTATGCTGCGGTGTCGGCGCGCTACAAAATCTATATCATTGACGAAGTTCACATGCTCACCCGCAATGCGTTTAACGCTTTGCTCAAAACGCTGGAAGAACCACCGGCGCATGTGAAGTTTCTTTTCGCCACTACGGAAGTCGAAAAGCTGCCCGTCACTGTGCTCAGCCGGACGCAGCGCTTTGATCTGCGGCGTATTTCTGCCGACATGTTGCAGAGCCATTTTGCGCAGATTTGCGCGAAAGAAGGCGTAGAGGCAGAGGATGAAGCGCTCAATATCATCGCCAATGCTGCCGAAGGGTCGGTGCGCGATGGCCTTTCAATCCTCGACCAAGCGATTGCCCATGCGGATCTGGATGAGGGCGGCAATGTCACTGGCAAGCGTGTTCGCGATATGCTCGGGCTCGCGGATAAAAGCGCGCGGCGCAAATTGCTGGGCACTTTGCTGTCGGGCGATGCGCAGGCGCTGCTGGACGGCGTGGAGGAGCAATATGCGCTGGGCGTAGAGCCGCTGGCGCTGATCCACTCGCTGATGGACCTCACTCATACGATTACCGTGGCGCAGGTGTATGGCGGAGAGGCGAATGCGCCAACCGAGGATGAGCGCACGGCTCTGAAAGATTTTGCGACGCGACTGTCCGCAGCCCAGCTGCACCGATTGTGGCAATTGCTGCTAAAGGGGCATGAGGAGGTGCGCGCCGCGCCCGATCCGCTGGTTTCTGCGCAAATGGCATTGCTGCGGATATTGCATGCGCAAAATATGCCCGATCCGGGCAAATTGGCAGAGCGGATTGAGGAGCTCGCGAATGCGGGACCTGCGCCCGCAGCGACCTCTTCTGATGCCGCTGCACCGTCCGATCCGCCAGCGGCCAGCGCTACCACGGGCGCGCTGGATTGGGCGACTTTGGTCGGTCAGGTCGAAGAAGGCGGCCAATTGCGCGTCGGCCAATTGATGCGCGACTGGGTACGGGTGATCGAGCTTGGCCCGGAAAAGCTCACCTATTCGCTCGTCGACGGCATTTCAGAAGATCCCGCGGCTGAGCTGCGCGATGCTTTGTTCAAGCATACGGGCAAACGCTGGCTGGTCGAACGCGCTGCGGGCGAAGGCGCACCCTCCCTTCGCGAGCAAGAGCGAAAAGCGGCCGCCGATGCCGATGCACAGATGCGCGCGCATCCGCTTGTCAAAGCCACAACCGACGCCTTCCCCGAGGCGGAAATCCTTTCCCCCAAAGACAATGTCGCTCGGTCCAATGAGCGCAAATGGAGCCATTAAAATGAAGTCGATGGAAGAAATGATCCAAGCTGCACAAAAAGCAGCTGAAACCATTCAAGGCCAGATGAGCGATATGCAGGCCAAATTGGACGATATCGAGGTTGAGGGCACCGCTGGCGGCGGCCTCGTGACCGTCCGCGCCAGTGCGAAGGGACGCATTCTGGGCGTTGCGATTGATGACAGCCTGATGAAGCTGGAAGAAAAGCATATGGTCGAAGATCTTGTCACGGCTGCCTTTAACGATGCGCGCGACAAGGCAGACCGTGTTTCGGCTGAACAGATGAAGGAAATGCAGGGCGGTATGGGCCTTCCTCCGGGCTTCAAACTGCCGGGCATGGAGT
>CAZAIG010000220.1:0-2169 GCA_964485135.1 uncultured Porphyrobacter sp. | reverse complement strand
CATGATTGATAGTAAATCAGTGGCGACTGCTGAGCTTGAGATGGCTCGAAACCTCATAGAAAAAGGTCGGCTGGCTGCCGCACTGGATGGCAATCATCTGATTGCGTGGGGATGCGTTTCGTCTCTAGCATTAGCGATTCAATACCTTGCAGAAATCTATGATTGGGCTGCGAGTAGCCTGCTTTGGTTGTGGCAACCGCTGTTGATTGTATGCTTCATCGTATCAATTTTTGTAGCGCGATCTGGGGCAGGCCGGAGACTCGGCAACCCTGTTTCACGGGCATACGTTTCTGTATTCTGTGCTTCCGGTATCACGATTGGATCGTTCTTGGTTGTGAATGGATTCGGGTCTCGGCCGGAGCCGCAAACTGCTGCGATTCTGGTGCCTGCCCTTCTTGCACCGGCTTTTTTCGTTCTAGCGAGCGTAACGGCAATACGCTGGATGTTCGTACCCGCCTTTGGGTGGTGGGCTGTCATGGTATTCTTTGCTGCAAGTGACCGGCTTGTACCGGCTGACTTTCTGGTGCTCTCGCTTTCCGCATTCTTCCTCTTGGCCGTTCCCGGCATGGCTCTGAAATGGAAAGGAAGATCATGAATCCTCTCAGCCACAAAGCTATCGACGAGGTAATCCATGGCCGTGTCAGGCTGGGGATTATGTCGTTCCTAATGGGCGCGAAGCAATCAGACTTTGTGGAGCTAAAAAGAAACTTGGAACTGACGGATGGAAACTTGGGCGCACAGCTGAAGAAGTTGGAGCGCAAGGGGTATGTCAAATTGGCGAAGGGCTATCACGGTAGAAAAACGCAAATGACCGTAACCATTACGAATGAGGGTCAAAGCGCGATGCAAAATTACCTTAAAACGATGCAGGCACTGCTCGATCAATGAATGGATATGTCTCGCAACGACTCAAATGCCTGTTCGTGGTCGCATTGCTTTGGCTTGTCGCTGGCTGCGCAAGCCATGGTAGCGTCACAGCATTGCCCCCAGCGCAAACAGCACCGTATGACGAATATCTGTTAGACGAGCGCTATCGAGATGCATCTGTGGCCGCGCGGCGACATCTTGAAGAGGCTCGTATTCGCCACGGCTTGCCGTCCCTTTCGGCCGCAATTAGCATTGATGGGCAATTGGCATGGGCGGGCGTAAGCGGCTGGTCCAATATCGAAGACCTCGTTCCAGCAACGGTAAGTACGAGATATCGTTTGGGAAGCACCTCCAAAGCAGTAACCGCAACCGCGCTTGCTCGGCTGGTTGATGCAGGTAGCATGGATATTGATGCACCCATTTCAACATGGATGACTGATTTGCTCAGAAGTGAATGGAGCTCTTTAACACCAAGGCAGTTGGCGTCGCATACGGCGGGAATAGTCGACTACGAGCAAAATCGCGATATTGGCGGCCTGCTCCAATCAGTGATGGAACAGAAGCAATATGATAATGTGCAAGATGCGCTTTCGATATTTGATGGCAATGGCCTGAAATACACTCCTGGCAGCCAGTTCAACTACTCCAGTTTTGATGTGGTTTTGCTTTCCGCCGCCATGGAGGCAGCTGCAGAAGAACCTTTCTTAAGTGTGCTGAATGACAGGGTGTTTCAACCACTAGGCGGGCTGACGATTTCAGCCGATTATCAGGACCGGGAAGTTCGCGATCGGGCAACCTTCTATCACCGCAAGAACAATCAATTGCGTCGCTGGAGGAAAGTGAACCATAGCTATAAGTGGGCGGCAGGCGGGCTAATCGGTTCATCTTCCGATATCGTTCTTATGGGAGGCGCTTGGTTCGACGACAGGTTCATAACAGAGCAAACACGCGAGGCTTTCTGGACGCCACAAGAGCTCTTGGATGGTACCGTCAACGAACAGAATTATGCAATCGGTTGGAGGTCCAATCCGCAAACGGCATTATTTGGCGTGGACAGGCCGATATCCAACCGGCACCACGGGGGTATTTCTAAAGGAAGCTACAGTTGGTTGAATCTATACCCGGAGCTGGGGCTAGCCGTCGCGTTAAACACCAATGCGCGTCTGGATGATTTCGCGGAGTTCATAGCGCTCGAATATCCGATCACCCGCGAATTTGCCAAAACTCTGGAGTCCAATCGCATACAGTCTTTTGAAGACTGAAGCGTTCGCGCATTCATTCAACAACCTCTGACGTCCGCTT
>CAZAIG010000219.1:0-2187 GCA_964485135.1 uncultured Porphyrobacter sp. | reverse complement strand
GGTGCCGGGTGCAAGCAAGATTACATCGATGCGGATATCTTCGCCATTTTGCGCGTAGTCGTAAGCAGCGATTTCCGCAGCGGCGGCAACGCGGGCAAGGCGGCGTTCGTCGATGGCTGTGTCGAGGTCGGCGGCACGCTTTCTCCACTTTACCTCGACAAAAGTGATCAGCGCGTCTTTCTTAGCGATCAGGTCAATCTCGCCCAGTTTGGTCTTCACCCGCTCGGCCAAAATCTCAAATCCCTTTCGCTTGAGATAATCAGCGGCCATCGCCTCGCCATCGCGGCCCTGTTGCTCAGCGCGCAAGCGGTCATGGGTGGATCGCTCTCTCACTGCTTTAGCTCAAGTGCCCGGGCGTAAAGTGCCTTTCGATCCAGCCCGGAGGCCTTGGCCACTTGCGCAGCAGCTTGCGAGGGTTTGAGTGTTTCGAGCGCCTCTCTCAGCAGCTCGTCCGGATCACCCGAAAAGCGCTCCTCTGCCGGCGGGCCAACCAACAGTACAATCTCGCCTTTTGGAGGGCTCGCTGTGTAGTGCTGGGCTAGCTCTTCGGCCGAACCGCGCTTGCATTCCTCGTGGAGCTTGGTGATTTCACGCGCGACAGCGACTTCGCGCGACGGCCATAAGGCGGCAATGGCGTCCAAGGATTTCACCAATCGCGGACCTGTTTCGTAGAAGATCAGCGTGGCGTTAACGCCGCCCAGCTCTTCCAAAGCCTCGCGCCGCGCTTTTTCTTTTGTCGGCAGAAACCCTGCGAACAGAAAGCGATCATTGGGAAGCCCGCTTAACGTCAGGCCCGCAATAGCCGCACATGGCCCCGGCAAAGTGGTGATTTCAATCCCCGCTTCGCGCGCATCGCACACCAATCGAAAACCGGGATCAGAAATGATCGGTGTGCCCGCATCGCTGACCAGCGCCACAGCCTCAACACGGGCACGTGCAACCAAAGCAGTGCGTGCACCCTCACCAGAATGATCATCATAACGCTGCATCTGCTTAGAGGTTTTCAGTGCCTTGAGTAGCCTGCCGGTTACTCTTGTGTCCTCACAGGCAACCAAATCGCAGCGTTGCAAAATATCGACAGCACGCAGGGTTATATCGCCAAGATTGCCAATCGGTGTGGCTACGATGTAAAGACCCGGGCTAAGAGCTTTATCGGTGGTTTGCGAAGATGCGGTCACGATGAAGGCTTTAGAGCGAGGAAATTGGGGTCTGCAAGCATGAAGCGTATTTTGTTCAACCGCCGCACTCTTTTGGTAACCGGCACGGCTGCTTTTCTAGCGGGCTGCCAAGTGGTGCCAAAGACCGGTCCGGCACCCAGCACACCTTCCAGCGGCCCCGCTGTTCCAAGCGGATCGGCCTTGCCAACCGACCAAACACGTCACCGGGTTGCTTTGCTCCTACCGATGACAGGGCGCAATGGTGAGGTTGGCCAAGCGCTTGCAAATGCTGCGAATATGGCGCTTCTTGATACCAATGCAGCAAACTTGCGGATCACGACCTATGATACGGCGATTGATCCCGCTGGTGCGGCAAGCAAAGCTGTTGCTGATGGCAATAAGCTGATCCTTGGTCCGCTCATGGCGCAGAATATTGCGGCGATTGCTCCGCCAGCGCGTGCTGCAAAAGTTCCGATTATCTCCTTTTCCAACGATTCTCGGGCGGCAAGTAAGAACGTTTATGTGATGGGGCATATCCCTGAACAATCGATCAGCCGCACCGTCGCTTATGCTCGGACTAGGGGAGCGAACCGGTTCGGCGCGGTCATTCCCAACGGACAATATGGTGACCGTGCTGCGAGCGCGCTGAATAATGCGCTGGCGGCGTACGGTGGGTCGCTAGCGGGTGCAGAGCGCTATGCGCGCGGAAACACATCAATCGCTAATGCAGCGCAGAGGCTTAGGTCGCGCGGCGGTTATGACACTGTGCTGATCGCGGACGGAGCCAATTTGGCAACGCGCGCGGCGGCCGAAATCCGCACCGGGCGCGATGGCAATATCCGCATCCTGGGAACAGAGCTTTGGGGCGGTGAAGGTACTTTGGCCAGCTCTAGCGCCATGCGCGGGGCCATCTTCTCTGCTGTGTCTGACGGGCGGTTTAAACGCTTTAGCTCTTCATATGAAAACCGCTTCGGACGCAAGCCATTCCGCGTTTCGTCATTGGGCTATGATGCGGTCCTGCTAACCTTGC
>CAZAIG010000218.1:0-2246 GCA_964485135.1 uncultured Porphyrobacter sp. | reverse complement strand
AAGGAATGGTGCCACGAGAGAGAATTGAACTCTCGGCCTCGTCATTACCAATGACGCGCTCTACCACTGAGCTACCGCGGCCCTCATCAAGAGGCGCGCCTATCGTGAACGCAGCCTCTAATGTCAAGCTTTGTCGCATCGCGAAAGCACTTGCAATCGCGGCGGACTTTCCCTTGAGATTTTTGCGCGATAACGCCAAGGCGTTGCACATGAGTGAAGAAGATCAAGAAAATCTGACGCGCGAGGAAAGATTAGCGGCCAAGCTGCGCGAAAATTTGCGTAAGCGAAAGTCGCAATTGCGCGAGCTGAACAACGGAGACACATCATCCCAAAACTGATCCTAGTGCGCCACGGGCAAAGCCAGTGGAACCTCGAAAACCGCTTTACCGGTTGGTGGGACGTTGATCTGACCGAGAAAGGCGTGGCTGAGGCAAAAGCAGCAGGCGCATTGATGCACGAGAAGGGCGTGATCCCCACCACATGCTTTACCTCGCTGCAAACGCGCGCGATCAAGACACTCAATCTGGCTTTGGAAGAAGCCGGGCTTTTGTGGCTGCCCGTCACTAAAGACTGGCGTTTGAACGAGCGGCATTATGGCGGCCTGACCGGCCTCAACAAGCAGGAAACGCGCGATAAGCATGGCGATGAGCAAGTGCATATCTGGCGCCGCAGTTTTGATACGCCTCCCCCGCCAATGGAAACTGGCAGCGAATATGATCCGGGTGCTGATCCGCGGTATGATGGCATCGACGTTCCCAACACGGAAAGCTTGAAGCTCACGATTGAGCGTGTGCTGCCCTATTGGGAAAGCGATATTCTGCCCGTGCTTGCTTCCGGCGAAACTGTGATCATTTCAGCCCATGGCAACAGCTTGCGAGCTTTGGTGAAGCACCTTTCCCAAATCTCGGATGAGGACATCACTGGGCTAGAGATTCCCACCGGCCAGCCGATCGTCTATGACTTTGATGCTGATATGAAGCCGGGTGAACGTTACTATCTCAAAGATAGCTAAGCGAGAGGCAGCGAAGCGAGGGGAATTATGAGCGCGAAAGTCGCCATTATCATGGGAAGCCAATCGGATTGGCCGACGATGACAAAAGCTGCCGAAGTGCTGGAAGAATTGGGCGTTGAGCATGAGGCACGGATCGTCTCGGCTCACCGCACGCCTGACCGGATGAGCGCCTTTGCCAAATCTGCTGAGGCCGAAGGTTTTGGCGTGATTATCGCGGGCGCTGGCGGCGCAGCGCATTTGCCCGGCATGGTCGCGGCGATGACGCATCTGCCCGTACTGGGCGTTCCGGTTCAATCCAAAGCCTTGTCGGGCATGGATAGTCTGCTCTCGATTGTGCAAATGCCCGCTGGGGTGCCGACCGGCACATTGGCGATAGGCGAAGCCGGCGCAACCAATGCGGGCATTTTGGCCGCCAGCATTGTCGCTTTGCAGGATGAAGCTTTGTCTCAGCGCCTCCAAGCGTTCCGCGCAGCGCGCAGCGATGCCGTGGCGGAGCATCCGACAGATTGATGGAACCGCTCAAACCCGGATCAACCATTGGCATTTTGGGCGGCGGGCAATTGGGCCGGATGATGGCCATGGCCGCTGCGCAATTGGGTTTGCGCGTGATCGGCTATTCCCCGCCCGGTGATAATGTCGCGGCTGAAGTCTGCTCCGACTTCTTCGAGAAAGGGTGGGGCGATAAGGAAGCGCTCTCTGCCTTTGCTTCGCAATGCGATGTGGTGACGTGGGAGTTTGAGAATGTCCCGCTTTCGGCAATCGCGGCCATTCCATCCGATCGTCTGCGCCCCGGTGCACTCGCGCTGGAAACTGCGCAAGACCGGCTCAATGAGAAGCGCTTCGTGCAAGAATTGGGCGGCACGCCCGCGCCCTTTGCCAGCGTTGCATCCGAAGAGGACTTGGCCCGCGCGATTGAGCAAGTCGGCGCGCCCGGCATCCTAAAAACCGTGCGCGATGGCTATGATGGCAAGGGCCAGTGGCGCATCGCCTCCGCCCATGAAGCCAGCGCGATCCGCTTCCCCGGAGTGCCTTGCGTTTATGAGGGGTTTGTCGATTTCAATGCGGAATTCTCGGTCATTCTCGTGCGCGGCGTGGATGGCGACATACGCTTCTGGGATTCGTCAGAGAACATTCACGAAGATGGCATGCTCGCCACCTCGCGTCTGCCCCATTCCGATCTGATCGCCAGCCAAGTCGAGGAAGCGCGCGCGATTGCCAAGAAAACCGCCGATGC
>CAZAIG010000217.1:0-2248 GCA_964485135.1 uncultured Porphyrobacter sp. | reverse complement strand
ACCGTGTGCCGGTGCATTTCCTTTTGATCGGCAATGGTCCGGGCCGCACTTGCGCGCACTTCAACCAATGTCTCTTCCATCTCAAGGATGATCATGCGGATCATCTTGGCCGGATCGTCTGATCCGTCGAGCATCTCATTGAAATTGGCAGCGATAATATCGCGTGTGCGGCTGAAAATGCCCATAAAGGCTACTCCGTAATTATTGGCGGCAGAGCTGGCTCTTGCCCAATCTGTGTTTTGTGCTCGAGGTTGAGTAGGTGTAGGGCTTTGACGTAGGCGATCAACCTCTGCGTCCAAGCGTGTCAGCTGACGGTGTGCAGGGGCACTAGAAGAGGGTTGGGCCGGAGCATCGATGTCGAGACTGGATTTCGCATCTTGCGTATCCGCTTTCGAGAACGAGGGGGAACTCGCCGGGGGACTCTTTTTTGCGGAAGCACGCTCCGGCCCTAATTCAGAAGATTTGGTAGGTTTGCTCATGCGATTTCCACTGTGTTGCCAGCGATTGTCGCGGCCATCACAGGTTCAATGTGCATTTGCGTAGACAGAGCGACGAACAAAACCATCGCAGCGATGCTGGCGATTGCAGCCTGGCCGAGCTTGGTCTGGAAGAAGTTGTTGTCGTTCATGATCAAATCTCCGTGAATGATGTTCATGAATTAGCAAGCGGTGTGCCAAACTGAAAAATCCAAGTAAATTCAGTGTTTAAGGCAATCAGGTCGCAAAGTGTGTTGGTTTCTGTTGCCAAGCATTGGGAATTTTCACTATAGGTTGGGAAATGGAGCGCGATAATCAGTTTATTGGCCAGTCTGGGGCCTTCCTCGATGCGGTCGAGCGAGCCTCCAGAGCCGCCCCGATGAGCCGCCCGGTGTTGGTCATTGGGGAGCGCGGCACGGGTAAAGAGCTGATCGCAGAGCGCTTGCACCGCCTTTCCAGCCGTTGGGGTGAGCCGCTCGTCACCATGAATTGTGCGGCACTGCCCGAAACTCTGATTGAAGCGGAGTTATTTGGGCACGAAGCGGGTGCATTTACAGGCGCGACTGGCGCGCGC
Organism: uncultured Porphyrobacter sp.; assembly: GCA_964485135.1. GTDB lineage: Bacteria > Pseudomonadota > Alphaproteobacteria > Sphingomonadales > Sphingomonadaceae > Erythrobacter. Next base: position 1,198 of record CAZAIG010000217.1, on the reverse strand, counting down.
GCCGGAAGGTTTGAAGAAGCCGACAAAGGCACGCTGTTTCTTGATGAATTGGGTACTTTGTCAATGGGCGCGCAAGAGCGCTTGTTGCGCGCGGTCGAATATGGCGAAGTCACGCGCATCGGTTCATCGCGCCCGATCCGCGTGGATGTGCGTATCGTTGCGGCAACCAATGATGATTTGCCTGCATTAGCCAAATCGGGTGAGTTTCGCGCGGACTTGCTCGATCGCTTGAGCTTTGAAGTGATCACTCTGCCGCCGCTACGAGTGCGCGAGGGCGACGTTGGTGTCTTGGCCGAATATTTCGGGCGGCGCATGGGCAGCGAGCTGGAATGGGAGGCTTGGCCCGGCTTCGCGCCGCATGTGGCAGAGCAGCTCGATAAGTACGGCTGGCCGGGCAATGTGCGCGAGCTTCGCAATGTCGTGGAGCGCGCGGTTTACCGCTGGGACAATTGGGATGAGCCGATTGCTCATGTCCAATTCGATCCGTTCGAAAGCCCATGGAAGCCTTTTACACCGGAGCATCGCAAGAACGCGCCCGATGCCAGACCCGCCGACAGCGCTTCATCCTCCGGTTCGGTGCCGCTTGACTTCGACACAATTGATGATTTGCGCGGCGCGGTGGATGCACATGAACGCACGATTGTCGAGCATGCGTTGGGCAAGCATCGCTGGAACCAGCGGCAAACGGCCAAGGCTCTCGGCCTCAGCTATGACCAATTGCGCCACTGTATAAAGAAGCATGGGCTAGCTGAAGGCAAAAGCTGATCCGTGCCCCGATAATAGCGAATTAAGGAATATCGGTTAGATCGCGCCCCTGCTGTGGGAGTTGTCGAAATGCATCTTGGTCAAGGAATTGCTGGTTTTTTGGGTGTTGCCTTTATTGCAGGCACTGTCGCCTATTCTGTATCTGCGCCGCGCAATGTCGACAATATGATGAACCAGGAAATGGCATCGCTAGATGGCAAGAGCATCAATCAGGCGATGGCGGACGCCAAGGACGAAGTTCGCGCCGAGCAATGCGAGCAGTACTCGCTGGCAGCGAGCGAAGCATGGGATCACGCAGTCGAAAACGAGACGCTTGATCGCGACACCGCGCGGATTAATGAGCTTGACCGTCAGGTTGAGCGCTTTTGCAGCTGAGCTGCTCCGGCGAAGAGACTGGTGATCAGCATAAGACTGACCCCACAAACATACCTAG
>CAZAIG010000216.1:0-2267 GCA_964485135.1 uncultured Porphyrobacter sp. | reverse complement strand
ATGTTTGCAGCGGGAGAATTGCGGCTTTGCCTGCTGCATCTGATCGGTGAGGAACCGCGCCACGGCTATGATCTGATCCAGGCGATCAAAGCGATGATCGGCGGCGATTATGCGCCAAGTCCCGGCGTAATTTACCCCACTCTATCGCTAATGGTCGATGAAGGGGTGATCAAAGCAGCGCCTTGTCAAGGGACGCGGAAGTCTTTCGAACTCGTCCAAGAGGGCGCGGCAGAATTAGCGGTGCGGCGGCATGAGTTGGCCGAACTGCTCGCCAAATTTGAAGCGCTGCGCAAAACCCATCTCCATGTCGCAGCGCCCGAACTCGCGCGGTCTATGGGCAATCTCAGCGCGGTCTTGAGCCACCGCGTGCGAAGCGCGAAGATCAGCAAGACCGCCATGCAGAAAATTGTCGATATGGTTGATAATGCTGCGCGAAAAATCGAGCGGCTCTAGACCTTCCATCTCCATTGCATTTGGTGCAACTTGTACTCTCTGTTATGCAATTTGTGAGTCAAATGGTGGAGGGGACTTATCATGACGCAGAACGCAAAAACGCCGTGGCATCTTTGGGTGGTGGGCGTGTTGAGCTTGCTGTGGAATTCGGGCGGTGCGATTAGCTACACGACGACCAAAATGGGTATGCTCGACAGTTCAGCTATGCCAGCAGAGCAGATCGAATATTATTATAATTTTCCCGCAATCGCATCGGCCTTTTGGGCAGTGGGTGTGTGGGGCTGTTTTCTTGGCTCTATTGCTCTGCTTTTACGCAAGGGATGGGCGGTGCAATTGTTTGGACTATCTATCATCGGTCTGATTGGTACGACCTATTTTCAATGGTTCGCCACAGACCTGCCTGAAAGCCTAACTACCGCTGGACACAAGGGTTTTGCCGCAGCGATTTGGATTATAACAATTGCGCTGTTTTTCTATGCCCAGCGTATGCGGTCGGCAGGCGTTCTTCGCTAGATCACGCGCTTTCGCTTGCCTTTAAGGCATCGCGGTCTTTGATGAGGCGCAAATAGGTGTCGGCGACGACTTTGTTGATCGCGTCCCAGCTGTATTCGCGCGATTTTGCCTCGCCCGCTGCGCCGTGCTTGGCGCGCAGAGCCGGATCGCTGCAATAAGGCGCGAGCGCTTCGGCAAATAGCTTGGTCTCGCCCGGCGCGACAAGGCAGCCAGTATCGCCGCAGTTTACAAGGCTGGATGCGCCCGTTGCGCCCGCTGCGACCACCGGCAATCCGCTGGCCATCGCCTCTAGAGTCACATTGCCGAAAGTCTCGGTAATGCTGGGGTTGAAGAAGATATCGCCGCTTGCCAGTGCGCGCCCTAGATCAGCGCCGGTTTGAAATCCGGCAAATATGCCGCCAGGCAATGCCTGTTCAAACCAGCCGCGCGCAGGGCCATCGCCAATCACCAGTACCTTGTGATTGGCTTGCAATTTGCGTAGCTCGATAATGCTATCGGCAAAGACGTCGAGCCCCTTTTCCATCACCAACCGGCCAAGGAAAATGATCGCCACATCATCATCCTCCAGTCCCATCGAGCGCCGCCATTCCATATCGCGCTTGCTGGGATCAAAGATGGTTCGGTCAACGCCGCGCGACCACAGGCTGATGTCATCATGCATATCCTGTTCGATCAGCTCATCAATCATGCTTTGCGATGGGGCCACCAAAGCATCGCAGCGATTGTAAAACCGGCGCAAGATCGCCTCTATCCCCGGTTCAATAAAGCCCATATTGTAATAGCGCGGATAGGTTTCGAACCGCGTATGAACAGATGCCAGCACGGGAATGTCGGCGTCCTGTGCCCAGCGCAGCGCTGCATGGCCGGTCATATCGGGGGAGGAGGTATGGATGATATGGGGGTTAAACTTCGCCAGATCTTCTCGGTTTGCCCGGCTCAGGCCAAAGGGAAATTTGTATTCTGACCGGCCCGGAATGGGCAGGCTCGGCACGCTGATCAGATCACCCTGCGGTTCAAAAGCTGGTTCATCAGATGTCGGGGAGTAGACGCGCAATTGCGCTCCCTGCCGAAGCAGATATTCAGCCAAGCGGTTGAGCGCTTGGTTTGCCCCGTCACGGATATAATTATAGTTCCCGCTGAACAGAGCAATGCGAACTTGCGACATCTCCATAGTGCGTTTGCTTTAGGGCCGGATGACGCGAATGGCGAGAGAAGTTTGTGCGCAGTTTGCGAAACTTCATTGACTTGCCGCGCTGCACCATTATTGCGCTCCTCGGGCCACGCGGTCCCAACGCCGCGCG
>CAZAIG010000215.1:0-2284 GCA_964485135.1 uncultured Porphyrobacter sp. | reverse complement strand
TTGCCGGGCAGCACATCGCCGACATCTTCGCCTTCGGCAAGGTCAGCGGGCTTGTCCGCGTCTTTCAGATAACGCCAGCCTTGATGCGCGCGTTTGCGTTTTTGATGCGTGCGGATCAGCTCGGGCTTCAAAACAATGTGCCAGCGCCCTTCGCCCGTCTCCTCAAAGCCTATGATTTCGCTGCGCGCGACCAGCGAGTGGTTGAGGATCCAATAGAGCGATCCGCCGACCATTTCTTCATGGCGGGTCGGGCGATATTTGGTGGTGAGCCGCTTGGGCTGGTCATTGCGTTCATACCAGCTGGCGAGGTCTTCCCAGCTCTTCGCGCCGAACGCGATTTTGGTCATGTGGAGCGGCGCGCCATTTGGATCGGGCGCGGCGGATTTCTTTCGGCGGCGGCGTTTTTTCGGTTTTGGTTCTTCCATGCGCTTACCCGACCAATCCAGACAGCACGGCAAGGCCGAGGAAGGCGAAGAACCCCATGGAGTCGGTGATCATCGTGACAAAGACGGAGGATGCGACCGCCGGATCCTGATCGAGCCGTTCGAAAATCACCGGCACCAGCACGCCCGCGAGGCCTGCGACGATAATGTTGATCACCATGGCCGCTGCGATCACTACGCCCATCATCGGCGTAAAGATCAGCCCCGTGGCAATTCCGATCAGCACCGCGATGGTCGCCCCATTGAGTACCGCCACGCGCAATTCGCGCCAGACGATCCGCCATGTGTTCGCGCGGGTTAGCTGATTGGTGGCAATCGCGCGCACGGCCACTGCCATTGTCTGCGTGCCCGCATTGCCGCCAATGCTCGCGACAATCGGCATCAGAACGGCGAGCGCGACCAGCTTTTCAATCGCTGCGCCAAACGCCCAGATTATGACTGAGGCAACCACCGCCGTGCCGAGGTTCGCAATCAGCCAGCGCACACGGCTGGAGTAAGCTTCGCGAATGGGTTCGTTAATATCGCCATCGCCCGCGCCAGAGAGCAGCAGCGCATCCTCGCCAGCCTCTTCTGAGATGATGTGAACCACATCATCCACCGTCATCTGACCGACCAAACGCCCGCCTTTATCGACAACAGCGGCCGAGATGAGATCGTATTTCTCGAACATCAGGCCCAGTTCTTCCTGATCCATCGTAACCGGGATCAGCGTTTGATCGCGCTTCATCACATCGGTCAGCGCGATATGGCGCGGCGTGCGCAATATCCACGAAAGCTCGCAAGTGCCGACCGGATGGTGGCGTTCATCAACGACGAAGACCTCCCAGAAATCCTCAGCGTAATCACTGCCACCTGCCGCCTCTTCGCGCAGGAAATCGATCAGCTGTCCGACGCTCATATGTTCAGGCACCGCAACGAAATTGCGGTTCATCAAGCGGCCAGCGGTTTCCTCTGGATAGGACAGCGCGGTTTCAATCGCAGCGCGGTCTTCTGCCTCAACCTCGGCCAGAATGGCTTGCTGATCGCTTTCATCCAGGTCTTCGATCAGCTGCACCGCATCATCGGTTTCGAGCTGCTCAACGATGGTGGCGACGGCTTCTGGTTCCAGCGCCTCCATCATATCTTCGCGCACGAAATCGTTGAGCTCTGCGACCACATCGCTGCTCATCAAATCGGTGATCGCTGCGGTCAGATCGGCGCGCTCATCGCGCTCAAACAATTCGAGCAAATCGGCAACGTCTGCGGGGTGGAGCGGCTCGACCAGATCATAGACCGCTGGCGTGTCCTGCGCCTCCAGCGCATCGCGCACAGCCTTTACATAGGCGGGTTTCAGCCGGTTTTCCTCATCATGCCGCTCATCATCGATCCGGTCATCGGGGCGCGCATCATCGGCTGTATCCAGCAGCACGGTGGTGTCATCAGGGCGGCCCGCTTCGCTCATGGGTTTGGGTCTAGGGGGCAGAACAGGAAAAGCAAGCCGTGACAGCTGCGTTTAGACTGCTAAAGAGCTGGCAAACGCAATTCATGGAGACACGAATAATGGCCGATACACTCACCTTTACCCTCGAATCTGGCGACGTTGTGATCAAACTGCGCCCTGATCTTGCGCCCGGCCACGTGGCCCGCATTTCTGAACTGGCGAGCGAAGGCTTTTACGATGGCGTGGTGTTTCACCGCGTGATTGACGGCTTTATGGCGCAGGGCGGCGATCCAACAGGCACTGGCATGGGCGGCAGCGATAAGCCCGATTTGAAAGCCGAGTTCAACGCAGAGCCGCATGTTCGCGGCACCTGCTCCATGGCGCGTAGCCAGATGCCCGATAGCGCGAACAGCCAGTTCTT
>CAZAIG010000214.1:0-2298 GCA_964485135.1 uncultured Porphyrobacter sp. | reverse complement strand
TTGAGTGATTGGGCGGCGGCGCACCCTGACAAAGTCGCGATGCGCGATGATGCGGGAGAGGTCACTTGGGCTGAGCTGGAGGACCGCACCGCAAGGCTGGCTGCAAAGCTGATTGAAAGCGGGCTCAAGCCGCAGCAATCGGTCGCAATCCTTGGCACGTCCTGCATCAATTATGCTCTGGTCTTTCTGGCCGCTGTTCGCGCTGGCGGTGTGGCAGCGCCGCTTACCACCAGCGCATCGCCCGCTCAGCTTGCCGGGATGGCGCGTGATAGCGGCGCTAGCCACCTTTTTATCGATGGAGCGAAATCTGCCGAACTGGGCGCAGAGTTTGCATCCGATCTCGACCATATCGCTCTGGAAGAGCTCGACGCATGGATGGCACCGAGCGGCACTGCCGCGCCGCCAGTGATGCATGATCCAAAGCACCCCTTCAACATCATCTATTCCAGCGGAACCACGGGCACGCCCAAGGGCATCGTCCATTCGCACCAAATGCGCTGGCGGCAATTTGCACCCACCGCGATGAGTTATCTAGCGGCTGGATTGGACGTGCGCAGCCTTGCCTCAACCCCGCTTTATTCCAACACGACCATGGTCAGCTTCCTTGCGACAATGCTCGCTGGCGGTGAGCTGACCATCATGGGCAAGTTTGATTGCGCGCGCTGGCTGGACCTTGCGCAGACGCACCGGATTACCACCACCATGCTGGTCCCAGTGCAATATCAGCGGCTGATGGATTTTGATGGGTTTGATGATTTTGACCTCACTTCGCTGGCTCTGAAATATTGCACCTCAGCGCCCTTTTCCGCCGAGCTGAAACGCGAAGTGTTGGAGCGGATGCCGGGCGGCCTCATCGAGATTTACTCGATGACCGAGGGCGGCGTTGTCTGCCTGCTCGCGTGCCATGAGTTCCCTGACAAGCTCCACACGGTTGGGCGGCCTGCACCGGGAAGCGAGCTGAAAGTCCTGGATGATGCCGACAATCCCGTTGCGCCCGGAGAAGCGGGTAATCTCATTGGCCTCTCTCAAACCATGATGAGCGGATACAAAAACCAGCCTGGCAAAACGCAGGAAGGATATTGGACCGATCCTGAAACCGGCATCCCATGGCAGCGTATGGGCGATATTGGGCGCGTTGATGAAGACGGTTTTGTCGAGCTGGTGGGGCGGTCGAAAGACATGATAATCTCTGGCGGCTTCAATATCTTCCCCATCGATCTGGAAAATGAGCTGATGAAAGAGGATGGCGTGGCAGAGGCTGCGGTGATCGGCATGCCGTCCAAAGCATGGGGCGAAACGCCGGTCGGCTTTGTCCGGTTTGAAAGCGGCTCGGGCGATAGTGATGCGGTGCTCGCCGCTGTTAATGCGCGGCTCGGCAAAACCCAGCGGCTGGCGGCTCTCTTCCCCATTGATGAAATGCCTCGCAGCCATATTGGCAAACTGCTCAAAACGGAATTGCGGGCGCAGCTGGAAGCGGCTGGAGCCGTTTTCTAAAACAATCGGGAAAAAGTGAGACGCAGCCACCTGTCACATTGATACAGGAGGTGGGCGGCAAATGGCCGCGCCTCGGGCGTCTGAGCGGGGTATTGCTCAGCCACCTAGGAGAAGCGGACCGGCATTTTGGGAGGGATTGGGCGCCGGGCCGTTCACGATTTCTGGCAAAACCCAGGGGGGATAAGGTTTTGCCTGCGCGCTGAAGGGGGAGGGTAATTATCAGCGCGTTATGGGGCTATTCGCGCGTGCACCTGAAAAGGTGACAGCTACGGTCAAACTTTTCGCAAAAAGTTGGAAATTGGCGCGATCGAGACGCGGCCACCGGGGGAGAGGAATGCCGCCTTCGAGGAGGGGCAAGTGGTGACCGCGTCTCACTCGCTGCTGCGTTTGCAGGCGGCGAAAGGAAGAGGGGCCGTCCTGCAAAACCACTGCGGCCGATTGGGGCCGCTGCAGCCAGTGTTCGCAAAAGCAGCGCTTGCATTGGGGGTCGGCGCGCTTTTGCATCAAGAGGGCCGCGCTAAAGGGAGAGGGGTGCGCTGGCCGCCTTGATGAGTCGCAGATAGGCCCGCAGATGCGCCTATTCAAATGCGATAAATCTGATCGCTTTTGCGTTTTTTGCAACATTTAGGCTGCATAGCATGCAATTGGTTCGGAAATGCTACTGACTGGGCCCAACTTAGCCAGAGCGTATCGCGCAATTGCGCATAGGTGGTTGGCCAGCGCTGGACTCAATGGCGGGCCGCAGTCAAAGCATTGCGGTATGACAGACACAATCCTCCCCGATTCCATTCTTATCGTCGATTT
>CAZAIG010000213.1:0-2302 GCA_964485135.1 uncultured Porphyrobacter sp. | reverse complement strand
ATCGCCGCATTGATCGAAGAAGACGCAGCCGACCGTGCCAACGCTCTGGAAGGCCAAGAGGATTGGGGGAGCGCAGCATACTACGCTTTCCACCTGACCTACGCGCCGCCTTCCGACTTTGCGTTCGCGGCGATGGGGCAACGCGACAGCAGCCCGTGGAAGCACCGCGTTCGGATGCTCGCGCTTGAGGGACAGATTCACGAGGCTGATACGCGTAATGCGGATTTCGGGCTCGTCGGACGGTTCGACTTCGCATTTTTGGCAGCCTCCGTCGCACCCTTGCTGCTGATCCTGTTGCTCTACGATCTGCGCGCATCTGAACGAACCATGCGCCGCCACGATCTGCTGGTGGCGACAGCCGGGTCATCGCGTTCTATGTGGCTGCCCAGAGCTTTTGTCCGCGTAACAGCACTGGCTCTGCTCCTCTTGGTTCCGCTCTGGGTCGGGGCCATGATCGAAGGCACAGCCCCGAGCCTAACATTGCAAGCAAGCGGCATCGTGCTCGGTTCACTGCTTGTCTGGTGGCTGATCGTCGAACTCGTCAGTCGGATTGATGCTTCACCTTCCATCCTGCTCACTTCGCTGATTGGGCTGTGGTTAGCCCTCGCCATCGTCGTTCCAGCTATCTCCAAGGCTGCCATCGAGGCATCCAATCCTGTCCCTGACGGCGGTGAGATTTTGCTGCTTCAACGCGAGACAGTGAATGACGCGTGGGACTTGCCCAAAGAGTCAACTATGGAGCCGTTTGTCAAGCGCCATCCCGAATATGCAGACCACTCTGAGATCGGCGAACAGGGCTTCGAGTGGAAATGGTATTACGCCTTTCAACAAGTCGGCGATCAGGTAGTCGAACCTCTGGCGACACAATACCGAGAAGCGCGACTTGAACGCGACACACAGGCCGGTTTGGCCTCTTGGTTGTCGCCTACATCACTGGTCGAACGCGCATTTGAAAGAATGGCTGGAACGGACGCCGGGTCGATGATCGCTTATGAAAACAAGGTGCGCGACTATCACGGCGATTTGCGGGGCTTCTATTACCCTTTAATGTTCCCAGAAGTGCCTTACGATAAGGAACTCTTGAGCGGATTGCCCGCATTTGCCCCACCACTCTAGGAGCTCTCTGAGATATGTTAAAGAGCCTCTCAAGCCTTGCCCTCTTGTGCATTGCTCTGATTTGGGCACCCGCTGCCTTTGCCCAAGCGCCTGATGCTTTTGCCATCGCCGATCAAAGTGTTGCTCCGGGCACTCGAGCTGACTTTCGGATCACCGTCCCTGCTCGCGGCGATGAGCCGGAAAGCTTCATTCCCGTAACCGTTCTGCACGGTGATGCAGAAGGCCCGGTCTTAGCCGCTGTTGCGGGCGTTCATGGATTTGAGTTCTCGTCCATCCTTGCGGTGGACCGGTTGCCAGATCGAATTGATCCGACAGACTTGTCTGGCACCATCATCTTTGTGCGGATCGCCAATATCCCCTCGTTCGAATACCGCACACCGCACTTCAATCCGGTTGATCGTAAGAACCTCAACCGAAGCTTTCCCGGCCGCCCGGACGGTACGTCGACTGAACGTATTGCTGATCTGATATCACGCGAGGTTGTGGCGCGCGCAGACTTCCTGATGGATCTGCATTCGGGTGATGCTGGAGAGTTTCTGGAGCCATTTGTGGGCGTCTATGGCGGGCCGCTCGCTACCGATTTCAATCTCGCTCTTAAAGTCGCGCGAGGCTTTGGCTTCCCCAATCTAGTGCGTTACAAGATGAACACCCAGGCACAGGTGGACACGCGCCGCTCGCTTAATCGGCAGGGCGTCGCCGCAGGCATCCCAACGATCCTCGTCGAACTTGGCGAGAATGGCAGCCGCTCAGAGGAACACGCAGAACAGGTCGCTACCGGCGTTCAAAACGCGCTCGGCATTCTTGGCATATGGGACAAGCCCCGCACAAACGTTCCTCCCGCCGTGCGATATTTCGAAAGCTCAACGGCTGTGCGCGCAGAGTATTCAGGCATTTACTACCCGGTCGATCTGGATCGCCGCTATGTGTTCGAGGGAGACCTGATCGGAACGATCCGCGACTACACGGGCAAAGAGGTCCAGCGGCTGTACTCGCCGATTGACGGCTATGCGCTGTACGGAAAGCGTGGCCCATCGATGCGCGAAGGCGATCCTGTGATGACGATCGGAATTCCAATCGCAGGCTTTTGAGAGAGACGGAAAAAGCAAACCAACACCTACGCTTGTCCATCGTCAGAACCGCAAGAACAAGTTCCTTTGGCTTGCCGTTGCAGCCGGGACTTTGTTCT
>CAZAIG010000212.1:0-2321 GCA_964485135.1 uncultured Porphyrobacter sp. | reverse complement strand
ACTTGCCCGTGATAATTGCACGGAATACCGCCCATATTATAGTGGACCGTCGGGGTCACAGGCAGTGGCTGCCGGGTCAGATCAACGCCTGCGAAAATCTTGCCGCTCTCGGTAATGCCGGGCAGACGCTCCGCCAGAACATTGGGATCGATGTGATCGAGGTGGAGGAAGATGTGATCGCCATCTGCGCCTTGCCCGCGCCCTTCGCGCATTTCCAACGCCATCGAGCGGCTGACAACATCACGTGAAGCGAGGTCTTTTGCTGATGGGGCATAGCGCTCCATAAAGCGCTCGCCCTCGCTATTGGTGAGGTATCCGCCCTCGCCCCGCGCGCCCTCTGTGATGAGAACGCCAGCGCCATAAATGCCGGTCGGGTGGAATTGGACAAATTCCATATCCTGCAAGGGCAGACCGGCGCGTAGCACCATGCCGCCGCCATCGCCCGTGCAAGTGTGCGCTGAAGTCGCCGTGTAATAGCACCGGCCATAACCACCGGTTGCCAGCACAACCGCTTGCGCGCGAAAGCGGTGGATTGTGCCATCGTCGAGGCATTGCGCGATCACGCCCACGCAATTGCCGTCCTTCATAATCAGGTCGAGTGCGAAATATTCTATGAAGAAATCTGCGTCATACTTCAGGCTCTGCTGATAAAGCGCGTGGAGCATCGCATGCCCCGTGCGGTCTGCGGCGGCGCAAGTGCGCTGCACCGGAGGACCCTCGCCCATATTTTGCATATGACCGCCAAAGGGGCGCTGATAAATCGTGCCATCCTCATTGCGGCTAAACGGCACGCCAGCGTGTTCCAGCTCGTAAACCGCTTGCGGTGCTTCGCGCGCGAGATATTCAATCGCGTCCTGATCGCCCAGCCAGTCAGCGCCCTTCACCGTGTCATACATATGCCATGACCAGTGATCGGGTGAATTGTTGCCCAGCGAAGCCGCAATCCCGCCTTGCGCCGCCACCGTGTGCGAGCGTGTCGGGAAAACCTTCGAGATATTCGCAGTTTTCAAGCCAGCTTCGGCAGCGCCCATTGTTGCGCGAAGGCCTGAACCGCCCGCGCCCACGACCACCACATCATAGGTATGGTCAATGATTTTGTATGCAGATGTATCGACCATTATGCGGCTCCTCCGAGAGCCAGTTTGGCTACGCTAAATATCGCCAAAGCGCCGCCACCAAAGACAGCGATGTTAAGCAGAGCAAAGAGACCGAATTTCGTACCAGCGTCTTGCACATAATCCTCCAGAACGACCTGGAGGCCAAGCCGCGCATGCCAGAACAGGCTGATGATCAGCAGCACCATTGCCGCTGCAGAAACCGGCGATGCAAGCCAGGCAGTGACCGCTTCAAAACTAAAGTCAGGCAGCAGGATAAAACTAGTAATGAGCCAGCCCATCAACACCAAATTGCCAATGGCTGTAAAGCGTTGCAGCAACCAGTGATGCGCGCCTTCATGCGCTGAACCAAGGCCGCGCACTTTACCGATAGAGGTTCCGTTACCCATCTTATAACACTCCCGCCTTGGCCAGCATGATCGCCCAAAAGCCAATCGTCAGGACGACCGCAATCGCCGGTGAGAGAATCGACCACAATTTGTTCGCGCCCAGCTCATAGCCAGCGCCAATATCCAGTACAAAGTGGCGAAGGCCGCTCATCAAATGGGTAAAAAAGGCCCAGGAAAGCCCGACCAAAACCACATATCCAACCGGCGAAGTCGCAAGCTCAATAAAGTTTGCATAGCTCCCCGCGCCGCCCGCCATTGCTGCGAGCCACCAGACCAACATCGCAAGGCCAACAACTGCCATGCCGTCGCCCGTTGCCCGGTGGAGGATAGAGACCGCCATAGCTGGTCCCCATTTCCAAATCTGCAGATGCGGTGAAAGCGGTCTATTTGCCATTGGTCCAAACTTCTTACTTTGATTACCCCAGTTAACATCCCACTTAGCGCGCTCAGCGCAGGGTGCAACCCGCCTAAATTGGGTAATCGCTCGACTTAGATTGCAAACTTCGAGATAATGCCTTGGATGACTTGCATTTTGCTCACCGGATCAAGCCGCGGAATTGGAGCTTCGGCCCGCGAAGCGTTGGAGAACCGCGGTTGTGATGTGATCGGTCACGCCACTCGCTCCAACGATGCAAAGACCATTGCCGCCGACTTTAGTGAGCCAATTTCTCCGCAAATTTTGTGGCAAGAGGCGCTTGAGAAAAGCGGCGGCGACATCGAAATCCTCATCAACAATGCTGGCCTCTTCGATTCCAACCCGATCGATGGATCGGATATCGAATGGCTTGATAAATGGGAAGAAACGCTGCGGATCAAT
>CAZAIG010000211.1:0-2408 GCA_964485135.1 uncultured Porphyrobacter sp. | reverse complement strand
CCTAGTTGCCCACTAACCAGGGCTTGGCGTAGCGCTGCAATGGTAAGGCCATGGAAATGGAAGCGGCAATCATTGGAAGACGCAAGTCGAGCCGTTTGCGGTTAAAGCGCTCTGCATGTTTGGATCTCGTGGTTGGACTGCGCCGTTGCGTAGTGTTGGATATCTCGCAATCAGGTGCCCGGATTGTGCTGAAGTGCCCGCCGAAGCCAGGTGAATTTGGCGTCCTCCAAATCGACTCGCTTGATGTGTTTGGACTTGTGGTTTGGAGCAGCTCTAAAGCCTGCGGTTTTCGCTTTGAAGAAGAGATTGGCGAGCGAGATATCCTTGTGTTTGAGCAAACCCCAAAAACAAACTTGCATAAAGACAAACAAGGCTCGATCGAATTTGCTAACGAATGGACGCAAGGCGGCTAGTCTTTACCCTGCTGGTTCAAGCTTTGAGGCAGAACGTTTTAATCCTTGCATTCTTCGGCGCAGCGGCCTAATTCCCACGCATCCCAACATTGTTGAGACACTGACGGGGCTGGCGCCGAAAGGGGCCGGCGCAAAACGCCATTGTTTCAGCGATGCAAATCTTTTGCAGGATGCAAATGCCCGATTTGACGCGACTGACCCAGATTATTGAGCCCGAGGCGAAAGCGCTCGGCTTTGATCTTGTGCGCGTTAAAATGATGCCGTCTGAGGCTGGTGATGGCGGTGAAGCGCTGCAAATCATGGCTGAGGACCCTGCAACGGGGCAATTGGTGATCGAGCAATGCGCGGCGCTCTCTCGCGCGGTTTCTGAAAAGATTGACGCTCTGGAGGAAGCTGGTGATGTTTTGATCCCTGGTGCCTATCATCTCGAAGTGTCATCGCCCGGCATTGATCGGCCCCTGACGCGCGAAAAAGACTTCTTGGCATGGGCTGGACACGAAGCCCGCATCGTGATGGTGAAGGGCTGGGATGGCCCGCGTGTGACCAAGGGTAAACTCCACGGCATTAACGCCGGACAGGTTGAAATTTACGACATCAAATCAGCAGAAGAGCGCAAGCTCCCTTTTGCGCAGATCCATTCGGCAAAGCTTGTCTTGACCGACAAGCTTATTGCCGCCACCAAACCGCTCGACACAACGGGCGCCGACGAAATCGAAGAAGAAGAAAAGGCTGATACTTAATGGCTAGTGCAATTTCCGCCAATAAGGCCGAACTGCTTGCAATCGCAAACGCTGTCGCAACCGAGAAGATGATCGACAAATCGATCGTGATCGAAGCGATGGAAGAAGCGATCCAGAAATCGGCGCGCAATCGCTATGGCGCGGAAAACGACATCCGCGCGAAGCTTGATCCGCAAACGGGTGACCTGCGTCTGTGGCGCGTGGTTGAAGTCGTGGAAGAGGTTGAGGACTACTTCAAGCAAGTCGACCTGAAGGCCGCTGCAAAATTGGAAGATGATCCCAAGATCGGCGACTTCATCGTTGATCCGCTACCCGCTGTCGATCTTGGCCGGATTGACGCGCAATCCGCCAAGCAAGTGATCTTTCAAAAGGTCCGCGATGCAGAGCGTGAGCGTCAGTTCGACGAATTTAAAGACCGCGCAAACGAAGTCATCACTGGCGTCATCAAATCGGTTGAGTTCGGCCATGTGATTGTGAACCTTGGCCGCGCCGAAGGCGTTATCCGCCGCGATCAGCAAATCCCGCGTGAAGCGGCCCGTGTGGGTGAGCGTGTGCGCGCGCTTATCAGCAAGGTTGAGCGCAACAATCGCGGCCCGCAAATCTTCCTGACGCGCGGTCATCCCGATTTCATGCGCAAGCTCTTCGCGCAAGAAGTGCCAGAGATTTATGATGGCATTATCGAGATCAAGGCCGCAGCCCGCGATCCGGGCAGCCGCGCCAAAATCGGCGTGATCAGCCACGATAGCTCCATCGATCCGGTTGGTGCTTGTGTGGGTATGAAGGGTAGCCGCGTTCAGGCGGTTGTTCAGGAGCTTCAAGGCGAAAAGATCGACATCATCCCATGGTCAGATGACATTGCGACGTTCGTCGTGAACGCTTTGCAGCCGGCAACGGTGGCGCGCGTTGTGCTTGATGAAGAAGAGGGCCGCATCGAAGTCGTCGTGCCCGATGATCAGCTGTCGCTTGCGATTGGCCGCCGCGGGCAAAACGTGCGTCTCGCCAGCCAGCTTACCGGTCACCAGATCGACATTATGACCGAGGAAGAAGCGTCAGAAAAACGCTCCAAGGAATTCGCCGAACGCTCCAAAATGTTCGAAGAAGAACTGGACGTGGATGAAACCCTGTCGCAGCTTCTGGTTGCTGAAGGCTTCGCTGAATTGGAAGAGGTTGCTTACGTAGAGCTAGCTGAGCTTGCCGCAATCGAAGGCTTTGACGAAGAACTCGCAGAAGAGCTGCAAAGCCGCGCGAAAGAAGC
>CAZAIG010000210.1:0-2440 GCA_964485135.1 uncultured Porphyrobacter sp. | reverse complement strand
TCAACCTATCTGGTTGGTGCGGATGGTATAATCGCGCAGGCCTGGAACAAGGTGAAGGTTAAAGGCCACGCAGATGAAGTGCTGGCGGCTGCCAAAGCGATTTAGGCCCGCGCTATGCCATCGCTATCTTCAGCCATCCGGTCAGCCTTGCTGACGGCCGATCCGGTCGCCAAAGTGATGGCGGCGCGCGATGTGGCGCGCGATTGGCGGCTGGGCAAGTTGGACTTCGCTTTCGATTGCGCCATGCCTGATCAGCCTGCTTGGCCAGAGCGGCCTGAGCTTCTCGCGCCCAACAAAATGCCCAAGCGCAAAGGCGGCGGTTCAGGGGCAAAGCAGATCGCGCTTTGGCACAGCCTTGCCCATATCGAATTTGTCGCGATTGATCTGGCGCTCGATATGGCGGGGCGTTTTGGCGAGGAAATGGGTGAGGAATTCGTCAGCGATTTTTTGAGTGTTGCCGCAGATGAAGCGATGCATTTTGCTCTGCTAGCGCGCAAATTGAAGACGCTGGGCAGCCACTACGGCGCTTTGCCTGCCCACGCTGGTTTGTGGCAGGCGGCGCATGAAACTCGGCATGATGTGAGCGCGCGGCTAGCGATTGTCCCGATGGTGCTGGAGGCGCGCGGGCTTGATGTGACGCCAGCGACTTTGGAGCGGATTCGCAGTGCGGGTGATGACAATGGTGTGAAAATCCTCTCGCGAATCCTTGACGATGAAATCCGCCATGTCGCGATTGGCACCAAGCATTTTATCAAAATTGCCGAAGATTCGGGCGAAAACCCCCAAAATGCGTGGAAAACCCTCGTTTCTACGCACTTCAAAGGGGCGCTTAAGCCTCCATTCAACGTTTCAGCGCGTTCCGCAGCCGGTTTATCGCGCGACTTCTACGAATTGATTGCATGTTAGGATTTTACGCCGTTTAACGTTCTGACATCGTCGCAAAAGCGTATTTTCGCGCACTTTTCGGCAAGATTCTCGCGAAGAGCCCCTAGAGTTCAAGCGCAGTATCTAGATTAATAACTTCGGTGTCCTCGCATACCGCACGCTAAGGATTATCCTTTGTTGATCGAGCTCATTACGGGTCGCGTAAAAAAGATTGGTCTCGCATTTGCCGGCATCGCGTGCCTGGCCGCAGCGCCTGCTTCGGCAAATACAAATGCTGCTGCTGCTGCGGTGACCAAGCCTTTGGCAGAACAATCGTCTAACCTTAGCGGAGGCGATGAAAAATTCCGCCAGCTGTTCACTAGCTGGGAAGCGCTCGATCAAAACGGTCCGCAGGCACCGATTGAGCAGCGTCCAACCGTTTCTGTGCCTTCTGTTATGCCCGTGCGCATGGCGCGCTTGTCCAGCGGCTATGGCATGCGCAATCACCCAGTTCTGGGCCGCCGCCGCAATCATAAGGGCGTGGATCTGGCCGCTCCAACCGGCACGCCGATCTTTGCAACCGCAGATGGTATGGTGGGCCGCGCAAACTGGTTTTCAAGCTACGGCCTCTACATCAGAATCGATCACGGAGCGGGCATCGAAACACGCTATGCGCATATGTCAAAGCTGGCAGTCGCCGCAGGTGAGCGTGTGCGCCAAGGGCAAGTGATCGGGTATGTCGGCTCAACCGGCCGGTCAACCGGACCGCATCTGCACTACGAAGTGCGCGTCAATGGCGTAGCGGTCAATCCGATCCCCTATATGGTCAAGTCCAAGGCGCAGGAACGCTTTGCCTTGACCACTGGCGAAGGCGGACGCGGCGGCAAGTAGGCCAGCCGAACATAGACATAATGATGAGGCGGTCTTGAGTGGCCGCCTTTTTTCTTGCCCGCTCATTTCTTCTTGCCCGTCCCTGCTGACATAGTTAGCTATGTTGAAAAGCGGAGCGTGCCTAGCGACTCCGCCGCGCCTTGGGAGACGACATCATCATGCATCCAATTGCTCACGCGCAAAGCCGCCCTGATCAACCCGCTGTGATTGTCGCTGAAACGGGCGATCAGATCACCTTTGGCGAAATGGATGCGCAGGCGAACCAATTTGCCCATTTGCTGCGCTCGCATGGGTTTGCGCCAGATGATGCGTTTGGCGTTTTGCTTGAGAACCGCATCGAGTTTTTCCCGATGATTTGGGGCTCTCAGCGGATCGGGACAATGATGGTGCCGATCTCCTCAAGGCTAACAGCGCCGGAGATTAGCTACATCTTGAAGGACTCGCAGTCCAAGCTGCTGATCACCTCGACTTATTTTGCCGAAGTTTTGGACGGCATTCGTGAAGCATGCCCTGATCTGCCGGTCCTTGTGATGGATGGTGATGGGGAGGAGAATTACGCCGCCGCGATGGCCGCGCAATTGGGCGAAGCGCCAGAGGACCAGACGGCGGGTCTCACCATGCTTTATTCCTCTGGCACGACAGGCCATCCTAAGGGTATTCGCCCCGCCCCGCCCGAAGATCCCGA
>CAZAIG010000209.1:0-2455 GCA_964485135.1 uncultured Porphyrobacter sp. | reverse complement strand
CGGTTAAACTGTTCAAATTCATTCATCGCGGCATCCGGCCCGCTGATCCAACGCGCAGTGGCAAAGGGAGCCGCCTCGAGCGCGGCCTCCACCTTATACTCCGCCGAAAGCCGCGAAATCAGCACTTCCAATTGCAGCTGACCAACCACGCCAACAATATGCTGAGCGCCCAGCTC
This sequence comes from uncultured Porphyrobacter sp., assembly GCA_964485135.1. Taxonomy (GTDB): domain Bacteria; phylum Pseudomonadota; class Alphaproteobacteria; order Sphingomonadales; family Sphingomonadaceae; genus Erythrobacter. Next base: position 2,279 of record CAZAIG010000209.1, on the reverse strand, counting down.
TGGATAGAAGACCTGGATCACGCCCTCTTCTGACAGATCATCCAGCGCCTTGCGAAGCTGCTTTGTCTTGGTCGGGTCTTTCAATTGGACGCGGCGCAATATCTCTGGCGCAAAATTGGGCAGGCCAGTGAAGCGCAGCGCGTTTTTCTCTGACAAAGTATCGCCCACGCGCAAAGTGCCGTGATTGGGGATGCCGATAATATCGCCCGCCTCCGCCGTGTCGGCGATCTCGCGGTCTTGCGCGAAGAAGAGGATCGGTGAATGCACCGCAATCGGCTTGCCCAGACCTGATGGTGTCAGCTTCATCCCGCGCTTAAAGGTGCCCGACACTTGCCGCATAAAGGCAATCCGGTCGCGGTGATTGGGATCCATATTGGCCTGAACTTTGAAGATGAAGCCAGTGACTTCATCATGATCGGGCGAAATCTGCTGCTCGCCCGCTGGTTGAGGGCGCGGCGGCGGCGCATATTTGGCAATCGCTTCGATCAATTCGGTCACGCCAAAATTCTTGAGCGCTGATCCGAAGTAAACCGGCGTCAAATCGCCATTGCGATAGGCTTCCAAATCAAATTCGGGATAGCCAATCTGGGCCAGCTCAGCATCCTCGGCAAATTGCTCGGGAACTTCTGCCTTATCATAGCGACCCTGAAACTCGCGGCTGTCGCCATCGGGCCGCGCGATCTTACCGCTGGCAAAGTCGAGGATACCTTCAAATTCGCCGCCCATGCCGATGGGGAACATTTGGGGTGAGACATCCAAAGCCAGCATGTCCGCGACTTCGTCGAGCAGCTCAAACACCGGCCGCCCTTCGCGGTCGACTTTGTTGACGAACGTGATGATCGGCACGCTGCGCAAGCGGCAAACCTCAAACAATTTGCGCGTTTGCGGCTCGATACCCTTGGCCGCATCAATCACCATGATCGCGCTATCGACTGCGGTGAGCGTGCGGTATGTGTCTTCCGAGAAATCCTCGTGACCCGGCGTATCGAGCAAGTTGAAGGTGACGCCATCTCTCTCAAACGTCATCACGGACGAGGTGACCGAGATCCCGCGTTGCTGCTCGATTTTCATCCAGTCAGAGCGCGCCCGCCGCTGATCACCGCGCGCCTTTACCTCGCCTGCAAGGTGGATCGCGCCGCCTTGCAGCAGCAGCTTTTCGGTGAGCGTGGTCTTACCCGCATCGGGGTGAGAGATGATTGCGAAGGTTCTGCGGTTTGAAGTCATTCGATATACTCATTTTCGTCATGCTGAACTTGTTTCAGCATCCATCACCCAGATGGGCGATACAGTTGGAGAGATGGACCCTGAAACAAGTTCAGGGTGACGGCATTTGATTATCCCCTCAATTCCGCGCCCTGTTTCGCAGCAAACGTGACAATCGCGTCCGAAATCGCCTTCAGCTCTGCGTCCTTGTAGCTTGTCACAAGCGGCTGGAGCGTAACCTCGATAGCAATACTCTTCTTGCCCTCGGGGACGCCTTCTCCCGCGAACACATCAAACACGCGCGCATCGACGATGTTCTTCTTATCCGCACCCTTCACAGCGCGCAGCAGATCGCCCGCGGCGAGATCAGCTGGAACAAGGAAAGCAAAGTCGCGTGTCACCGATTGCAATGCTGGTGGCGCATAGGGAGCGCGCGCAAAGCTGGCCGCGCCTCTTTTCCCCGGAATCGCATCGAGATGGATCGTGCACACCGCCACGGGGACGTTAACATCGAAAGAGCTCAGCGTTTTGGGATGCAGCATGCCAAAGCTCGCCAAAATATTCTTGGGGCCGAGCCGCAAGGTCGCCGATTGGCCGGGGTGATAGGTGGCGCCCGCTGCGCCTTCCTCCACCGGCATGACCATCAATTTACCCACTGGCGCGCCCGCCGCTTCGAGCAATTCCATGCAAATCGCCTTCGCATCATAGGCATCGAATAGAACTGGCTTGCCATTCGCCCAATTGCGAGCCTGCTTCTCACCTGCAAGAGCCACCGTCAGCGTGGGCTTTTCACCATCAGCCAGATAGCGCCGGCCAATCTCGAACAATTGCAGAGACGTCGCGCCGCGATCGACATTGCGCTTCACTGCCGAGAGCAGACCCGGCAGAAGCGAGGGCCGCATCACTTTCATGTCTTCGGAAATGGGATTGTCGAGCGCGAAGGTTCCGCCGCCCACTTGCGCCGCTTCACTTTCGGAAATGAACGACCATGTGATCGCTTCATCCAGCCCCGCGCCCGCCGCTGCGCGCCGCAATGTGCGCTCCAGCATTTGTTCAGGGGTCGCCGTGGGCCGCGC
>CAZAIG010000208.1:0-2458 GCA_964485135.1 uncultured Porphyrobacter sp. | reverse complement strand
CCTCGATCAATTTTTACCTCAATGAGAACATGTTCAAGATGTTCTTCGGCATCTATATGATCATGGTCTTTGACCCGCAAATCCTCTTCAATGACGGCTTCTATGATTTGATCGAAGTGCGCATTCCAGAAGGGTCTTTGCTCAAGCCTCAATTCCCCGCAGCCCTTTCGGGCCGGACCCATGCGCTGGGGCGGATTTTCGATATTCTGGGCGGATTGCTGGGCCAAGGGACACCCGAGTTCCTGAATGCAGCAGGCTTTAGTTCTTCGCCCCACCTGTTCTATTCGGGCTGGGATCAGCGCGGCGAAGGACAGCGCGATTGGTTCCAATTGTTCCAGATCGGCTTTGGCGGCATTCCAGGTAGGCCCTTGGGTGACGGGCCGGACGGGCACTCGCTATGGCCGGGTTTCACCAATGTGCCCAACGAGTTCCTGGAGCGCTATTTCCCGCTTCGGATCGAGCGCTATTCAACAGAGCCGGACAGCGGCGGGGCGGGTCTCCACCGCGGCGGCAATGGCATTCATATGACCTATCGTTTCTTGGCGGACGGCGAGATTGCGATCCATGATGACCGTTGGTTCGTACCGCCTTGGGGCGTCAATGGCGGCCATCCGGGTGCACGCGCGACCAAGCTTCTCGAACGCGCCGATGGCTCGACCGAAATTGTCGGCAATAAGGTTGAAGATGTGTCGGTGAAGGAAGGCGAGCTTCTCCACTTCATCACTTGGGGCGGCGGAGGTTGGGGCGACCCGCTTGAGCGTGATCCCGAGCTTGTGGGTCTCGAAATCCGCCAAGGTCTTGTCACGGCTGAAGGCGCGAAGGCCTATGGCGTAGTGGCCGATGAGAAGGGCGCGATCGATGCGGGCGCGACCGAGGCTCTGCGCAGCAAAATGCGCGGTGAACGCGGTGAGTTACCGTTGTTCGACTACGGCCCCGGTATCGAGGAATTGCGCGCAAATTGTGAGAAAGAAACAGGGCTTCCTGCTCCCATCCAGCCCGTGTGGCATCATGACACGCAAGCGGAGGCAGCCGAATGAGCGAGCCAGCACACGGCACTCCCGGCGCGTTGAATGGTTTGCGCGTTGTAGAAATGGGCCAGCTCTTGGCCGGGCCGTTCTGCGGTCAACTGCTAGGCGACATGGGTGCAGACGTTATCAAGATTGAGGCACCGGGTAACGGCGATCCCATGCGTGTTTGGGGCCTTGGCGATGAAAAAGTCCAATGGGAAGTCATCGCCCGCAACAAACGCTCTGTTACTTGCAATCTGCGCGTTCCAGAGGGGCAAGCGATCGCCCGCGCATTGATCGAGAAAGCCGATGTGCTTATTGAGAATTTTAAACCGGGTACGCTTGAGAAATGGGGGCTATCACCCGATGAACTCCACAAGGACAATCCCGGGCTGATTATTGCTCGCATGTCTGGCTATGGGCAAACCGGCCCCTATTCCACCCGCGCTGGGTTTGGCGGCATTGGTGAGGCGATGGGCGGTTGGCGTTATATCGTCGGCGATCCTGACAGGCCGCCTGCGCGAATGGGCGTTTCGATCGGTGATACTCTATGCGCGACCTATGGCACGATGGGCGTGCTGGCGGCGCTCCATCACCGCGAGAAAACGGGCGAGGGGCAAGTCATTGATACCGCCCTTTACGAAGCGGTGCTGCAGGTCATGGAGGGGCTCGTTCCCGAATATGACTATAATAGCCATATTCGTGAGCGTTCAGGTTCGATCCTACCCGGAATTGCGCCCAGCAACGTCTATAGCTGCAAGGATGGTCCGTTTATGATCGGTGCCAATAACGATGCGATTTTCGCGCGTCTGGCCGAGGCGATGGGCCAGCCGGAACTTGCCGAAAGCGAGGATTACAAAACCCATCTTGCGCGCGGCCGCAATCAAACGGTGCTCGACAATCTCATCAATGAATGGACAGCGACGCTGACTATTGATGAGGTCGATGCTCTGATGATCAGGCATTCGATCCCCGCAGGACGTGTCTATACCGCGAAAGACATGATGGACGACCCGCATTTCGCGGCGCGCGAGGCTATCATCGAGGTTGAGACTGAGACACGCGGCAAGCTGAAAATGCAAAACGCTTTCCCGCGTTTTTCTAAAACTGCCTCAGGCTTTCGTACACCGGCCCCGAGTTGTCCGGGCCAGCACAATGCGCAGGTTTTTGGCGAAGTATTAGGCTGGGATGAAGAGAAGATCGCCGAGAACGAGAAGCAGGGCTTTATTTGACGCTTTACCCAGTCGCGTGGGTGCTGGGACAGTGGCGGTGACGGATGCGGCTAGTCCCCATAGCCAAGTGACTGGTTCAGATTTCTAGCAGCCGCAAATAGATTTCGGCCGTTCCAAGAATGCGGGTCAATTCTGACTCAAAAAAATACTGACTTTGAACTTCGAGAACAAAGTCCCGGCTGCAACGGCAAGCCAAAGGAACTTGTTCTTGCGGTTCTG
>CAZAIG010000207.1:0-2460 GCA_964485135.1 uncultured Porphyrobacter sp. | reverse complement strand
GAGTGCCAAAACCACTGTTCAACCACTAAAGAAAGGTCATCATTATGGCATTTCGTCCGCTGCACGACCGCGTATTGGTCCGCCGCATCGAAGCCGATCAGAAAACTGCTGGCGGGATCATCATCCCAGATAGCGCTCAGGAAAAACCATCAGAAGGCGAAATCGTCGCTGTTGGCTCTGGCGCAAAAGCAGACGACGGCACCGTTACTCCGCTTGACGTGAAAGCCGGCGACCGTGTGCTGTTCGGCAAATGGTCAGGCACAGAGATCAAGCTCGATGGCGAAGATCTGCTCATCATGAAAGAAAGCGACATCATGGGAGTGATGGGCTGATCGCCCTTGCCCCCAAACGCTTTTCAAACACTAATCTATTTCAGGAGAAACACTCATGGCTGGTAAGGACGTAAAGTTCAGCCGTGATGCCCGCGAAGGCATCCTTAAGGGCGTCGATACGCTCGCAAATGCAGTTAAAGTGACGCTTGGCCCCAAAGGGCGCAATGTCGTTATCGATAAAAGCTTTGGCGCACCGCGCATCACCAAAGACGGTGTGACCGTTGCAAAAGAAATCGAGCTTGCTGACAAGTTTGAAAACATGGGCGCGCAAATGCTCAAAGAAGTCGCTTCGAAAACGAACGACCTCGCTGGCGACGGCACCACCACTGCAACGGTTCTGGGCCAAGCGATCATTCGCGAAGGCATGACGGCCGTTGCTGCTGGCATGAACCCAATGGATCTGAAGCGCGGCATCGACCAAGCGGTCAGCACCGTTGTTGCTGATCTTCAGGGCCGTTCGAAAGACGTGGCTGGCACTTCTGAAATCGCACAAGTTGGCGTTATCTCTGCCAATGGCGACAAGGAAGTGGGCGAGAAGATCGCTGAAGCCATGGAAAAGGTCGGCAAGGAAGGCGTTATCACGGTCGAAGAAGCCAAAGGCCTCGAGTTTGAACTCGACGTTGTTGAAGGCATGCAGTTCGACCGTGGTTACCTCTCGCCTTACTTCATCACCAATCCTGACAAGATGACGGTTGAGCTGGAAAACCCATACATCCTTATCAACGAGGGCAAACTCTCAAGCTTGCAAGCGATGCTGCCGGTTCTTGAAGCGGCAATGCAATCGGGCCGTCCTCTGCTGATCATTGCAGAAGACATCGAAGGCGAAGCATTGGCGACCCTCGTGGTCAACAAGCTGCGCGGCGGTTTGAAAGTGGCTGCTGTCAAAGCACCTGGCTTCGGCGATCGCCGCAAAGCCATGCTGCAAGATATCTCGATCCTGACAAAGGGCGAGCTGGTGAGCGAAGAGCTGGGCATCACGCTCGACAAAGTCACGCTCGACATGCTGGGTTCGGCCAAGCGCGTCACCATCGACAAGGACAACACCACGATTGTTGACGGTGCCGGCGATGAAGCTGACATCAAAGCACGCGTTGGTGAAATCCGCGCTCAGATCGAAACAACCACATCGGACTACGATCGTGAGAAGCTGCAAGAGCGCCTCGCGAAACTCGCTGGCGGTGTTGCTGTGATCAAGGTTGGCGGCGCTTCTGAAGTCGAAGTGAAAGAACGCAAGGACCGCGTTGATGATGCGCTCCACGCAACCCGCGCTGCTGTTGAAGAGGGCATTGTCCCAGGCGGCGGCACGGCGCTTCTTTACGCTTCAAAAGCTCTGGACGGCGTCAAAGGCGACAATGACGACCAAACGCGCGGTATCGACATTGTGCGCAAGGCGATCCTAGCGCCGATCCGTCAGATCGCAGAGAACGCTGGCCATGATGGTGCTGTGATCTCCGGCAATCTGCTGCGCGAAGATGATGAAACGCAAGGCTTTAACGCTGCAACCGACACATACGAAAACCTCGTATCGGCTGGCGTGATCGACCCAACCAAAGTTGTGCGCACTGCATTGCAAGACGCGGCATCTGTGGCTGGTCTGCTGATCACCACTGAAGCAGCGATTGCTGACCTTCCTGAAGAAGGCGGCGCTGGCGGTCCTGCAATGCCTGATATGGGCGGCATGGGCGGCATGGGCGGCGGCATGGGCTTCTAATCAGTCCCATCCGACGCTTAAACGTCATACAGAAGACCCCGCCGGAGCGATCTGGCGGGGTTTTTCTATGCCCATTACGACCCAAAAATTGTCCCGAACTGATCCAAACTTGCGCATTTCGGGCGAAAGTCGCGGGAATCTGCCGCTTTCGGCGCACATTTGGTCGCCAATGGTGCAGATTGCGCTTGCTGAGATCGCAATCCTGATTCACACCTTGTCCTTCATTAACCTCACGCAAAGCTTGTTTGGATTACAACCTTTAAATGCTCAAGCCTCTCAAAACCCTCACCCTCGCTGCAACTGGCGTCGCAGCAAGCGCATTGCTAGCCCTCACAACGCCAGCGCTCGCACAGAACAACCTAGAAGCGGATTTCGATTCCGCCTTTGGAACGCAGCAACGCGCTCCGCAAACATTTG
>CAZAIG010000206.1:0-2484 GCA_964485135.1 uncultured Porphyrobacter sp. | reverse complement strand
AAGCAGGCCTTACAATGTCGCAGCCCACCGGCATTGCTTGGCGGCCTGACAAGAGCTTGCATCTCGGCGAGGATTTGTCGCTCAACTACATTGTGACCGCCCGACAAGCCTAGGCGCAGCGCTCTAGGCCGCGCTATTGCGCACGCTTCAACTCTTCAACCGAGCTACGCGGGTCATCGCTGAACACGCCGCTTACGCCCGCCTTCGCCAGCATCGCTTGCAAAGCTTCCATATCACCGCGCCCGCTATCACCGCCCTCGCCTTTGAGAGCATCGGGAAGGAACGCATTTTCCGGCCGCAAAGTCCAAGCATGCACGTCCAGACCCGCCGTTTTGGCATTCGCCACCAGCGATGTAGGCGAGCCATCTGCATTCAAGATCATGCCAGTGTAAACGCCCACCGCATCGGCATATTGCGCGATATCCGCCAGCCCGCTTGGCGTGAGCATGTCTTCATAAGTGATGCCCGGCTCATCGGCTGGCCCCGCGCCCGGCTTTGCCAATTGGACAAGCGGGTTATCGACCATCTGGTTAAGCCGCTGCAAAGTGCCAATCTCGAAACATTGCAGAAAGACCTTGGCATCTTCGCCGTCCAGCCCTTCATTGCGCAATTGCGTCACCAGCAGATCGACCATGTCGATCCCTGCATCCTGCAAGATGAAAGTCGGATGCTTGAGCTCGGGATAGATGCCGATCCGGCGGCCCGTCTCTGCCTCTTTCGCGCGCACCAGCTGGATAATCTCAGCAAATGTCGGCACTTGATAAAGGCCGTCATAGCGAGTGTTGGCAGGCCTGATTGAAGGCAAGCGCTCTTTCGCGCGCAGAGTGCGCAATTCCGCCAAGGTGAAATCCTCTGCGAACCAGCCAGCGGTCAATTGCCCGTCAATTTCCTTAGTGCGGTTGCGGTCTTCAAACTCTTCCCGGCTAGCGACATCAGTGGTGTCGGACAGCTCGTTCTCATGGCGGGCGACCAGCACCAGATCCTTCGTCACAACCAGATCGGGTTCGACATAATCTGCGCCTGCAGCAATCGCGCGCGAATAGGCTTCCAAAGTGTGCTCGGGGCGCTCTGCGCTCGCGCCGCGGTGGGCAATAATCAGCATATCATTCTCCGCAAAGACAGGAGCAGGTGTCGTGGTGGCTGCCAGAACGGCAAAAGCGCTTAGCAGAGCGGCTCTGATCACAGCTTTGCGTCCCATTCGTCTTGTTTGAAACCAACCAGAATGCCGCCATCATGTTCGACCACAGGGCGTTTGATCATGCTGGGGTTTTCGGTAAGAAGCCGGAGGGCTTTTACGGCATCTATATCCGCCTTGTCCGCATCAGGCAGCTTGCGAAATGTCGTGCCGCGCCGGTTCAGCACCACGTCCACGCCAGCTGCATCAATCCATGCGGCGAGTTTTTCAGGATCAGCCCCTTCTTTCTTGTAATCGTGAAAGGTGTAATCCGCGCTCTTCGCCTCAAGATATTTGCGCGCTTTCTTCACTGTGTCGCAGTTTGGAATACCATAGAAATGGATGGTCATTTTGGGCTTAACTTCTCTTTTGTAGGGGACAGTTGGGACAGTGTACTAAGAAAGAAAACACAATGCCTCCATCTGCTGCACATTTCGAGGGTATGACAAGGAGGCGATGAACCGTGCATGGCCAAGTGTTTAGCGCGTCTTTGGCGTGTAGGACAGATGCGCGTCCGCAATCGCCACAGCCAACGCATCGGCCGCATCGGCACCTGCCACCTGTGCGCTGGGCAATAGGACTTTGAGCATCGCCTGAACCTGCGCCTTATCCGCCCCGCCGGTGCCGACGACCGACTTTTTGACGAGCCGCGCGGAATGCTCATTCACGGTAAGGCCGGATGCACCGCAAGCCGCCAAAACCGCACCGCGTGCCTGCGCCAGTTTCAATGTGGATTTGGGGTTCTTATTGACGAAGACTTCTTCGCAAGCAGCCCGCTGCGGCGCATGCTCGGCGATGACAGCCTCAATGGCTGTGACCAGATGCGACAGGCGATTGGGCATTGCGGCCTTGGCATCTGTCTTGATCTGTCCATTGGCGATGTGGCTAATGCGTGAACCTTCTGAACGGATAACGCCCCAGCCGGTGCAGGACAGCGATGGATCAAGGCCGAGGATGATCATTATCTTATATGTGCGGGCCGGACGTCCGACCGCCCCTTGCGGCACCAGCCCACTCCCCCACCCGGCCACATCAAATGATAGCCAAGTGTGGCGGGATGGCAGAGCAGGCTGGTGGTCTTCCTCACAAGAACAGTCGCTGAAACGCCGAGGGGTGGTTTAGGGTTCGGCGAAAATCGTTAGCTGCGAGTATCGGAGCGCAGCGGACCTTTATGTCCGTGAGCACCGGAAACGCAGCAGATGGCGATTTGCAGCCCGCCATAAACCGCCCCTAGCCCAATTTCTCCATCACTTCGTCAGGGATTTCATAATTACCCCAAACGGTCTGGACATCATCATCATCGTCCAGCG
>CAZAIG010000205.1:0-2487 GCA_964485135.1 uncultured Porphyrobacter sp. | reverse complement strand
GGTTAACCGCGATGACTAAACAGGAGCAACCCCAATCATGGTTAACAGGCCGGTAACCCTTGGCTGACGATCTTGTGGCCATGCGCGAGGATTTGATCGCAGAGGCAAAGGCGCTGGGCTTTGCTGCGATTGGATTTGCCGCGCCTGATGAAGACCCTGTGCGCACCGAGCGGCTGGAGGCGTGGCTGGGCGAGGGGCACCATGCCAGCATGGAATGGATGGAAGCGCGCAAGGATGTGCGGCGTTCTCCAGCAGCCATGTGGCCAGAGGCGCGATCAGTGATCGCCTTGGGTATGAGCTATGCCCCGTCTAGCGATCCCATGGCTTTAGAAGGGGATACAGCCCATGCGCGCATTTCGGTCTATGCGCAGGGTAAGGATTATCACGATACGCTGAAAAAGCGGCTGAAAGCGCTCGCTCGCTGGATGACCGCGCGTGCGCCCGATAACCTGCTCAAAGTCTTTGTCGATACTGCGCCGGTGATGGAAAAGCCTTTGGGTGAGGCGGCTGGACTTGGCTGGCAGGGAAAGCACACCAATCTGGTCAGCAAAAGCCATGGCAATTGGCTGTTTCTGGGCGCGATTTATTCCACTATCCCTTTCCAGCCCGATCAGCCTCATGAAGACACTTGCGGATCATGCGATGCGTGCCAAGTGGCCTGCCCGACCGACGCTTTTCCGGCTCCCTACAGGCTCGATGCGGGGCGCTGCATTTCCTATCTCACTATCGAGCATAAGGGCCCCATTCCGCATGAATTTCGCCAAGCCATGGGAAACCGCATTTATGGGTGTGATGATTGTCTGGCGGTTTGCCCTTGGAACAAGTTTGCGCACGCTGCTCAGCGGCATCAGGATTTTGCCGCGCGCGCTGAACTGACCGCGCCGCGCCTTGCCGATCTGCTTCAGCTGGATGATGCGGCATTTCGCGCGCTGTTTTCCGGCTCTCCGATTAAGCGGATTGGGCGGGACCGCTTTGTAAGAAACTGCCTGATCGCGGCGGGCAATAGCGGGAATGCTGACTTGCGCGCCCCGGTCGAAGCGCTGGTATCTGATCCTGATCCAGTAGTGGCAGAAGCGGCGAGCTGGGCCGCTAGTCAGCTCACACAAGCGACTTAAGCGGCACTTCTGTATCGGCGAGCAAATCGGGATCAATCGCCCCCGGTTTGCTTTTCAAAAGCTTGCTTGCGCCGACATAATCCTTGGCATTGTTGACGCAATCGAACGCAATCGGCACGCTCTCTTTCAGATAGCAGACGGTAAACTTGCGCGTCGCCGGATCGCCGCGCAGCACCGTTTGGTCATAGTCGAGGCTCAGCCCTGCTGTTTGCAGCCTCAGATCATATTGATTGGACCAGAACCACGGCAGCGCGTCATAAGGCTCTTTCTCGCCCATAATCGCGCGCGCAGTGGTGTTCGCCATATCATTGGCGTTTTGCACCGATTCCAGCCGGATCACCGCTTGATCCGCGTAAGGATTGGCATGGGCCGCGCAGTCGCCAATCGCGTAAATATCATCGAGAGTGGTGCGGCAATAGACATCCACATCCACACCGTTTGAACCCGCCGCGCCAGCCGCGATCAGCGGGGCGACGCTGGGCACGATGCCGATGCCGACGATCACCATATCGCAAGGGATTTCCTCTCCATCAGCAAGCTTTACGCCGGTCACGCCGTCATCATCATGGAGGATCGATTCAAGCGCGGTTTCCAGCCGCAGATCCACGCCCGCCTTGCGGTGTTCATCCTGATAAAATGCGCTCAAATCCTCGCCCGCAACCCGCGCCAAAACCCGCGGCAAAGCCTCCAGCAAAGTCACTTCGCAATCAAGCTTGCGCAGAACAGCCGCTGCTTCCAGCCCGATATAGCCGCCGCCGACGATCACGGCCTTTTTTGCGCCTGCTTCAAGCTGCGCCATGATCGCATCGACATCGCGCTTGTCGCGCACGGCGTGCACGCCCTTGCGATTGGCACCAGGGCAAGACAATCGCCGCGGGTCACCTCCGCCTGCCCAGATCAGCTTGCGATAGGTGATGCGCGTGTCATCGGACAGCACCACTTGATGCGCGATCCAGTCAACCTCGGTCACAGCCTTGCCCAATTGCAGGGTCACGTCCTTATCGGCCCAGAATTTTTCGGGGCGGATCATGATCCGTTCAAACGGTTTGTCGCCCGCCAGATATTCTTTCGACAAGGGCGGGCGTTCGTAAGGGGGATGGGCATCACGCCCGAGCATTAAAATCGTATCTTCATGCCCCTGCTGGCGCAGAGCAATGGCGGCTTGGGCGGCGGCGTGGCCGGTCCCCACGATGACAATATCAGCCGAATTCATGCGCGCCTGCCTCGGACTAAAATGACCCAAGGTCAAGAACCTATGCGTAAATTATGCGCGCCAATACGCCTAACGTTCCAGCAGATTGCGCGCCTGGCTAGCGATCTGGGCGAGGACAGCGGGAGAAGCGCCCCCTTGCGTTTGTGCGCGCGCCACCAT
>CAZAIG010000204.1:0-2494 GCA_964485135.1 uncultured Porphyrobacter sp. | reverse complement strand
TCTACGACAGCATTTTCCGCAATTTGGTCAGCTATATGGTTGAGAAACCTACGACAATTTCTACTGCCGCTCAGCTGCTGTTTGTCGCGCGCAATCTGGAGCGGATTGGCGACCATGCAACCAATGTTGCAGAAATGGTGCATTTTGCCGCAACCGGCGTTTATCCTCCCGATGATGACCGGTGATTGAGCGCGGTTTGCAATAAAGGTCTTCGCCCATGTCCGGTGCCAAACTGCTTCTGGTTGAAGATGATCCGGCTCTGGCCGAATTGCTGGAATACCGTTTTACGTCAGAAGGATACAGCGTGCGCGCCACGCCCGATGGTGATGAAGCCCTCATGCTCGCAGCAGAAGAAATACCCGATCTGATCATCCTTGATTGGATGATTGAAGGGACGAGCGGGATCGAGGTCTGCCGGCGCCTCCGCCGCGACAAAGACACCGCCCATGTGCCGATCATTATGCTCACCGCGCGCGAGGCAGAAGATGACCGGATACGCGGGCTGGATACGGGCGCAGATGATTATCTGACCAAGCCGTTTTCCCCGCGCGAATTGCTCGCCCGGGTCGCAGCGGTAATGCGCCGCATACGCCCTGCCCTTGCTGGCGAGAGCGTCAAAGTGGGCGATATCACGCTTGATCCGGTCGCGCATAAGGTGATGCGTGCGGGCACGGATTTGCAGCTTGGTCCGACCGAATACCGCCTTTTGCAGTTCTTCATGGAAAGCCCGGGCCGCGTCTTTAGCAGAGGGCAATTGCTCGATGCTGTCTGGGGAACCGGTAGCGATATCGAATTGCGGACAGTGGATGTGCATATCCGGCGGCTGCGTAAAGCGATTAAGGTTGATGGGACAGAAGACCCGATCCGTACGGTGCGATCAGCTGGCTATGCTTTGGAAGCGGTTTGAGCCGAACTCTCAGTGGAAATCGCGCGATTTCGGGATGATCCGGTGATTGCGCGGATGCCCCCTAACGGCAGGCAATTCGTCAATCAAGTTCCGCGCGGAAGGGCCCTTTTTCGCCGCTCTATCAGCGCTCGTCATCGTCGACATGGTGCGTCCACCGGGAAGCGGATGCTTCACATGATCGGCGCGGGCCAGCGGCGCGTTCAGCATATCATCGGATAGGCTGTGCAAGCGGTCTGTCGCATCGGTCAGGTGATGCGCGATCACATGGATCACTTCATCATCATATTCGACCCGCCCGCGCACTTCCATCAGGCGCGCGCCCATGATGACGCGGCGCTGCTTCGCCATCAGATCGGGCCACACAACAAGATTCACCACGCCCGTTTCATCCTCCAGCGTGATGAAGCACACGCCCTTTGCACTGCCCGGACGCTGGCGGATGAGGACGACACCGGCGACCTGCACCATACTGCGAAATTTGCGCTCCCTTAAGTCGCACGCTTTCACAAAGCCGCGATCACCCAAATCGGCGCGCAGAAACGCCATCGGATGCGCTTTTAAGGAGAGCCGCGTGGTCTGGTAATCATTCACAACCTCTTCTGAGAGAGGCATTTCAGGCAGCTGCGTGCGCGCTTTCTCTGCACCTTCATCGCGCTCTTCGGCAGCTTTAAACAGCGGCAAATCAGGCACTGCGATCAGGCTGCGCGCATCCCACAAGGCTTGGCGGCGCGAGAGGGCAAGCGAGGTAAAGCAATCTGCGCTGGCGAGCCGTTCGATATGCGCTGGCGGCACTTTCCCGCGTTCCTGCAACTCGCGAACGTCTTTGAACGCACCCCCTTCCTCTCGCGCTGCGATCATCTGTGCTGCGACATGTTCGGGCAGACCGTCGACTTGGCGCAGGCCCAAACGAAGCGAAACCTCTCCGCCCAGCTCCTCCAAACTATTATCCCACCCACTCTCATTCACATCAGCGGGCAGAACCGTCACCCCATGCTCCTTTGCATCACGCACAATCTGGGCTGGTGCATAAAAGCCCATGGGCTGCGAATTGAGGAGCGCCGCCGCAAAAGCGGCAGGGAAATGGCATTTCAACCAGCTGGAGACATAGACCAGATGCGCGAAGCTGGCCGCATGGCTTTCAGGAAAGCCATACTCGCCAAAACCCTTAATCTGGTTGAAGCACCGCTCGGCAAAATCGGGATCATAGCCGCGTTCAATCATCCGTCCGACCATCATATCTTGCAATTCGTGGACCATCCCGCGCGAACGAAAGGTCGCCATCGCTTTGCGCAATCGGTTGGCCTCAAGCGACGAGAATTTCGCGGCATCCAGCGCGATCTTCATCGCTTGTTCCTGAAAGATCGGGACGCCTAGCGTGCGCTCCAAAATGCTGGACAGCTCATCAGGCGGGCCATGTTTGGGCGACGGCGCAGGGATTTCGACCGGCTCTGCCCCTCTGCGTCGTTTGAGATAAGGATGCACCATATCGCCCTGGATTGGCCCGGGGCGCACAATCGCTACCTGAATCACAAGGTCATAGAACTCGCGCGGCTTGAGGCGCGGCAGCATGTTCATCTGCGCGCGGCT
>CAZAIG010000203.1:0-2514 GCA_964485135.1 uncultured Porphyrobacter sp. | reverse complement strand
GCTGAACGCGAAGGCGTAAAGATGTAAAACCTCGTTTCGGCTAGGCGTCTGTTTCCAGCCATTCGAGCAGCGCGGCCATGCAATCGCGGCCCAGCAATTTGCAGCGCTCCGGCGACCAGCCTTGCTCAGGTTCGGGCGCGTCGGCCAAATCCTTGTAAGGCATTTCCAAAGTCATCGCGCAGGCCCCGTAACGCTCGGCCACCAGATTGGTGCTAATGCCCAGATTGGCGCGGCCAGCGGGCGCTTTGGGATAGCCCAGCTTGGTCTGGAAATCGGGCGTGCGGCGGTCGAGGATCGCTTGATAGCGGTAGAACTGATCGCCCAATTCATCCGTCCAGCTTGGGATCCCTTCAAACCCGGCCAGAAACACAGCAGGGATCGCCTCATCCCCGTGGGCATCAATGGCAAAGTCGACGCCGGTTTCATCCATTTTGCCCCGGATTGCGAGCACTTCGGGGGATTTCTCCGCGCTTGGCTCTGACCATTCGCGATTGAGATTGGTGCCCGCTGCATTGGTGCGCAAATGCCCGCGCGCTGAGCCATCAGGATTGCAATTGGGCACAATGTGAAAGCGGCACTGATCGCGCAGCAAGCGGCCAACCGGATCGGCTGGATCGGTAAGGCATTCCAGCACCCCTTCCATCCACCATTCGGCCTGCGTTTCGCCGGGATGCTGGCGCGCATAGAGCCAAACCTGTTTCGCGTCCTCTGCTTCAGTGCCCATCTGAAGCATGTCGAGCGGCTGTCCATCAAGCGTTTCGGTCAGGCGGGTAAGCTCCACTCCCTCGCTTGCCGCAGCCTCTGCCACCAGATCGTGATGCCGCTCCATCGAATAGGGCGCAAAGTAAGCGAAATAGGCGATATTGCTGGCGGGCGTATAACGGATGGTTAGCGTGCCGCCCTCTTCTGCCTTATCGTAAGAGCTAGCCGCGCGCGCCCAATATTCGCGGTCTTCAGACACACAGGCGTTATAGTCCGGCCAACCGCCGGGGAAGGCGGATGCTTGAAGGCCAGAGATTTTCAGCGTCAGCTCTTCGCCCGCAGCGCCGGTCACGCGAAAGTGGAACCATTGCGCAAATTCGCTTTGATTGTCTTTGCGGATAGCGAGCCGCGCACTCGCGCCTTCCAAGCCTAGAACTTCGATATTCCCGCTATCAAAGCCAGCATCAATTGTGATCGATGTCACAAGCGTCCCCTATTGCAGGCCGCTTCTTAGTCGGCCTTTATTGTCACCGTCTCCCCATTGCCTCCGGGGAAGTCAGAAAACAAGGCATTTGCGAGCAAGGGTGCATTGGCATTCGGCGCGGCAAGCTCGCTATCGCGCGACACATCCCATTCAGCGCGTCCTTCCCAAACGGTGTTGCCGGTTGCGCGGTCTTTCAGCATCACGGCCAATTGCGAGCCGACCCTTTCGGTGTTTTTGTTGCCGCCCAGATTGATCCCAATGCCAAGGCCCACGCCCGAGCCATAGGAACCTGTGCCGCCGCCCACGCCAACGCTGACCGGTCCTCTTCGCCGCCCTTGCGCGCCAGAAGTGAAGCGCTCAACGCTCACCTCGGCTGTGTAGGCCGCATCGCGGCGAGGCGCTTCTCGATATCCAAGCGCCGCCATTTCAGCTGCAACCGCGCGTTTGTAATTGGCAAGCTCCACGCTGCCTTCGTCTTCGCCCGGTGCGCTGGCGATGAATACGGTGCGTTCCTGAACGGCTGCCAAGCCTTCTGCGCTATGAAAACGGGTGACTTCAAACGGGCTGGGCGGGGCCACAGTTGCGCAGCCTGCCAGAACACTTGCGGCTCCCACCGCCACACAAATCTTAGCCAAATATGCCATGGTTTCCGCCTTTTTCATCGCTATTGAATGCTGAACTCTATCATAGTGAGCGGTAAGATGTGCAAAAACCGATTAACCGAAGCTGTCCTTCACCATTTTGCAGCCATTCTAAGCTAAGGGCGCTCCAATGACGAAAAGCGCAAAACCATCCGTTCTGGTGACTGGCGGTGCCGGATATATTGGCAGCCATGCTGTCCTTGCTCTGCTCGATGCGGGATGGAGCGTGGCGGTGATCGATAATCTGGTCACAGGTTTTCGCTTTGCCGTGCCTGATGGCGTCGCTTTTTACGAAGGCGATATTGCCGATGGCGATTTGATGGCGCGCATCTTTGCCGAGCAAGACACCAAAGCGATCATGCATTTTGCTGGCTCGGTCGTGGTGCCGGAATCGGTCGAGGACCCGCTTAAATATTATCACAACAATACAGCCAAAAGCCGCAGCTTGATCGAAGCCGCGGTGAAGGCGGGCGTGCCGCATTTCATCTTTTCCTCAACCGCTGCGACTTATGGCGTGCCGGAGGTTGAGACCGTTCGCGAAGACACGCCGCAGCGCCCGATCAATCCTTATGGCTGGTCGAAATTGATGACCGAGCAAATGCTGGGCGATGTGGCGGCGGCTCATCCAATCAACTTTGGCGCTTTGCGCTATTTCAATGTGGCGGGCGCTGATCCTCAGGCGCGCAG
>CAZAIG010000202.1:0-2535 GCA_964485135.1 uncultured Porphyrobacter sp. | reverse complement strand
GCGCATTGTCGGCGGCGAGCCGGTTGCCGATCTGCGCGTGCGGCATTCGCAGCTGACCGGCATCGAAGTCGATCCCGCCATTGCACCGTCGATGATTGATGAATTTCCCGTGCTGTTTGTCGCGGCGTCTCTGGCAAAGGGAACGACCACCACCAGCGGATTGGATGAATTGCGGGTCAAGGAAAGCGACCGGCTGTCGGCGATGGCTGCGGCTTTAACGGGAGCCGGTGCGCGCATTGAAGAGCGCGAAGACGGCTTGATAATCGAAGGGACAGGCAGCGAGCCTTTGCGCGGCACTGCCAATAGCCGGACCAAAACACATCTTGATCACCGGATTGCGATGAGCATGGCGATTGCGGGCCTAGCGAGCCGCAATGGAGTTGAAGTGGACGATGTATCGCCGATCCAGACGAGCTTTCCCAATTTTATGGAATTGCTGGATAGGGCAGCGGCGTGACAAATCCGTTCAACCGTCATGCCGAACTTGTTTCGGCATCCATCGCCGGAACCAACGGCCACATGAGGAATAGGAGATGGACCCTGAAACAAGTTCAGGGTGACGGACGAGTCAAAGCTGCTGGATTGGGAGGCTGCTGTCATGATCATCGCGGTTGATGGCCCCACAGCTTCGGGCAAAGGCACTATCGCCCGCGCGATCGCAACGCATTTCGGCATTCCCTATCTCGACACCGGCCTGCTTTACCGCGCGGTGGGCCGCCAAGTGCAGCTAAACGGCGGCGATCCGGATGATCCAAAAGACGCGCTGGCTGCTTGCACCTTTCCCGACGCGCTGCTCGATGATCCTGAGCTGCGCAACGAAGTGACCGGCAATTTCGCCAGCAAAGTTTCGGTTCAGCCCGCAGTGCGCAAAGCGCTCTTTCAGCGCCAACGTGACTTTGCCGAGCAAGACGGCGGCGCAGTATTGGACGGGCGCGATATTGGCACCGTTGTAGCGCCCGATGCCGCAGTGAAACTGTTCGTCACAGCCAGCATAGAAGCGCGCGCCAAACGCCGCTGGCAAGAATTGCTCGATCAAGGCCGCGATCTGACTTTAGAGCAGGTCGAAAGCATGATCGCAGAGCGCGACGCGCGCGATATGAACCGGGCCGATGCGCCGCTCAAACCGGCTACTGAAGCGATTCAGTTCGACACCACCAGCTTTGGCCGCGAACAAGCAATTGAAGCGGCGATTGAGGCAGTTCAAAGCGCGGTGCGCTAAGGCGTATTTCCCTTGCGTTTCGCGCTTCTGTGCCCTAGGCGCGCATCCGTTCACCCAAGTCATTCGATAACGGCGAACCTGCTTGGCGGCATTCGGCTCCATGCGGATTACGGCCCTCTTGCCCCGTGCGCCTTGGCAATCCCGCCTTGGAGACGGTTTAAGACCCCGGAAAGAGCACCTGCTCGAAACCGGTGGCCGGTAGCAAACACATAGAGGAAACTCCCTCACTATGGCATCATCAGCCAATCCAACGCGCGACGATTTTGAAGCGCTTCTTAACGAACAACTCGGCGGTGCCGGCGATCAGGGCTTTGAAGGCCGCGTCGTAATGGGCACCATCACAGCGATTGAAAACGGCATGGCCGTAATCGATGTGGGCCTCAAATCCGAAGGCCGTATCTCCCTTAGAGAATTTGCTCGCGGTGATGAACCGCACGGCCTCGAAGTCGGCGGCGAGGTTGAAGTGTACGTCGACCGCGTCGAAAATGCCGATGGTGAAGCGATGCTCAGCCGTGACCGCGCTCGCCGCGAAGCGGCTTGGGATAAGCTCGAAAACGAATTTGGCGAAAGCGCCCGCGTCGAAGGCCGCATTTTTGGCCGCGTCAAAGGCGGCTTTACTGTCGACCTCGACGGCGCCGTAGCATTCCTTCCCGGATCGCAAGTCGACATCCGCCCTGTGCGCGATGTTGCACCGCTAATGGATGTGCCTCAACCGTTCCAAATCCTAAAAATGGATCGCCGCCGCGGCAATATCGTCGTCTCGCGACGCGCGGTGCTCGAAGAAACCCGTGCAGAGCAGCGCAGCGAACTGATTGACAAGCTGGCCGAAGGTCAAGTGATCGACGGCGTTGTGAAGAACATCACCGATTACGGTGCCTTTGTTGATCTGGGCGGCATTGACGGCCTGCTCCACGTGACCGACATGAGCTATAAGCGCGTTAATCACCCATCAGAGCTGATCGAAATTGGTCAGTCGGTGAAAGTGCAAATCGTGCGCATCAACAATGAAACCCAGCGCATCAGCCTCGGCATGAAGCAGCTGGAAAGCGATCCATGGGACGGCGTGGCGGCGAAGTATCCGCTCGGCGCGAAACTGTCAGGTACAGTCACCAACATCACCGAATATGGCGCGTTTGTTGAGCTGGAAGCCGGTATCGAAGGTCTGGTCCACGTCTCTGAAATGAGCTGGACGAAGAAAAACGTTCACCCTGGCAAAATCGTATCAACCAGCCAGGAAGTCGACGTTCTTGTCCTCGAAGTCGACAGCGACAAACGCCGCATTTCACTTGGCCTCAAACAAGCTCAAGGCAATCCCT
>CAZAIG010000201.1:0-2552 GCA_964485135.1 uncultured Porphyrobacter sp. | reverse complement strand
GACTCCTTCTATCGATCCCCCCTTGACGAGCGAGTCCTGCGCGATTCATGGTGATTTTCTAGGAGAAAATTCATGGCGTCGCGGGCGTTAAACAGCAAAAGCGCAAACACCACCCCCGTTCGGGGAAAGGCCGATTGGCGCGCCACATTCCGGCGCTCTGCCCACCGCGCGTTGCAAGTAACCGGCGCAATTGCTCTGGTCGCCCTGCTGATCTTCCTGTCGCTGGCACTGGTCAGCTACACCCAGACCGATCCTTCACCCTCTACCGCAGCGTCCGGCGATGATGTGCGCAATTGGATGGGGCTGAGCGGCGCATGGGCCGCTGACCGCCTGTTCTATCTGTTCGGCATACCCGCCATCCTGCTTCTGCCGCTCATCTACATCTCCGCGCGCAAATTGTGGCGCAATGTCGAGGATACAGACGAAGTGCATGAGGAGATGCGCTGGTGGCTGCCAACCGGCATGTTGCTGCTCTCAATCGTACTTTTGGGCACGGTTCTTTCGCTCGCATTCGAAGGACCAGGCGGAACGCTGCCTGCCCAAATGGGCGGCATCGGCGGATTGTTGGGGGCTAGCGCGATTGAGGCCATCGCTGGCCGTTTCGGCGAAGGCACCAGCGGCTGGGTCGTCCTTGGCCTAGGCATCGCAAGCCTAGCGGGCGGCGTCATCCTGCTGACCCGCGTGTTTGCGATTGATTGGCGCAGCCTTTTGACACTGCCGATCTTTGCCCGCCAAGCCATTCGCTGGGTCCGCGGCGGACGCGAGACCATTGTTGAGGATAATACGGGCGTGCTACCCCAAGGGGAAACCCCGATCATCCCGCAGAAAACGGCTACTGATCAGGCAGAGATCGCCGCCAAACCCAAGCGCCGCGCGCCGACAATTTCCGATCCCAGCACGCCGCCGAAAAAGGCGCCCATCGCCAAAGCCAAGCAAAGCGATATGTTCGCCAGCTATAGCCTGCCGAGCCTCGATCTGCTGACCGAGCCGCCCGCCAATCAGGCACCGCCGCTCGATAAAATGGCATTGGAGCGCAATGCGCGCTTGCTCGAAAATGTGCTCGACGACTTCAATGTAAAGGGCGAGATTACCGCCGTTCGCACGGGGCCCGTTGTCACCATGTACGAGCTTGAGCCTGCGCCGGGCATTAAAGCCAGCCGCGTCATTGGTTTGGCAGAGGATATCGCCCGCAATATGAGCGCGATCTCTGCCCGCGTCTCACCCATTCCGGGCAAGACTGTGATGGGGATTGAGCTACCCAATGCCGACCGCCAGATGGTCGTGTATAAGGAGCTGGCCGCTTGCGCTGACTTTGCCGATAGTCAGGGGGGCCTGCCGATCATTCTGGGTAAAGATATCGCTGGCGAACCGATTATCGCTGACCTTGCCGCTATGCCGCACTTGCTAGTCGCTGGTACCACCGGATCGGGTAAATCAGTTGGCCTCAACACGATCCTGCTGTCGCTGCTTTACCGCTTTACGCCCGCGGAATGCCGTTTGATCCTAATCGATCCCAAAGTGCTTGAGCTGAAAAGCTATGACGATATCCCGCATCTGCTCTCTCCCGTTGTGACAGAGCCGCACAAATCGGTGCGCGCACTGAAATGGGCTGTTGAGGAGATGGAGAAACGCTACCGGATGATGTCCTCGGTCAACTCGCGCAATATCGGGGGCTTCAATGAAAAAGTGCGCACCGCTGCTGCGAAAGGCAAGCCATTGGGCCGCCGCGTGCAAACCGGCTTTGACCCTGATACGGGCGAGGAAATGTTCGAGGAAGAACAGCTCGATTACGAACCCTTGCCGCTAATCGTTCTGATCGTCGATGAGCTCGCTGATTTGATGGTCACTGTGGGCAAAGAAATCGAGGTTCTGATCCAGCGCTTGTCACAAAAATCGCGCGCTGCGGGCATTCATCTCATCATGGCAACGCAGCGCCCCTCGGTCGATGTGATCACCGGCGTTATCAAAGCAAACTTGCCCACGCGCATAAGCTTTAAAGTCACCAGCCGGATCGACAGCCGCACCATTCTGGGCGAGCAAGGCGCAGAGCAGCTGCTGGGCAAAGGCGATATGCTCTACAAGCCCAATACGGGCGCAACTTTGCGTGTCCACGGACCGTTCGTCTCTGATGAAGAGGTTGAGCAGGTTGCCGATTTCTGGCGCGCTCAGGGTAAGCCCGACTATGTCGATGCCGTCACCGAAGAGCCGGAAGATGGAGGCGGGCTGAACTTTGAGGATGAGCTTACCGCCTCTGACAATCCGGATGAACGCAAATATCGCCAAGCGTGCCAGATCGTGATCGAGAACCAGAAAGCGTCAGGTTCATGGCTCCAGCGGCAGATGGGCGTTGGGTACAATACGGCGGCAAAATGGATCGAGCGGATGGAGAGCGAAGGTCTTGTTGGCCCTGCGAACCATGTGGGCCGCAGAGAGATCTTCCGCGACCAAGATGGCAATCCGCTCTGATTGAGCCGCTGCGAGCTTTCAAACTGATAGCACAAAAAAGGGCCCGCCAGTGATGGCGAGCCCCCTTTTGTATCGCAGGCCGCAAA
>CAZAIG010000200.1:0-2696 GCA_964485135.1 uncultured Porphyrobacter sp. | reverse complement strand
AGGTCTCGGGGTTATCTCGCTTTAACTCTGCGCCGCGCGACACATCCATTTTGCCATCGTCAAACTGCAAACGAAGCGCATTATGCTGCGCCGCTGCCCCGCGTGTGGTCAGCGCATTGCCATCCGTATCGCGCACAATCGCATAGCCGCGCTTAAGCGGAATTTCCGGGTGGAACTGGCTCGCAAGCCTCGCGAGCGCGTCCAATTTTTCCGATTTTTGCGCCAAAGGCCGCCTGACCAGCTCTGGCACAAGCCGTGCATTGGCAAGCCGGTTTTTCGCATCGCCGCTACGCCTCTGGAGCAATTGCGGAGACAGCCGCGCTGCCGCGCCCGCCAGCTTTGTGCGGCCCTCTGCCGCCCTGTCAGTAAGCCCGCGCCGCAGCCGCTCGGTCAAATCATCAAGCCGCTGGGATTGCGGTTGAAGAAGCTGGTCGATAGCGGGCAAGCGCTTCACCCGCGCCTCTAACCGTTCACGCCCCAGTTCAATCGGGCGGTGAATGGCGCGCGATTGGCGGGTGCCCAAATCGCCTAGGAATGCGGCCAAATCCGCGCGCACAGGCACCGCCATTTCCGCTGCCGCTGTCGGCGTGGGCGCTCGGCGATCAGCAGCATAATCTGCCAGCGTCGTATCGGTTTCATGCCCAACAGCAGAAATAACCGGAATGGTACATTCTGCGATAGCGCGAACAACCGCTTCCTCGTTAAAGCTCCACAAATCCTCGACCGAACCGCCGCCGCGCGCGACAATCACTAGATCGGGACGCGGTACCGCTCCGCCTTCTTGAGGAAGCGCAGAAAAGCCGCGTATTGCCGCCTCAACCTGCTTTGCCGCGCCGTCCCCCTGCACCAGAACGGGCCAGACAAGCACATGCGAGGGGAAGCGGTCCGCCAGCCGGTGCAAGATATCGCGGATAACCGATCCGGTTGGCGACGTGACCACACCAATTGTCTTGGGCAGATAGGGTAGAGAGCGCTTGCGTTCGCTCGCAAACAGTCCCTCTGCCTCTAAACGAGCGCGCGTTTTCTCCAGCAAAGCCAGCAGAGCGCCCTCGCCCGCAATCTCTAGGCTGTCGATCACGATCTGATATTTCGACCGGCCCGCATAGGTCGTCAGCTTGCCCGATGCGATGACTTCCAAACCGTCTTCAGGATTGAACGCCAGCCGTCCGGCGTTCCCCTTCCACATCACGCCATCAATGACCGATTTTTCATCCTTCAGTGCGCAGTACATATGCCCCGAACGCGCCCGCATCACGCCCGACAATTCCCCGCGCAGCCGAACATAGCCAAAGCGGTCCTCAACCGTGCGTTTCAGCGCTGTCGAAATCTCGGTGATCGTCAGCGGCTCTGCATTGTCGCCCCCACGCGGGCGCGCTACCAAACCGTTTGATTCGTCATGTGAAGAAGAGGGCGCGCGGGCCATGAATATCCTTTTGATCGGCTCTGGTGGGCGTGAACATGCGCTAGCATGGAAATTGGCGCAATCGCCAGAGTGTGAGGGCCTGTGGGCAAGCCCCGGCAACCCCGGCATGGCAGAATGCGCTGAGCTGGTCGCCTTGGATGCGAGCGATCATGGCGCAGTGGCGGCGTTTTGCGCTGAGAATAGCGTTGATCTGGTCGTGATCGGGCCGGAGGCTCCGCTGGTGGATGGGCTTGCCGACAGCCTGCGCGATGCGGGCGTGGCTGTGTTTGGGCCCAGTGCGAAAGCTGCGCAATTGGAGGGGTCCAAGGGCTTTACCAAGGATATGTGTGCAAGAGCGGGCATCCCCACCGGCGGCTATATCCGAACGACTTCGCTGGACCAGGCTTTGGCCGCGCTGGAGGATTACACCGCACCTTATGTGCTGAAAGCCGATGGGCTGGCGGCAGGCAAAGGCGTTGTGATCGCCGAGACACGCGATGACGCCGAGACAGCGCTCACCGAGATGTTCGGCGGGCAATTCGGCGACGCTGGCGCAGAAGTGGTGATTGAAGAGTTCCTCCCCGGTGAGGAAGCCAGCTTCTTTGCGATTACCGATGGCAAGACGGTCATCCCCTTTGGCACAGCGCAGGATCACAAGCGCGTGGGCGAAGGGGACACGGGCCCCAATACGGGCGGCATGGGTGCTTATTCGCCTGCACCGGTGCTGACGCCAGAATTGCAGGAACGCGTAATGGAAGAGATCATCATGCCCACGGTGGGTCAGATGGCTGCCGACGGCATGCCCTATTCCGGCGTGCTTTACGCAGGGCTGATGCTGACGCCGACAGGGCCGCAATTGATCGAATACAATTGCCGCTTTGGCGATCCGGAATGTCAGGTGTTGATGAGCCGTCTGGAAAGCGATTTGGCGAGCGTCATGATGGCCTGTGCGAACGGCGAGCTAGCAAGCGCCGAGGCGCAGTTCTCGCCTGAAACAGCGCTGACCGTTGTGATGGCGGCCAATGGCTATCCCGGAACGCCGGAAAAAGGCGGTAGAATCGATTTGGGGGCCTCTGAGGATGGCGCAGAAACAGGCGGCGCCAAAGTCTTTCATGCGGGCACTTCGCTTGATGGCGATCAGCTCGTCGCAAGCGGAGGCCGCGTGCTGAATGTCACAGCCAAGGGTGCGAGCGTGACCGAAGCTCAAGCCGCGGCGTATCAAGCGGTCGACGCGATCGACTTTGCCTCGGGCTTCTGCCGCCGCGATATCGGCTGGCGCGAAGTAAAGCGCGAG
>CAZAIG010000199.1:0-2730 GCA_964485135.1 uncultured Porphyrobacter sp. | reverse complement strand
CAGCAGATACATCAGCAGGCGCATCTGCTGCGCTCGCCGCCACTGCGGCTTTGAACGCAGCCGATGGTTCGCGCGCCGATGCACCTTCAGATCCAGCAATCGGCGCAGTAGGTGCCGCGCTCGCTAAAGCGTTTCCTGAACCCGTCCGGTCCGGCCTGCGCCTGCGTGGATCAGTAGAGGCACGGCCCAAAGGCTCACCTTGCGGTGCGAGCCGAGCACCTGCGCCCTGCGCAGACGCCAAACCAGAAGCGGATGAACCGTCCGCATATTGCGCGATACGTGGATCATCGCGGCCAATCTCAGCCGCCTTGGGAAAGATACCAAGATTAGCAGCAGCGGCTTGCTGCGCTTTGGTCAAGCGCGGCATATACGCAAGATAAGGCGCCATGCTGCTTGCAAGATCGCGCGGCATTACCGCGCTGGCAATCGCATTGGCCTCTCCCGTTTCACCTAGAATCGCTAGGCCAAATGCACGCGCCCGAAAGGCGGCAAAATCACGCGAGGCCACCAGCGGTTTTAGGATGATCTCGAAATCTTCTTTATTGCCAGCAATCGCATGGCTGATCGCTAGGCGCCGCGACACTTCTGCCCCGCCCCCACGCTGCAATGCCACGAGATAGCTCGCCTGCGCCTCAGTATTGTTGCCGACCAGATCATAGGCGAGGCCGCGCTCCGATGCGACGGCATTGGATGATGCCCCAGCAGCCTCTGCTTCTGAAAACATGCGTAAAGCTTCAATGGGCCTATCCAGCCTAAGGAATACCGCTGCCATGCCCATTTTAACCGAAGCATTGTTGGGCGAGATATCCTCGGCGCGGCCAAAAAAGCCCATCGCCGCTTCTAAATCGCCTAAAGCAAGCGAGGCTTTACCAGCGTCAGTCAATGCTGACAGATTGCGCGAATTGCGAGCCAAACGGCGCAGTGCATCATTGAGCCGTTCGACATCTTGCGAGGGCAAAGCCTGAACAACCTCACGCGAGGCAGCATTCGTATTGCTTTGTGCAAGCGCTGGTACACCCATCAGGGCAGCGACAACCATAGTGGCTGCACTGCTGAAATGGAGCGGGCCTTTGGCACGCCGATTGCTCATTGTGTCGCACATCATCGCGGGGTGTTTACCTGCAAAAAAATAATGCGCTAGCCCGGCGAGTATGAATGCGCGGCGAATGGAGCCTAATGCTGGGCGAACACCCGCTGCGCTATGCGCTTATTGGTTGTTTTGACGCCCGAGGAAACGCGGGATGCTGAGCGATGAACCGTCGTCATCATCCTCGTCATCATCATCGTCGACATTGCTGTCCTGACCCTTATCCGCTCCGCGCGACAGATTGGCCATGCGCTCGAAAAGCGTCGATCCAGCAGCAGCAACGCCGCCGCCGATACCGCCGCCTCCACCGCCACCAGCAGGTTGCTGCGGTGCAGGAGCAGGAGCAGCTTCAGGGGCTGGAGTTGCAGGCGCTTGATCTGCTGCGGATGCCGCCTCTGCTTCAGCGCTTGCGCCGCCCAGAAGCCCTCTGCGCCGGCCACCAATTTTCGGCTGAGCTTCTGAGGCCACATCGGTGCTTTCAGGTTCCGGAGCCACTGCGTTCAAATCAAGCGCGCCCTCATCGGTTCCAGCGTCATCACCTGCTACTTCATCCGCAGCCTCATCACTCAATGTTAAATCAAGAGCAGCGGGCTCTTCCGCATCGCTCTCTCCATCTGCGTCGTTGCGCAATCCTTCGAGTGGATCGATGATGCCATCAACATCATCCTCCTCATCTTCTTCGCCGGATTCCTGCAGGCCGCTAAGGTCGAGAGCCATACCGTCCCCATCGCTGGCTTCGCTTACCTCGGCGTCGTCACCATGGGATTCTGGATTTCCGCCTTCATGACCCGAGCTCAGATCATCCGTAGCTGAAGTCACATCCTCATCACCGAGGTTAAGCGGATCGCTTTGCGCAGCTTCACCATCATCGCTCGACAAAGCCATAACCGGGCGTTTTGGAGCACGGCTGCTGGATAGCGATACAGGCGAGCTGTCAGCACTGCCCGCGCCCTCTGCCGCGCCTTCGATACCGGTCGCGACAACCGAAACGCGGATTTTGCCGTCAAGATCTGGGTTAAACGCGCTGCCCCAGATAATATTAGCGTCTTCATCGACTAGCTCGCGAATGTGATTAGCAGCCTCATCCACCTCGAGAAGCTTCATGTCTTCGCCGCCAATGATCGAAATGATCACGCCCTTAGCCCCTTGCATGCTCACGCCATCAAGCAGCGGGTTGGCGATAGCGCGTTCTGCTGCATCAAGTGCGCGGCTTTCGCCTTCTGCTTCGCCTGTACCCATCATCGCTTTGCCCATTTCGCTCATAACGGAGCGCACGTCGGCAAAGTCCAGATTGATGAGGCCCGGCATGACCATCAGATCAGTGATCGAGCGGACACCTTGTTGCAGCACTTCATCGGCCAGCTGGAACGCTTCTTTGAAAGTGGTTTCCGGCTTTGCAATCAGGAACAGGTTCTGGTTCGGAATAACGATCAGAGTATCGACATGCTTTTGGAGCTCTTCGATACCGGCTTCTGCTGCGCGCATCCGCCGCGTACCTTCGAACAGGAACGGCTTGGTCACAACGCCAACGGTCAATACGCCCTTTGCACGGGCCGCCTCAGCAATAACCGGCGCAGCGCCTGTGCCAGTGCCGCCGCCCATACCAGCAGCGATGAAAACCATGTTCACGCCGTCGAGCGCAT
>CAZAIG010000198.1:0-2741 GCA_964485135.1 uncultured Porphyrobacter sp. | reverse complement strand
AAGATGGCATCATCTGCCTCGACAATGGCGTCTACAAAATTTGGTTCGCGCGCGGTTATGAAGCCTATCTGCCCAACACTGTGCTGCTCGACAATGCGCTCGCCACAATGGGCGCGGGGCTGCCCTCTGCGATGATGAGCGCCATGCTCTATCCCGATCGCAAGGTGATGGCGATTTGCGGCGATGGCGGCTTCATGATGAACAGCCAAGAGATGGAGACGGCGGTGCGCCTAGGCCTCAATCTTACGGTGCTGATCCTCAACGATTCAGCTTACGGCATGATCCGCTGGAAGCAGGCGAATATGGGCTTTAAGGATTTTGGCCTGACCTATGGCAACCCGGATTTCGTCAAATATGCCGAAAGTTATGGCGCTCATGGGCACCGCGTAGAATCTTCTGATCATCTGCGCGAAACTTTGGCGCATTGCCGTGATACGCCCGGTGTGCATTTGATTGATTGTCCGGTGGATTATGTCGAGAATGATCAAATCCTCAACATCGACATCAAAGAGCTGAGCAAGAAGCTGTAAGCCAAGCACTGCCATTCTTGGCGATTTAGGAGAGGCTGATGCCCACACTAAAAGACGTCTATCCGCTCTATCTCAACAATAAAGCGGAGCAGCCCAACACCGATTTGGAGGTGACAGACAAGTTCACAGGCGAGGTGGCGTTTCGTACCGCTTTAGCGACTCCCGATGTGATTGAAGAGGCGATTGCGGGCGCTGTTCGTGCCGCAGAACCGATGGCACGGCTGGCCTCATTCGAGAAGCAGCAAGTGCTGGAACATTGCGTAAAGCGCTTTCGGGAGCGCTACGATGAGCTGGCCTATTCACTGTGTGTCGAGGCGGGCAAGCCGATCAAGGATGCCGAGGGCGAGGTTGACCGACTGATCGACACGTTCAAGATCGCAGCGGAGGAATCGACCCGCAATTATGGCGAGGTCCAACCGCTTGATATTTCGCCGCGCGCCAAGGGCTATATGGGCATGTGGAAGCGTGTGCCGATCGGGCCTTGCAGTTTTATTTCGCCCTTCAACTTTCCGCTTAATCTGGCTGCACACAAGATTGCGCCCGCGATTGCGGTGGGCTGTCCCTTTGTCATGAAGCCAGCTTCCAAGACACCGCTGGGCGCGATCATTATGGGCGAGGTTTTGGCCGAGTGCGATATTTTGCCAGAGGGCGCTTTTTCGATCCTGCCTGCTAGCCGTGACGGAGCGGATTTGTTCACTGAGGATGAGCGGTTGAAACTGCTCTCCTTTACTGGCTCGCCCGGCGTTGGCTGGGCTTTGAAAGCAAAGGCAGGCAAGAAGCCGGTCATTTTGGAGCTGGGCGGCAATGCGGCGGTGATCGTCGATAAGGATGCCGACCTTGATCACGCTCTAGAGCGGATCATCTTCGGCGCGTTTTACCAATCGGGCCAATCCTGCATCGGGGTCCAGCGGATCATCATCCACGAAGATGTCTATGATGAGTTCAAAGCTATGCTGGTGAAGCGGGCGGGAAGCCTGGTCGCTGGCGATCCCAAAGATCGCGACACCTTCATCGGGCCGATGATCTCGACCAAGGAAGCTGAACGTCTAAAGGGCTGGATCGATGATGCTGTGGGCGCGGGCGCGACCCTATTGTGCGGAGGCGGGCTTGATGGAGCGATGCTGGAGGCAACCTTGTTAGAAGGGGTGCCGAAGGATGCCGATGCCAACACCGAAGAAGCTTTCGGCCCGCTCGCCAATCTATCCAAATTCAACGATTTCGATGAAGCTCTCAATCAGGTGAATGACAGCAAATTCGGCCTTCAGGCGGGTATATTCACCCGCGACATTCAGCAGGTTTTGGATGCGTGGGATGTGCTCGATGTGGGCGGGGTCGTCATCAATGATGTCTCATCCTACCGCGTGGACAATATGCCTTATGGCGGGGTGAAAGATTCAGGTCTTGGCCGCGAGGGTATCCGCTTCGCGATGGAAGATATGAGCGAGATCCGCAATCTGGTGATCCGGCGGGACTGAAGATACGATTGATGAAAGAGTGATGGACGGCGCACGGGACCCCTCAATCCGGTCCTTCAACGTGCGCCGCCCTGCCTGCGTGATCCAGCGCGGGCCAATCGAAGCGTCTTTAAGCATCCACCAGCATCAGGACCGTTACGCTGACCGTCATATGCGGTTGAGGATAGGTGCGGTGATCAATACTCGTCACCAGAGCATCGGCAACCAGCTGGCCGGGTATTGTGAATTCGTGATCGGGCAGGATCGCTGCAAATAGCTCGCCCGAAATGACCGCTTGAGGGCCGTCAAATTCAAACACCATTTCGTGCCGCGTCCCCGAAAATGTGACCGAGGCCCAGGCTTTCTCGCTGTGGGAAAGCAGCCGCGCATTGCCCGCTGCGACCTCTAGCATGGCATCGCGCAGCCGGTCGCCAGCAGATCGGCGATGGCGCAAAGTGTGTGCTTTTGTCTCTGGGATAGCTTTATGCATGGCAGGTTCCTTCGGCTGGAGCGATATAAGTGTTCATGAAATGTTCTATACGTGACTGTGTTTCAGGGCGCGGTATACGGCCCATCCGCAAGTCCAATACAAAGCGCGGATCATGCGCAGCGAGCCGGCCAAATTTGGTTGCGGGCATATCGTGTTCGCGCAAGAATTTCTCAATGGTCCTGATCAGCATGGTTTACTCCCGAATTGATGTGGCGACTCGATCCCGGTGAACCGCCTGCTGCATCAAAACTTGCGTTTGTTTTCCTA
>CAZAIG010000197.1:0-2809 GCA_964485135.1 uncultured Porphyrobacter sp. | reverse complement strand
CATAGATGCGCCCACTTCACTGACACGAATCAAGCGCTCGCCTGGCTACATAGGGCTGCCAGGGCGAGTTGGACGTGTCTCTTTAAGGAGATGAAAATGCCCAAGCTAAAGACCAAAAGCGGTGTGAAGAAACGCTTCAAAATCACCGCAACTGGCAAGGTCAAGCATGGTGTCGCGGGTAAGCGTCACCGTTTGATCAGCCATAATGCGAAGTATATCCGCCAGAACCGTGGCACCTCGGTCGCTTGCGACGCAGATGCCAAGACGGTCAAGAAGTGGGCGCCCTACGGGTTGTCTTAATGGGTTAGCGGCTCCTTGCCCGCTCCTTCGCCCAACCACCCGATACCATAAGGGTGATGATCGGGTGGTTGGGCGGGGGAGACGGGCCGGCACCGAGGTTGAGCGGACGCTCAACCGCACCAAAACAAGGATATTACAATGCCTCGCATCAAACGCGGCGTCACCACACGCCAGAAACACAAACGGTTGCTGGATCAAGCCAAGGGCTATCGCGGTCGCCGTAAGAACACCATTCGCATCGCGCGTCAGGCCGTCGAGAAGGCTGGCCAATATGCCTATCGCGATCGCAAGATCAAAAAGCGCAATTTCCGCTCGCTGTGGATCCAACGGATCAACGCAGCTGTGCGTGCAGAAGGCCTCACCTATTCGCAATTCATGCACGGCGTGAAGCTGGCGGGTATCGAGCTTGACCGCAAAGTGATGGCGGATCTCGCCATGAACGAAGAAGCGGCGTTCAAAAGCGTCATCGCTCAAGCGAAAGCTGCGCTTCCGGGCTAAGCTGCGCTTTCCTACATCGCTGCGATCTGACAAACGGCGTGTCTCCCCAAAATTGGGGGGGTGCGCTGTTTGCATTTGTAAGTCCGCGCCAATTTTGCCAGATTGTCTCAATGGGTGGGCAAATGGACATTGACAACAATTCGAACGACGGAACGCCGGGCGTCAAGCGCACGATACGCAGCGAGTTTGTAACGCCGCCTCCGGAGTTCGATGGCTGCTTTACCAGCTTCTACATGTTCGACCTTGATGTAGAAGGCGGTGGCCGGATCGAAGACCACTTACAGCCGGAATGGGGCAATTTGCGCTTCTTTGCAGGCACGCCGCCGATTTCGACCTTGGGCGAGTATTCGGTGTCGAACGCGCGATTTGTGGCGACTGGGCCAAGCTCGCTGCCCAGCGCGTTTAAGGTTGGCACAGCGCGCATGTGGGGGATTGGCCTGCTGCCGCTGGGCTGGTCGCGCTTTATGGATGTGGATGCAGCCGATCTTGCTAACGTTGGCGGGAATGGTGAGGTGCACCCCGCCTTTCAAAAGTTTGCTGGGCTGTGCGATGTCTTGTGCGATGCGTCCTACAGCGAGGATGATCAAATCGCAGCCATTGTTGACGGGATGCGCGCGCTGATGAAGCCCAATCGCGATGAACCCAAAATCATGCGGGTTCATAAGGCACTGCTTGATGTGAAGCTCACCAGCGTAGCGGAGTTTGCGAGCGAGGTCGCGATGAGCGTGCGCACGTTGGAGCGGGTGTGCAGCCGCTATTTTGGCTTTCCGCCCAAGCTGCTGATGCGCCGCCAGCGCTTTATGCGCAGCCTTGCCACATTTATGTTGCATCAGGGCAGCAATTGGACCGAGGTGATGGATGAACACTATCACGATCAAGCGCATTTCACGCGCGAGTTCCGTGAATTCATGACGATGAACCCGACTGAATATGCAGCGCTTGATCATCCGGTTTTAAGCGCCTTTATGGCGGCACGTTTTCGGGCTTGGGGTTCGCCCGCGCAGACGTTGGATACGCCGGAGCGTTAGTGCGCCTTTGGCACAAGCGTTAGCGCGCTTAGCCTGCAGTCCAAATACGCCTTTGCCTTGC
Organism: uncultured Porphyrobacter sp.; assembly: GCA_964485135.1. Classification (GTDB taxonomy): domain Bacteria; phylum Pseudomonadota; class Alphaproteobacteria; order Sphingomonadales; family Sphingomonadaceae; genus Erythrobacter. Next base: position 922 of record CAZAIG010000197.1, on the reverse strand, counting down.
GCCGCGTGTGGCGCTAGTGCCCCCTATCCAAACCTCGCACTCTTACTGCGTGTTCAAAACATGCGAATGAATAGTCCGCTATGACCGAACTGACTGAACAGAAAACCGCCGCCCTTGCCGCGATTGATGCCGCCGATACGCTGGAGGCGTTGGAGGAGCAGCGCGTCGCTGCTTTGGGCAAGAAGGGCTGGGTCTCACTCGCGCTCAAAACGCTGGGCGGGATGAGCCCGGAAGAGCGCGCAGACGCTGCGCCCGCGATCCAAGCGATCCGCGGCGAAGTGGCGGACGCCATCACTGGGAAGAAAGCGGCCCTGGAAAGCGCGGCTTTGACGCAAAAGCTTGCCTCAGAAACGCTCGATCTGACATTGCCAGCGCCGGAGCGCAAACGCGGCAGTGTCCACCCCGTCAGCCAAGTGATGGACGAGCTGGCCGAGATTTTCGCTGACCTTGGCTTTGCTGTCGCCACTGGCCCCGAGATTGAGGATGATTGGCACAATTTCACTGCGCTCAATATGGATGAAAGCCATCCCGCCCGCGCGATGCATGACACGTTCTACTTCCCTAACAAGGATGCTGAAGGCCGCGCGATGCTGCTGCGCACCCATACCTCGCCAGTGCAGATCAGAGCCATGAAGGAGCAGGGCGCGCCGATCCGCATTATTGCGCCGGGCCGCGTCTATCGCAGCGATAGCGATGCGACGCACACGCCGATGTTCCATCAGGTCGAAGGGCTTGTGGTCGACAAGGGTATTCACCTTGGCCATCTCAAATGGACGCTGGAAACCTTCCTCAAAGCCTTCTTCGAGCGTGAGGATATCGTCCTGCGCCTGCGCCCATCCTATTTCCCCTTCACTGAACCATCGGTCGAAGTGGACGTGGGCTATGCCAACACAGGCGGCCGCCGCGTGGTCGGCGGATCGGG
>CAZAIG010000196.1:0-2866 GCA_964485135.1 uncultured Porphyrobacter sp. | reverse complement strand
GCAGGTGCTTCTGTTTTCTTTTCATCAGCCATAATTAAAACTCCAGCCCACCTTCACGAGCGGCATCGGCAAGCGCTTTCACGCGGCCATGAAACAGGAAACCGCCACGATCAAACACGACAGCGGAAACGCCAGCTTTTTTCGCAGCAGCCGCGATATCCTTGCCGACTTTTGTCGCGGCATCGATATTCGCGCCTGAAGCCTTATCGCCAAGCGTTGATGCAGCAGCCAAAGTGCGGCCATCGGCATCGCTAATGATTTGCGCATAGATATGGCGGCCCGTGCGATGCACGGAAAGACGCGGACGACCGCCAGCCCGGTTACGCAATGCCGTACGCACGCGGCGCCGACGACGTTCAAAGAGAGAGAGCTTTGCCATCTTACTTCTTCTTCCCTTCCTTGCGGAAGACATATTCACCGCGATATTTGATACCCTTGCCTTTGTAAGGCTCAGGCTTACGCCAGCGGCGGATTTCAGCAGCAAACTGCCCAACGGCCTGCTTGTTGCTACCGCTAATCTCAACCGTGGTTTGATCGGGAGTTTTCACTTCAAGGCCGTCTGGCACGTCGAGGTTGACGTCATGACTGAAACCAAGCTGCAGATTCAAAGTTTTCCCTTGAGCCTTTGCACGGTAACCAACGCCCGAGATTTCCAAAGTTTTGGAAAAGCCCTCGGTAACGCCTTCAACAAGGTTAGAAACCAAAGTGCGCTGCATGCCCCAAAAAGAACGCGCTGCCTTTGTGTCATTGGCGGGGTTAACCTGAATCTCTTCGCCTTCGATCTTATAGTCGATCAGCTCAGACAGGCCCATGGACAATTCGCCCTTGGGACCTTTCACGGTCATCGTGCCCTCTGCGATTGTGGCCGTCACCCCAGAAGGGATAGCCACAGCCTTTTTACCAATCCGGCTCATTAGAACACCTCCGCCAGCACTTCACCGCCAACGTTTTCAGCGCGCGCTTCACTGTCGGAAAGCACACCGCGCGGTGTCGAAACGATAGTAATGCCAAGGCCATTGCGCACAGTTGGCAGATCAGCGCTGCCCGAATAGACGCGGCGGCCCGGCTTGGAGACGCGGGCAACATGCTTGATCGCAGGTTCGCCTTCGAAATACTTCAATTCAATCCGAAGCGCAGCATGCTTGCCGCTGTCATCAGCCGAATAGCCACGGATGTAGCCTTCGCGCTGAAGCACTTCGAGAACATTGGCACGCAATTTGGACGCGGGCGAAAGAACGGAATCCTTCTTTGCCTGCTGACCGTTGCGGATACGGGTGAGCATGTCACCTACGGGATCTGTCATAGCCATCGGTTAATTCCTCACCAGCTCGACTTAGTAACGCCAGGGATCATGCCGCGATTGGCGAGATTCCGAAGCTCAATCCGGTTTAGGCCGAACTTGCGATAATAGCCGCGTGGGCGGCCAGTGGTGGCACAGCGATTGCGCACGCGGGTCGGATTACCGTTGCGCGGAATTTCTGCCATTTTCAGACGCGCAATCAGACGCTCACTTTCATCGAGTGATTTGTCATCAGCAATCGCCTTAAGCTTGGCATATTTCGCTGCATATTTCTTCACGAGCTTCTTGCGGCGCTCGTTTTTGTTCACGGAACTCAGTTTCGCCATTGGACTTAAGCTCTCTTACTTGTTGTGTTTGTCATCAAGAAACCGCTCACGCTGCTTCTTTGTCGGCTGATTCCTCAACCGGGAACGGGAAGCCAAAGAGGCGCAGCAATTCATGCGCTTCTTCGTCTGTTTTCGCGGTGGTGGTCACAATGACATCCATCCCGCGTACTTTATCGATCTTGTCATAGCTGATCTCTGGGAAGACGATCTGCTCTTTAAGACCCATTGCGTAATTACCGCGGCCATCGAATGACTTTGGATTAAGCCCGCGGAAATCTCGAATGCGCGGCATCGCAATGGTCACAAGACGGTCAAGAAATTCCATCATGCGGTCACGGCGCAAAGTTACCATACAGCCGATTGGCATGCCTTCGCGCAGCTTAAACTGAGCGATGGATTTCTTTGCCTTGGTGATCACAGGTTTTTGACCAGCGATAAGCGCCATTTCCTCAGCTGCGATTGCAACCTTCTTCTTGTCCTGACTGGCTTCACCAACACCCATATTGAGCGTGATCTTGCTAATCTTGGGAACTTCCATTGCGTTCTTATAGCCAAATTTCTCAGTCATCGCTTTCACGATTTCCGTATCGTATTTGGCTTTGAGGCGTGGGGTATAATCAGCCATCGATAGTCTCCCCCGATTTCACTGCAACGCGAACCTTCTTGCCGCCCTTCTCTTCGAAACGGACACGCGTAGGTTTGCCATCTTTGGGATCAGCCACAGCGACCTTAGAAATATCCAAAGGTGCAGCAAAACGGTCGATGCCGCCCTGCGGATTGGCTTGACTTGGTTTGCGATGACGTGCGGCAACATTGATGCCTTCGACGACAACTTTGCCTTCTTTCGGCATAACCTTCTCAACAGTACCAGTGCGGCCCTTGTCCTTACCGGACAAGACGACAACGCTGTCACCCTTCTTGATTCTAGCACCAGCCATTAGAGCACCTCCGGCGCGAGCGAGATAATCTTCATGAAACCGCGTCCGCGCAATTCACGCACGACGGGGCCAAAGATCCTAGTACCGATAGGCTCTTCGGTTTTGTTCACGAGCACCGCTGCATTGCTGTCAAAGCGAATAACGCTGCCGTCTTTACGGCGCACTTCTTTGCGCGTGCGCACGATTACGGCACGGTGCACGTCGCCCTTTTTCACTTTAGCGCGCGGCTGAGCTTCCTTCACGGAAACCACGATCACGTCGCCCACGGAGGCAAACCGGCGCTTAGACCCGCCCAGCACTTT
>CAZAIG010000195.1:0-2908 GCA_964485135.1 uncultured Porphyrobacter sp. | reverse complement strand
GAAAGGAGCAGGGATGCAAGCATTGCGGCCGTTTAGAGAGCCTCTAGAACAACCTTGCGCAAGGCCTTGCGGTTGGTTTGCGCGATCGAGCGAGCGACTTCTTTCTTTCCTTTGAACACCAGCACTGTCGATTGGCGCGGGATGCGGTTGGCGCGAAGGAAGCTTTTGTGCTTGTCGAAATTGACCTTGACGAAAATGGTGTCTTTTGATGCTTTTTCGGCGCGCAACTCATCAAGGATCGGAGCCTGAGCGCGGCAGGTTGGGCACCATGTGGCATAAACATCAACAACGATGGTCTTGCCTGAAGCTTGCGCCATGGAGAACCCTTTGGCGGAGTAGTTTTGCCAGCCGGGTGCTTCTGACTTGGCGGTGAGCTGGGTGGCAGCGATCATCACGCCAATGACAGCGGTCAATATGGTGAGGATACGGATCATGCGGAGTCTCTCCAAGAAAATCTCATGCGCCCGTGTTGGACACATCTCTTGAAAAGAGTGTTCGCCGGTAGGGGCGAAAGGGTTACAGCGTGGCTCAAAAAAACTTGGATGGCGTGCGCCGTTCTCGCCCCTAATACCCTGCTGCCTGCCCGTCTTTGCGCATTTCGGTTGCGCCGGTCAGAACGCCGGTTTCCGGGTCGCGCGCAATCGCTTGATAACCGCCGAACATAATGCCGTTTGTGACCACTTCGACATTGTGACCCATGGCGCGCAGGCGTTTGATCGTCGCTTCTGAGATGCCCGGCTCAACGTTGAGCGTGCCGCGCGGGTCTTTCGCAGCGCCGGTGAGCGCTTCGGTGGGCTGGCGTCCGCCATCATGGTTGATCCGGGCCGCATCGCCGGCTTCTTGCAAGTTCATTCCAAAGTCCGCGATGTTTATGAGGATTTGGACATGGCCCTGCGGCTGCATCCCGCCGCCCATCAGGCCAAGCGTCATATAGTGTGCACCGTCCTTCTTAACAAAGGCGGGAATGATCGTGTGGAACGGGCGCTTAGCCGGTTCGTATGCATTGGGATGATTGGGATCGAGGCTGAATAACTCGCCGCGATCTTGGAACATAAAGCCAAGGCCATCGGGCACCAGACCGCCGCCCATGCCGCGGTAATTGGATTGGATCAGGCTGACCATCATGCCGTCTTTATCGACGACGGTGAGGTAGGTGGTGTCGCCTTCGCCTTCCAGCTTAGGCGCGACTTCCAGCTCGCCCGGCATAAACTCCTTGGCGGCCCTGCGCGGGTCGATCAGGTCGAAACGCTCTTTGCCATATTCATCGGTTAGCAGCTCTTCGGGCAGATTGGTGAAGCTGGGGTCGGCGTAAAACCGCGCGACATCAGCATAGGCAAGTCGCTTTGCCTCGGTCAGATAATGGAGCAATTCGGGCGATCCGCGTTCCCACTGCGTGAGGTCGACGTTTTTAAGGATATTGACCATTTGCAGCGCGGCAAAGCCTTGCGTGTTGGGCGGCAGCTCGCACAGCTCATAGCCCTTGCGGTAGGCTGCACATGCGGGCGTCACCCATTCGCTTTCGTGGGATGCGAAGTCTTCCATGGTAAAGGCGCTGCCTTGCTCTTGCAGGTAAGTGACCATGGTTTGGGCGAGTGCGCCTTTGTAAAAGGCATCGCGGCCGCTGCGACCGATGGTCTCCAAAGTGTTTGCAAGGTCAGGGTTTTTGAAGACATCGCCAGCTTGCGGAGCGCCTTCTGCAAACCATGTGGCCCGCGCGTTGGAGAAGTCGAACGGCGTCTCTTCCTGCCTGCGCTCATAGGCTTTGAGTGAGCGGTCCAGATACATCGCAATCACCGGCGCAATGGGGTGCCCTTCGCGGGCATATTCTACTGTCGGGGCGAGCACGCGGGACATCGGCAGCTTGCCATAACGGCCATGCATTTCGAACCAGCCATCGACCGTGCCGGGGATAGTGACGGGGAGGGGGCCAACCGCGGGCAGAGCCTCTGCGCCGTTCAGCTTTTCTTTGAGTTGATCCAGCGTCTGGTTCGCGGGCGAGCGGCCCGATGCATTGAGGCCGACGAGTTCTTCTTTGGCGGGATCATAGATGATCGCAAACAAATCACCGCCAATCCCGTTGCCGGTCGGCTCCATCAGGCCAAGTGCGGCATTGGCGGCTATGGCTGCATCAACCGCGCTGCCGCCCTCTTTCAATATACCGAGAGCGATTTGTGTGGCGAGTGGATGGGCTGTGGCCGCCATTCCGTTTTGCGCGATAACGGGGCTGCGCGACCAAGCCTTGCCCACAGGACGTCCGCCCGCGCCAATGGCGTCATTAGCCTCAGCGGTCTCTGCCTCAGCATCGCCAGAGGTATCGCAGGCGGCCAACCCCAATGTGCCAAGGGTCAGGCTAATCGCCGCGAAGAAGGGCGTCATACGCATTGTGGCTCTCTCTTTTCTCAAACCGGTCCGTCGAAGAAGGAGCCTAGAAAGGGGCCCGCATCAGCGCAAGATATTAACCCGCGTCCTTCTTGCGTTTTGCTTTCTTGCGTTCATGCGGACACAGCAAGCTTTTGCGCAGGCGGATGCTTTGCGGGGTCACTTCGACCATCTCGTCATCGTCGATATAGGCGATGGCTTGCTCCAAACTCATCCGGCGCGGCGGGGTGAGGCGGATGGAATCGTCTTTGCCTGAGGAGCGAATGTTGGTGAGCTGCTTCGCTTTCATCGGGTTGACTTCTAGATCGTCCGGTTTGGCATTTTCGCCGATCACCATGCCTTCATAGACTTTGACCGTGGAGCCAACGAACAATTCGCCCCGTTCCTCTAGCATGTTCAATGCATAGGCGTTGGTTTCGCCGTCACCGTTGGAGATCAGCACGCCATTGTTGCGCCCGCCGACAGCCCCTTTGTAAGGGCCGTATTTCTCAAACAAGCGGTTCATAATGCCGGTGCCGCGCGTGTCGGA
>CAZAIG010000194.1:0-2922 GCA_964485135.1 uncultured Porphyrobacter sp. | reverse complement strand
ACGATTGGAGAGATTGCAACTCGATCATCGAAGAATATGGCGGGTTATTGGCAGCTTCCCGATGCGACTGCCGAAACGATTGATGCCGATGGATGGCTGCGCACTGGCGATGCAGGCTATCTTGATGAGGACGGCTATCTCTTCATCCGCGACCGCGTGAAAGACATGATCATTTCAGGCGGCGAGAATGTCTACCCGGCTGAAGTGGAGAATGCTCTCTACGCGCATGAGGCCGTAGCTGACGTTGCGGTGATTGGCGTTCCGGATGAAAAATGGGGCGAGGCGGTGAAAGCTTGCGTAGTCGTGAAAGAGGGGCAATCGCTCGATGAAGCAGGTCTTATCGCTCATGCACGTGAACATATTGCAGGGTACAAATGCCCCAAGTCGGTCGACTTTATCGAGGCGCTGCCGCGCAACCCCTCAGGGAAAATCCTGCGCCGCGAATTGCGCGCACCTTATTGGGAAGGCAAAGATAAAGCAGTGAATTAGGAGTGAGCATATGTCGGGCGAAGCACAGCGCGTAATTGAAGAGTTTTGGCGGATTCAGGACGAGGGCGATTACACCAAGCTTGCGCCTCTGTTCGCCGAGGACGCATTGCTCGAAGATCCGATCTGGGGCCGCTATGAAGGGCGCGAGGCGATCCTCGGCTTTATGACCACAATGGTGGCCGAAATGGGGACGCGCAAAATCCACTTCACAGTCGATGAGATTTGCGGTGATGATCATGCGGTGTGGGCACGCTGGACAATGCATTCTCCAGAAGGTGCGCGCGGCGGAGTTGGCATTTACAAGGTCGCAGGCGGCAAAATGACCTATTACCGCGACTATATGGACCCGCCAGCTGAGGGAGAGAATTGAAGAAATGAGCGAGAAAATCCTGCGCGAAGATTTCGATGGCTGGGCGCAATTGACGCTCAACCGGCCTGACAAGCTCAATTCGCTCGATGTCGAGATGTTTCGAGATCTCCGCCTCCAAATCGAAGACCTCGCGAGATCAAACGATGTTGGCTGCGTCGTTTTGCGCGGGGCAGGCAAGTGTTTTTCCGCTGGTCATGATCTGAGCGGGATTGCCGCTGGAGAGTCGCCGCCATCAAAGGGTTGGCATTCCGAAACGCTCCGGATGCTGGAGAAACTCCCCATCCCCGTCGTCGCTGCGGTTCACGGCCATTGCTATACGGGCGCGCTTGAAGTCGCATTGGCAGCAGATTTTATCATCGCCTCGGACACTGCGCGCTTCGGCGATACTCACGCCAAATTTGCGCTGGTGCCGGTCTGGGGCATGAGCGCAAGATTGCCGCGCCGCGTTGGCCTTGCCACGGCCAAACGCTTGATGTTCACAGCCGAAATGTTCGGTGCAGACGAAGCGGTGCGGATTGGGCTGGCGGAATATGCCGTCCCGCATGAAGAGTTTGATGCGGAGATTGTGCGGCTTGCCAAGCAGATCTCAGCGCAAAGCCCTTACAGTCATGCGGCGAACAAGCGCTTGCTTGACCGGGCGGACGGCAAATCAGCTGACGAGGCTATTATCCGTGAATGGATGGACGGCGAAGGGCGCGGCCCCGATATGCAGGAACGCATCGCCGCTTTTCAGAAGAAATAACTAAAGCTTGCGATATTCGGGATGGCCGCCCTCATGGATTTTCAGCGTGGGCAAAGGGAATTCTGGATCGGGTGTAAACATGGGTTGATCGGTTAGCGGCGACTTCCAATCGAGGATATATTTGCGCGAAGAAATGCGCCACTGGCTCACATTGCCTTCCTCTCTCTTCTCCCACTCATCGAGATAGCGCCCGCCGATCATATCGCCCGCAATTGTGCCGTCATCTTGCATCCGCCCCCCGCCGAAAATGCCATAGCATTCGCTGCTGGCGGAGGTCCCGGAGTGAAAGCGGATCAAGGGCTGCGAGAGCATATGCCAGCGCCGCGCCAGACTGCGCTCTGTTTCCATCACTACGGGGAGAAAGTCCTCCGCTCGCCCAGTGAAAAAGCCGTATTCAATATGGGCATCGGGCCAATAGCAGCTCGCTTGCCCTTCGCCATCGAGCCAATCAAGCGTACGCGCATAACGCTGGATGACGTCCGAAATCTCCTGCTTGTCGAGCAGTTCTTGAATCGCTGAATCCATACTGCACCCCTCCCCTATTTCGCCAATTGGCTCGCGCGAATTATCGCGCGAAAAGCTTGCCAAACGCCATAAGTCAATTGGAGAGGGGTGCATGGCCCGAATTAGCAAGGTTGAGCCGCATGATTGGGATGAGCGGCTGCGCGCTGCGCTCAACCCTGACCAACTCAGCGATTTGGAGCAGGGCCTCACGCGCTTCTTCGCCCATTGCCCCGAGCAAGCTTTGGGCCTGATGCAATTTGGCGGTGCGCTCAAAACGAATCGCGCTTTGCCCGAACGGCTGGTCGAGCTGGTTCGGCTGCGTGTCGCTTTCTTCAACCAATGCCGCAGTTGCATGGCGATCCGCTATAGCGATGCAGTGGTTGATGGGGTTGATGAAGGTGCAGTTTGCTCGTTGGAAAAGCCGCAAGAGGCGGAAAACCTATCAGAGGCAGAGAAAGCTGCGATCCGTTATGGCGAACTGCTGGCCACAGACCATCTTGCCATCAATGATGAAGCTTATGCTGATTTGCGCAAGCATTTCAGCGAAGCAGAGATCGTCGAATTGGGCATGACTTGTGCTTTCTTCGTCGGTTTTGGGCGGCTCGCGGCGACTTATCACATGGTCGAGGAATTGCCCGAAGCTTTCCAAAAGGCTGAGAGCATTGCCCCTTGGGGCGAAGAGAAAATCGAGGTACGCTGACAATGGCTACGAATACTGAACAACCCCAGGTCAATCTGTTCGATGTCGAAACCCAGCGCTGTCCTTATGACGCATACAAGACACTGCGCGACGAAGCGCCAGTTTACAACATGCCGG
>CAZAIG010000193.1:0-2947 GCA_964485135.1 uncultured Porphyrobacter sp. | reverse complement strand
TTGGTAATGACGAGGCCGAGAGTTCAATTCTCTCTCGTGGCACCATTCCTTTTTTATTGCCAACCAGTTTTCAATGCGCAGCAGTGAGCCGCGCAAAGTGTGGCGCGTTTTCGGCGGGTTAGGTGGGGGCTCCAAAGTGCAGGACAAGAGCTCCCATGCTCTTATCCAAGCACATCGGCTACGGGACGATGCGCGTATCCCAAATCGCTCGCCACGGCTTCATAAGTCACATCGCCTTGGTGCACATTGAGGCCCTCTGCCAAATGCGGATCGCGCCGCAGCGCTTCTTTCCAACCTAGGTCAGCGATGCGCAGTGCATGCGGAAGCGTGACGTTGTTGAGCGCATAAGTGCTGGTTCGCGCGACCGCTCCGGGCATGTTGGCGACGCAATAATGCACGATACCATCGACGGTGTAGGTAGGGTCTGCGTGGGTGGTTGCTCGCGAGGTTTCAAAGCAGCCGCCTTGGTCAATCGCAACGTCGACCAGAACCGCGCCTTGCTGCATCTGGGATAGCGTTTCGCGGGCCACCAACTTGGGCGCTGATGCACCGGGGATGAGCACGGCACCAATGACAAGGTCAGCCTCGCACACGGCATCATGCAGATTGGCGACGCTGGAAAAGCGGGTTTTTGCGCGGCTTTCAAAATGGGTCCCGACACGCTCTAGCACTTCAGGGTTGCGGTCGAGGATGGTTACATCCGCGCCGAGACCAGCAGCCATTTGCGCTGCGTTGAAGCCCACCACACCGCCGCCGATCACTACAACCTTTGCAGGCATTACGCCGGGCACGCCGCCGAGCAGGACGCCCCGCCCGCCATGCGCTTTTTCCAGCGCGGTTGCGCCTGCCTGAACGCTCATACGGCCAGCAACCTGGCTCATCGGTTTAAGCAGCGGCAGCGTGCCGCCCGGCCCCGTGACCGTTTCGTAAGCGATTGCGGTCACGCCCGATGCAACCAAATCTTTCGTCTGCTCTGGATCAGGGGCAAGGTGGAGGTAGGTGTAAAGGATTTGCCCTTCGCGCAGCTTTGCGCGCTCGACCGCCTGAGGCTCTTTGACCTTCACCACCATCTCGCACTCTGCAAAGATTGCATCCGGCCCAGCGACAATCTTTGCGCCAGCCTGCTCGTATTGCGCATCGTCAGCGCCGATTCCGATACCGGCATTGGCCTCGATCCATACCTCGTGCCCAGCAGAGGTCAGCTCTCTTGCGCTCTCTGGCGTCAAACCAACACGGTACTCATGGTTTTTGATTTCCTTTGGGCAGCCTACGCGCATAATCTGTCTCCTGATTAGTTCGTTGAAGAATATCATCAGAAGAGCGGGAAATGTGACCAAAATTCGATTACAGATCGACAAAATCGGTAAAAATTGGCATGAACGGCGTGTTTATCGGGAGAAGATTTCATGGATGTAATCGATGCGCGATTGCTCCGAATGCTGCAGCTGGATTCGGCACAGTCGATTGCGCAGCTGGCAGACGCCGCCGCGATCTCTCCATCGGCGTGCCACCGGCGGATGCGCGCGCTTGAAGAAAAAGGCATCATCGCAGGCTACGGTGCCCGGCTCGATCCCGCAAAGCTCGGGCTGGCGATGATCGTTTTTGTCGAGATTGCCCTTACCAGCCAAAGCCGCGAATCCATGGAAGCTTTCGAAAAGGCCGTTCTTGGCTTTGACGATATTCTAGACTGCCACCTTATGTCGGGCAGTGCCGACTATCTTTTACGGATCGCTGCGAGTGACCCGGGCCAATATGATTCGATCCACCGCAACTGCCTATCTCGCCTGCCCGGCGTTGCATCCATGCGGTCGAGCTTTTCGATCCGAAACATTAAGCCGTGGCGGGGATTCCCAATAACGAAAGGGAATTGAGCACACTCCACCCCCATTTTTGACGATATGGCAGCGGGTCTTGCTTCGCTATCCCTACTCCCAAAGCAACCAAATTATTGGGAGAAAGCAGCTATGGATCTCGGACTTAAAGGCAAGAAAGTCATCATGAACGGCGGAGCGCACGGGCTTGGCCTAGCCGCTCTCACCCATTTCGCAGCAGAAGGCGCGGATGTCGCATTCTTCAGCCGCAAGGACGACAAGATCGAAGCTGCCAAGGCGCAGATTGACGCGGCCGGTGATGGCAAAGTCTTTGCCGAGGTCTTTGATATGGCCGAAGGCGGCGATGCTTATAAAGCGTGGCTTGAAAAAGCAGCGGGAGAGCTGGGCGGATGCGATATTTTCGTCCACACGGCCAGTTCTAGCGGCACTGGCGGCACGGGCGATTGGCAAGCGGGCCTTGATATGGACATTCTGGGTGCTGCCAATGGCGTGGAAGCGCTAACCCCGCATTTGGCTCAGTCAGATAGCGGATCGATTATTTTGATGTCGTCCACCGCAGCGCTAGAAACCTTCATCGGCCCAAATCCGTTCAATGCGCTCAAAGCAGCGCTCATCACTTACGGTTCGCAGCTTTCCCAAGCAATGGCGCCGCAAGGCATCCGCGTGAATACGGTCAGCCCCGGCGCGATTGAATATCCCGGTGGCAATTGGGAAATGATCAAAGGGGCGATGCCGGAACTTTACGAAGGCACGCTCGCCAAAATGCCGATGGGCCGGTTTGGTAATGATGACGAGATCGGCAAAGCGATCGTCTTCGTCGCCAGCCCTGCGGTTCCGTATATGACTGGATCGAACATCGTGATCGATGGCGGCTTCACGCAAAGAGTGCAGTTCTAAAATTCGAAACCATGTTCCCGTTCATGCTGAGCTTGTCGAAGCGTGAACGGCCCCGATTGCTAAGCTCGCCCTTCGACAGGCTCAGGCCGAGCGGAATTGAAAATGAGGTCCCAAGGAATGGCTGAAATAGACCGCGACAAACTGCTGGATGTTTACACCCGCACAATGAAAGTGAACCGCACGGATGAAAAATTCCGTGCGCTCCTGATGGAGGGCAA
>CAZAIG010000192.1:0-2956 GCA_964485135.1 uncultured Porphyrobacter sp. | reverse complement strand
ATTGATTGGTTTGCTCATTGCCACCTCTCACCCAATTGCATTGCGTGGCATCCGAATAGGCGGGCAAGCGCCTCCGTAATAGTAGCCAAGCGACAAAGCTCTTGTCGAATTGCGACAATCGCCTAAATTTCGGCGCCATGATCCGGTGGACCGCTCGATTTTTGGTGCAATTGATACTGTGGTTCCTTGGGATCACTCTGCTGCTCGTTATCCTGTTCAAATTTGTGCCCGTCCCGATCACCGCGACCATGGTGATGGATGACAATACCCTGTCCAAGGATTGGGAGCCGCTGGAGAATATCGACCGCAATTTGGTCAGCGCCGTCATCGCGGCAGAGGACTCCAAATTCTGCGCGCACAATGGTTTTGATGCAGAAGCGATTGAAAAGGCAATCAAGAGCAACGCCAAAGGCGGACGATTGCGCGGCGGTTCAAGCATATCGCAGCAGACAGCGAAGAACGTCTTTCTGTGGCAGGGCGGAGGATACTTCCGCAAAGGGCTTGAGGCTTACTTCACCTTCGCGATTGAGAAAATCTGGGGAAAGCGGCGGATTATGGAGGTCTATCTCAATGTCGCGGAAACCGGCATTGGAACCTATGGCGCAGAGGCCGGCGCGCGCAGATATTTCGATCACTCTGCTGCGCGGCTCACCCACGGCGAGGCGGCGCGCATGGCGGTCGCTCTGCCGCTACCCAAAAAGCGCGAAGTGATCGCTCCGACCGGATGGTTGGCGCGCCATGGCCGCACGGTCGAGCGGCGCATGGCTATCGTAAGGCGTGACGGGCTGGATGCCTGCGTCTATGATTGATGTTGCATAGGTTTCAACAGTCCTATTGAGGGCTTGACGAAGCGCCAAAACTCGCAGAATTGAGCGCCCAACGATGGTTCAATCCAGCACTCCAGAAGCGCGAGAAGCGCTGAAATCGGCGATGGCGCGGCTGGCTGATGGCGACCAATCCGCTTTGCAAGAAATATATAATGCGACCTCGGCGAAACTATTCGGCATTTGCCTGCGTATCTTGGGTGACCGAAAGGAGGCCGAAGACGCATTGCAGGATGTTTACGTGAATTTGTGGCAGCGCGCGGATCGTTATGATCCCTTGCGGGCCAGCCCTATTTCATGGCTCGCAACCTTCGCGCGCAACCGCGCGGTGGATCGTCTTCGTTCAGGTAAAGTGCGCCAAGGCGCAGTCCCCGTTGATGAGGCGGCCCCCATTCCCGACGCAGCGCCTTTGGCCGATAGCCTGCTGATTGACGCGGAGAAGACAACGCAGATCCACGCCTGTCTAGAAGAACTGGAAGAGCGCCAACGCAGCGCGATCCGCTCAGCATTCTTTGGTGGCAAAACATATGCGCAACTCGCCGAAAGCGCAGATGTGCCGCTTGGCACGATGAAAAGCTGGGTGCGGCGCGGCCTGCAAAAACTGCGCGCATGTCTGGAGGCGAGCGAATGAGCGATACTCCAGAGATTAAGCGCAACGATCCGATGCTGGCAGCGGAATATTCACTGGGCCTATTGGAGGGTGAAGATTTGATGGCCGCCCGCGCCAAAGATGCGAGCGGCGGTATTTTCACGAGCCGGAAAGACTGGTGGGACAATTGGTTTATCCCGCTCACTGATGAAATGGACGGCTGCGCGCCTGACAGTGCGGTGTGGGACCGCATCGATGCTCAGATCAATTCCGGCGAAGCAAATAGCAGCGCTGAGGTTATCACTCTCAAGACACGCCTCAGAAATTGGCAAGTGGCGGGAACCGCAGCGGCGATGGCAGCAGTCGCAGCGCTGGCCGTGGTGGTGATTGGTCCAAGCGGCACGAATACACCAGCAAGCACCGCAGGCGGCGAAACACAATTGGCTGCGCAGGCTCCGCTGATGGCCAATATCCCCATCGGTGATACACAGCTACGCATTGGCGTGACTTATCTGCCCGATGCAGAAGAAATGCTGGTCTCAGCTAGCGGACTGACGGCTGATGGCGTGCACGACCATGAATTGTGGCTGGTGCCAGCTGATGGCAGCGATTTGCAATCGCTCGGCGTTGTAGTGCCGGGCGAGCAGCGCCGGATCGCTTTGCCAGCCGACATCACCGGCAATATGGGCAGCGGCGTTCAGCTGGTGCTGACACGCGAGCCGATTGGCGGCAAACCCGAAGGCGCCGATGCCGGTCCTGTGGTGGCCGAGGGCACTTTCAATCAAGTGTAGGGCACTGGCTTCGCACCGGTTTTTAGCCGCTTAGATTTTTCTTGAAAATTTGCATCCGCGCCGAATGGTGCGCCGTATCTCCAACCGCAAGCGGAGGGGCTTGTGATCTAAGGAGCATACATATGACCATGTCGAAACAACTTAGCGCCGCTGCCCTCTTCGCTGTAGCAGCAACCGGAATGACCGCTGTGATGGCAACCCCTGCCTCCGCGCACAAGCGGGTCGCAGTTGCCGCCGAGCAGGCTGCACCGAACATTGTCGAAACTGCGCAAAGCACCGGTGTGCACACGACTCTGGTCGCCGCTGTTGGCGCCGCTGGCCTTGTCGAAACGCTGTCCGGTCCTGGGCCGATCACAGTGTTTGCGCCGACCGACACCGCTTTTGCAAAACTGCCCGCTGGAACAGTCGAAACACTGGTAGAACCAGAGAACAAAGGCACGCTGACGAGCGTTCTGACTTATCACGCAGTAGCCGGAAATGTGACAGCAGGTGATCTTGTCGCCTTGATCCGAAAGCATGGCGGCAGCGCGACAATCGAAACACTCAGCGGCGGAGAACTTTCCGCTCGGCTGTCGGGTGAGACTGTAGTGATTACGGATGCCGCAGGCCGCGCATCTGCTGTAACAACGGCTGACGTCAAGACTTCAAACGGCGTGATCCACGTAACCGACGGAGTGTTCTTGCCCGGCTAAATTCTTTTACCCCCTTTTGGGCCGATCCAGCCACGGCCCATTTGATCTGGAGCGCTGCCT
>CAZAIG010000191.1:0-2959 GCA_964485135.1 uncultured Porphyrobacter sp. | reverse complement strand
ATGATCCATCGCCCCTTAGGGCGGCGGCGCTTAGGCATTCAGCAGATCAGCTGTCCTCGCCTGATGCGCCTATTTGCGCATAGCGGCCCGCGTGAAACAGCAGCGGGTCTTTGTCATGCGCTTCAAAGCCAACGACTTCGCCGACAAAGATCACATGATCGCCGCCATCATATTGTGCATGGGTGCGGCATTCGAATAGGCTGAGGCATTCGTTCAGCAACGGAGAACCTTCTTCCCCCTTGCGCCATTCCAGCCCCTCCCATTTGTCCGATTGTGAGCGGGCAAAACGGGCGGAAAGATCAGCTTGATCGTCTGCCAAGACATGTACTGCGAAATGGCCGCTCGCCGCAAAGGCAGCATAAGAGAGGCTGGATTTGGCCAGCGACCACAGGATCAGCGGCGGATCAAGGCTCACCGAATTAAAGCTGCTTGCTGTCACGCCCACGGGCAGGCCATCGGCATCAGTCGTCGTGACAATCGTCACGCCGGTCGCAAATGTACCAAGCGCAGCGCGCAGCTGCCGCTGCTTGGCGCTATGCGGTTCCTGAGTGGCGGCCGTATCGGGATGGGTGTTGGATGTGTCGGCGGGCATGTTTGTTCTGTCCTACACGCGCGGGCCTTTCGTTCAAGTGGGCTTTGTTTGCGTAGACTCTCTTGTCATTGACGCATTGCCCTATGTCCGGCACTTTTGTGCCAATGTCCTGCTCTTGAAAAGGAACACGCCCCCATGAAGGTCACCTGCCTGGATATACCCGGTCCGCTGATAATCGAGCCGCGTGTTTTTGGCGATGAGCGCGGGTTCTTTATGGAAAGCTGGAATGCGGCGAGCTTTGCTAAAGCAGGTCTTGACCCGAAGTTTGTGCAAGACAATCACAGCCACAGCCAAAAGGACGTATTGCGCGGCATGCATTTCCAAAACCCTGCGCCACAGGGCAAATTGGTGCGAGTGACAAGCGGGGCAGTGTTCGATGTGATGGTCGATATGCGGCGCGACTCTGACTATTTTGGCCGGTGGGCAGGCGTCGAGCTTAGCGCGCGGAACAAGCGGATGCTGTGGGTGCCAGAAGGGTTCGCACACGGCTTTCTGACGTTGGAGGCGGATACGGATTTCCTCTATAAATGCACCGCGCCCTATGCACCCGAGCATGAGCATTGCTTGCGCTGGGATGACCCGGAGGTGGGAATTGATTGGCCACTCAAAGGCTCGCAGCCGATGGTCTCGGACAAGGATGCAGCGGGACTATCCTTGGCCGATTGTCCGGCGTTTTGATAAAGGTTTTGGTCACGGGCGCGGCGGGCCAAGTGGGCAGTGCTTTGTTGGAAAGCGCACCTTTTGATTGGTTAGTGCGCGGATTGGCTCGCGACGATCTGGATCTAACCGATGTCGCTGCGATTGAAGCTTTGGTTGAGGCTGAGCGTCCGGATTGGATAATCAATGCAGGCGCTTACACGGCGGTCGATAAAGCCGAAAGTGAGGCGGAGCTTGTGATGGCGGTGAACGGCGATGCCCCCGCTGCCTTTGCTAAGGTGCTTGCAAAGACGGGCGGGCGGCTGGTGCAAATCTCGACCGACTTTGTCTTCGATGGAGCGCAATGCGTACCCTATACGCCGGATGCTGCGCGCAATCCGCTCTCCGTTTATGGGAGGACCAAAGCGGCGGGTGAAGATGCGGCGAGCGCTATGGACGATGCGATTATCCTGCGCACGTCTTGGGTCTATGCTGCTGGCCACGCCAACTTTGTTAGCACTATGTTGCGGCTAATGAGCGAGCGCGATGAACTGCGCGTTGTGTCGGATCAGATTGGCGCACCGAGCTGGGCGGCGAATGTGGCGCGCTCAATCTGGTCGCTGATTGCCGCTGGCAAAGCGGGCATCTATCACCACAGCGATGCGGGCGCGATCAGCTGGCACGACTTTGCAACAGCGATTGCCGAGGAGGCTTTGGCGCTTGGCCTGGTCGGGCGCATGCCACAAGTGCATCCGATCCCGAGCAGCGACTATCCCGCGCCGGCCAAGCGGCCCCGTTACAGCGTGCTGGACGATCGCTCTTTGCGCGCGGTGATCGGGGGAGATGCGCGGCCTTGGCGCGAAAACCTTCGTAAAATGCTTCGAGAGCTTAAAGAGCGGGGCTAGGCTTGCTTATCTTTGCCTGCAAACCCAGCCACAGGATTAGTGAAAGCGCGAAATAGCAGGCAAATGCGGCCGTGTAGCTTTGCGCGACTACGAACAGATCGATCCGCTCTGAAGTTTCAATCGAGAAAACGGCGGTTGCCAGCGCGCCCACACGCGGGATCAGCGTGTAGAGGCCTAATGCGCGCGACATAAAGGTGAAGAGCAGCAAGGCGCCTGCAATGCGAAAGCTCTCTCCTATCAGGAACCAAGCAACCGTCTGTGCGCCCGAAACAAAGGCCTCGGAGAATAGAAGCGTGATGATTGGCGGATAGAGCGGCGCGGCGGCAAAAGCCGCAGCAGTGCCAGCGATGGGGAGTGTAAGCGAGACGGCGAGTAAGAGCATATAGTTCTTTGACCAGCTGCGCTCCTCCAACTGGTCCCAGCGCACGATTGTCATGGCTGCGACTGCATTGAAAACAATCCCTGCAAGCATAGCTAGCTGAATACCCGGCTGGATTAGGCCGACGCCTGCTTCGCCAAACCGGGCAGCGGTCTCGCTGCGCAGATAAAGCGTGATCATCGGCTCCAGCAGCAGGCCCAGCGTGACCGGCAGCGCGATCAATATCACTGGTCTGAATGCAGGCAGTTTGCGCATACGCTGCCAGTCGATCAACCTAGCGGTTCTCGCTCCGATGGCGAGCGCGCCCGATAGCGCCATCATAAGCGGAGACAGAACAACAAAGATCAGCGGCTCGCGCAGGCCCTGCCACAGCAAAACCGCCGTCAGCAATAGGTTGGCGAGCGCACCAGCGACCATCGCTTTTGCCAGCAATCGCGCCAGGCCAAA
>CAZAIG010000190.1:0-2970 GCA_964485135.1 uncultured Porphyrobacter sp. | reverse complement strand
ACAAAAAAGGGCCCGCCAGTGATGGCGAGCCCCCTTTTGTATCGCAGGCCGCAAAGGCCCGCGCAGCCATTTAGCTGGCTTATTTCTTGGCCAGATCTTCCGCTGAAATCGTGATCAGCTCTTTGGCGGCTTTTTCATTCGCTGCCATCACATCGTCAGGCGATGCGACCAGACCGATTTTGGCCAGCGGGCCGTCCGCTTTCCAGCTTGTGGTCCATTCGGTCAGAAACTCTTCCAAGCCGGGGATAACGCCAACGTGAGCCTTCTTAACATAGACATAAAGCGGGCGAGCACCGGGATAAGAGAAGTCTGAGATATTGGCATAGGTCGGGTCAACGCCGTTCATCGGCAGGCCTTGCACCTTGCCAGCGTTTTCTTCGAGGTATGAGAAGCCGAACACGCCAACCGACTTGGGATCATTGGCGATTTTCTGCACGATCAGATTGTCTTGCTCACCTTGGTCAACATAGGAGCCATCGGCGCGCACTTCGGTGCAGACTTGATCGTATTTGTCTTCATCGCTCTCTTTCAGAGCTTTCATGTCTTCGTTGGTTTTGCAGCCCGCTTCCAGAACCAGTTCTTTCAGCGCATCGCGCGTGCCCGACGTGCTTGGCGGGCCGTAAACCTTGATCGGCTCGCTTGGCAGCGATGGATCAACGTCGGACCACAGTTTGGCCGTTTGCTCGCCGCCATAAGGCGCCGCTGCTAGTGCTTCATAGACCATTTTCGGCGTCAGGTTCATGGTGATGCCGCCCACAGCAGAGGCAAAGGCAATCCCATCAAGACCGACTTGAAGCTCAACAACGTCAGTAACGCCGTTTTCGACGCAGGTTTCAAACTCCGAAGACTTCATCCGGCGCGATGCGTTCGCCATATCAGGCTTGTCAGCGCCTACGCCTGAACAGAACAGCTTGATGCCGCCGCCCGATCCGGTCGATTCGACCAGTGGTGACTTG
Organism: uncultured Porphyrobacter sp.; assembly: GCA_964485135.1. Classification (GTDB taxonomy): domain Bacteria; phylum Pseudomonadota; class Alphaproteobacteria; order Sphingomonadales; family Sphingomonadaceae; genus Erythrobacter. The sequence continues at coordinate 2,014 of CAZAIG010000190.1, read as the reverse complement.
AAGTCTGGATTGGTGCGCACGAAGCTTTCCGAAACCGCTTTGGCAAACGGGAAAACGGTAGATGAGCCAACCGCGCGAACCGTATCGCGGGTGCCGCCGCCAGCGCCGGTGTCGCCGCATGCCGCCAATGCGAGCGATGCGATTGATGCAAGAGCAAGAGTTTTTGTGAGTTTCATGGATACATCCTTATCCTAAGTGATTTATCTGCGGCCTATGCGGTGCCTGTGACAGTCATATGACAGTAACTATGCCGGGGCATGCAAGGCCAGTCTTCGCAAGAGAGATTAAAAGTCGATCTGCCCGCGCACGCCGATCACATCGACGTTATAATCGGTGTCGCCGGTCGCGGCTGGCAAGGCTGCGTCGGTGTAGTCGAGCTTACCATAGTTGAGCAGCAGCATGGTGTAATCGGTCGGCTTCCACACAAGCGAGGCAAAATAGCCATTTTGCGTGCCGCCCAAAATACCGGCGTCATTCAGGTCGAGCCGGTCATACCGCAAGTTCACTTGAACAGAACCGATGCCGCCTTCGCCAACGGGATTGGCAGGCTTCGTGCGGTCAAACTTGCCGCTTTTATAGCCGCGCGTATCGCCGCCGGTTAGGAAGTAGCCAACCTCAGCATATCCGCCAAAAAATGTCGGATCGGCAATGCCGGTGGGCGTGGAAACATTTTGCCAGTACCCTTCTGCAACGGCATGGAATGGTCCGGCAATCACCGCCGCTTCTAGGCCAAGGCCGAACTCGCTAGAAGCGTCGAACCGGCCTGTGTTGACATAGCGATCAGAGGTAAAGTGAACGAGCGGACGCTGGCGGTAACGCACCGTGTCGCCTGCTTCCAGATCGGCGTAGTGGATCGAACCGCCCAAATGCAGCTGCGCATCGCCCATCTTGGGGTTGACGACGATCCGGCCGTCAGCGCTCCAGCTGCGGTTGGAGAGATCTTCCATATTGTCGCTGAACAATCCGGCTGAGAGACGCACATCGCCCGTCGCGACTTCAGCTGCCACGCCAACGCGGCGCTCAAAGCCGAAAGCATCGGTGAATGCGGCGCGCTCGATAAAGCTGGTGTGAAGCGAGCTGGTCAGCTCCTCAAGCCCTTGGAATGTGTTCATTTGGCCTGCGATCAAAGTGACATCGCCGGCCTTGTAGTTGATCAAAGCATCGGTGACCGCCACATCATTGCCGGCAAAATCGACCTCGAACTTATAGCCAAATCCGCCCGGCATCTTGCCCGAGACGCCCAGTCGGGCGCGTCGCGCTTCGCTGCCAAATCCGTCGTCGCCTGCACCATCCGGCGCGCTTACCGTGCCCGCATCATATTGCAGGCGGCCGCGTGGTTTGAATGTCCAGCCGCCTTCGCCCTTAATTTCGGGCGTGCCTTTGAAGGCGATTTGCGCTGGCGCAGCAGCGTCTTTTGCAGCGGTCACAGCATTTTCTGCCATCACGGTTGCATTGGATGCCTGTGTGCTAGCGGTCTCTGCTTCCGCTTCGACAGCAGCCAGTTCCGCCTCAAGCGTATTCATACGCTGCGCCATCGCCTGCATTTGTGCGCGCATTTGCGCCATTTCAGCCTGCATAGCTTCAGTGTCCTGCGCCATGGCGGGTGTGGCGATGGACAGTGCACTAACCGATGCGATCAATAGTGATTTTCTGAGCATTGACGTTGCTTTCCTGTTAAACATGCAACGCCGATATGACTGGTATAAGACAGCTTTGTGACAACGCTGAGAGGTTCTTTTCCACAAGTGTGGGGCCAGCGGTTCAACCCTCTAAAAAGGTCTCCATCACATCGGGCCTCACGCGGACCAGACGCTGGCTTTCCTTCTCCAGCATTGCCCATGTCGTGCGGGCTGAGACGATGACTTTGCCCGCAGCAGTCTTGAATTCCACCAGCCGGTCCGACTTTGCGCCCTTGGGCGGATCGGGGATCCAGGTTTCGCCTGTCACGCTTTCACCAACAGCGATATTGCCGCGATAATCAATCTCATGCCGGATCACGACCCAGAAGAAGCGC
>CAZAIG010000189.1:0-2983 GCA_964485135.1 uncultured Porphyrobacter sp. | reverse complement strand
CTGCCGCGAGATCGCGCGCACTTTATAGCCTGCCTTGAGCGCTTGGCGGACTTGCGCCATGCCTTGCCTGCCCGAAGCTCCAATGACTGTGATGAGTTCCATGTGCCGCTCTCCCAGATGTTTGTTGGTACACAAGCTAGGCGAAAGTGCGCGCGCCCGCCCCGCTGCTTTTTGATAGCGCGCGCAGCTGTGCTCCCTAGCGAAATGGCGCGTTGCGTGAAGGCAAGCGGCGCGTGACACTCGCCTGCATGACAAACCGTTTTTGGCGCATTGATGCGCGGCCACAAGGCAATGATTTCGCAAACGCGCTGAGCTTGCAGGAAGCCCCTTTGGCTGACACGCCGGATGGTCTTATAACTATCCGCAATTCGATGATCTCGATGGATGCGGGAACGCGTATGTGGCTGACTGATCGGACAGATGGCTATCAGCCGCCGCTCGAAACTGGCACTCCAATGGTCGGGCTGGTCGTCGGCGAGATCATAGAAAGCCGCCATGCGGACTTTGCCGCTGGCGAATGGGTGCGCGCGTTTGGCATCTGGGGGGAATATTCGCAGATTGATCCCATCATGGCGGGCGCATTCAAGCTTGACCCCAGCGTTGAGGATAAGCGCGCATGGTTTGGTCCGCTCGGCATGAATGGCTGGACTGCTCTGTGGGGGGTTGAGACAACGGGCGCCGCGAAATCAGGCGAGACTGTGCTGGTCTCGGCCGCCGCTGGCGCAACGGGCATTCTAGCAGCGCAGATCGCAAAATTGCTCGGGTGCCGCGCGATTGGGATTGCAGGCGGAGCTGAGAAATGCGCGTTCCTCACCGATCAGCTCGGCGTGGATGCCGCGGTGGATTACAAGGCAGGCGATTTCGCCGATCAGCTGGATGCAGCCGGGCCATACGATGTCTATTTCGACAATGTCGGCGGCCCGATCCTCGACTTCGTCCTCACTCGCATGAACCACTATGGCCGCATTGCCGTGTGCGGATTGATGGCGGATTATCCTGACAAGCGCACAAGCCCCAAGGAATTCGATCAAGTGTTGATGCGACGTTTGAGAATCGAAGGGTTCTTCTCGCCCGACTTTATGGACAAGGGCCAGGAGCTGACCGAACGGCTACTAAGCTGGGTCAATGCAGGCGAGCTGACCATCCCTTATGACGTGACGCGGGGGCTGGAAAATACCCTCACCGCTTACGAAAAGCTCTTCACTGGCGGGAATATTGGCAAAGTGATTGTGGAGTTGGACGCATGACTATCCGTATCGAGGACCGTGAGGAAATTCGCGATGTTATCGCGGCCTACGCCCATGCGATTGACCGGCGGCGCTGGGACATCATGCAAAACCTCTTCCATGATGATGCTGAGTTCGCTTTCGGCACAGTCGCGGGCGATTGGAAAGGGTTTGTCGAGCAAGCCCGCGCTCTAATCGACCCCTGCCTCGCCACGCAGCATCAATTAGGCCAAGTCCTCTTCGGATTTGAGGGAGATGATATCTGCCACACCGAAACCTATATGACCGCGATGCACACCATTCCGGCGGGCTATCCGGTGCCAGAAGTCTTCCCAGACAAGGGCAAGATATACTCAGCGATTGTCGCAGGGCGCTATGTTGACCGCTTTGAACGCAGGAATGGCGAATGGCGGATCGCGCATCGCACAGGCCTTTATGACTGGCGCGAGTTCCGCGAGGTTGAAGGCGTTGATCTGTCCGATACACCCGAAGGCGCGGCGGGCTATCACGATGACCGTGACCCTTCGACGGCGGCCGCGGCGAGGTTTAGAGGTGCCTAAGTCTCTTTCTTCCTCATCAACGTGAACACCCCGCTCATAGTGGCAAGGATCGTCTCGCCATCATAAATCTTGCCCGAGACATGCGCTTGCCGCCCACCGATCCGGTCAATCTGAGCATCCGCGACAATCCAGCGCCCGAGGATCGCCGGACTGAGATAATTTACGGTCAGCGATGATGTAACCACAGGGACAGGCGGCTCTTCGCTCGCATAGGCCTGATAGGACAGTGCGACATCCGCGAGTGTCGCCACCACCCCGCCATGCGCCGCATCGCGGTAATTCATGTGATGCTGCGCTAGCCGCAATCCGACCAATGTTCGCGAGCCAACTGGCTTCAGCCAGTATGGCCCACCGTGATCCAGAAAGCCCGGTGTGAAATCGGCGGGCACAAACCCTTCTTCGCTCGAATAATCCATTGGGCTAGCCATTATGCCAATAGGCGCTGTCGCGCTGCTGCCTAAACCGAGAGGTTAGGAAGAGAAAGAGGATGCGAGGCACTATGGCGGATCTCGACGCACAAATTGCAGCAACACAGACAATGGCGGACATTGTCCGGCTACGCGGAAGCCATGATGGCGAGACCCATGCCTTTACCTTTGGCGACGAAGTGCTCACCTTTGCTCAGCTTGACGAAGGCAGCAATCGCGCGGCACAGGCTTTGCGCGCTGAGGGCGTGAAGAAGGGCGATCGCATCGCTTACCTAGGCAAGAACCATCATCTCTATTTCGAAGTGTTCATGGGTGCGGCCAAGATTGGCGCTGTGATGACGCCGGTAAACTGGCGGCTCGCTCCACCGGAAGTCGCTTACATCTTGGACAATTGTGAAGCGGAGATCGTCTTTGTTGCCGAAGGGTTTGGCGAGACGATTGCCAAAATCCAAGACGACTGTCCGCGCGTGACTAAAGTGATCGGGATGGATGCAGGCGTTGCGACTTTGCCTGACTACCGCGAATGGCGCGATGCGCATGCAGCGACTGATCCGCTTGTCCCGCTTAGCAGTGAGGACGCATTCCTTCAGCTCTACACATCGGGTACGACAGGCCGCCCCAAGGGCGCGGTTATGACCCATGCCTCGATCCTTTCCTCGCGCGGCGAAGAGGGGAGCGAAGGGGAATTGCGCGAATGGCAGGAACCTGTCGCAGGCGATGTCAGCCTGCTCGCCATGCCGTGTTTCCATATCTCGGGCACGGGCACAGG
>CAZAIG010000188.1:0-2993 GCA_964485135.1 uncultured Porphyrobacter sp. | reverse complement strand
CATCGCAGAGCGTGCAGTTCAATCGCGCGTTCACGACCGCGGGCGTGTGTTCGCCTTCGCGGGCCGCGCTGATCACCGGAGCGCATCAGACGACCATCGGCGCGCACAATATGCGCACGTCCAGTTATGGCGAGAACATGGATGAAGGCGCGCCATATCGCGCGGTTCCCCCACCTGAGGTGAAGGCTTTTCCAGAGCTTCTGCGCGCTGGTGGCTACTTCACGATCAATGACTTCAAGACCGACTATCAGTTCGGCAACGCCTTCACCGTGTGGGATCGCAACGCCAAGGTCGCGGATTGGAACGAGCGCGCCCCCGGCCAGCCGTTTTTTGCGATGATCAACCACGAAGTCACGCATGAGGGGCGAACCTGGTCCCCTGACACCGATCCAGCGCTGCATCCGGTCGTGTCCCGGCGCAATCCGCTCAACGCACAGATCGATGCGGGTAAGAACTTTCCGCTGACCGATCCGGCGCGCGTCGAGATCCCGCCATACTGGCCCGACACCCCGGCGGTTCGCGCCAACCTTGCGCGGTTCTATGACAATATCAGAGTGATGGACGGCCAGGTCGGTGAACTGCTCGACCGTCTTGAAGCCGAGGGTCGCTTCGCCGACAGCATCATCATCTTCACGACCGACCACGGTGACGGCTTGCCGCGCCACAAACGCACCATCTTCGACAGCGGCACGCATGTCCCCCTGCTGGTGCGCTTTCCCGACGGTTTCGGAGCGGGGACGCAGCGCAGCGATCTCGTCAGCTTCATCGATCTTGCGCCGACCATTCTAGATTGGGCGGGCGTGGCTGTGCCCGAATATATCCGGGGACGCCGACTGTTTGACGATCCCGCGCCCGAGGCGATCTATATGGCCGGTGACAGGTTCGACGAGGTGCCACAGCGGTTTCGCGGTGTGCGCGAGGAACGCTGGCATTATATCCGCTATTTCAGCGACACGCCGGTGATCCCCTCGCTCGGCTATCAGAACGTCAATCCAATCATGCGCGAAATGCGGCGGCTTCAGGCTGAAGGTGGTCTATCAGCATTGCAGGCTTCCTACCTCGAAGGGATTGCCCCGCGTGAGTTGCTGTTCGACACTCAGGCTGATCCGCATGAAGTGCGCAATCTCGCGGATGATCCCCACTTCGCAGCTATCAAGCGCCGCCTGACTGATCGGTTGGAAGATTGGATCGCAGCAAGCGGGGATATGGGCCGTATTCCAGAGCGTGATCTGGTTGCCCAAATCTGGCCGGGCGGTGTGCAGCCGCAGACGGCGATAGTGGAGGCTTGCCTGAGCACGGATGGCAAAACCGTGCTCGGCTCCGCAACCATTGGCGCATCGATTGGCTATGGCGGCCCGAGGGGTGAGACGCGGCTCTATGTGCGGCCTATCGAAGCGGCATCGCCATTCAAGGCGAAAGCGGTTCGCTATGGGTATCAGCCTTCGCCCATCGCCGAAGTTGATCCCGAAGGGCTCGCCCCCTGTTGACGACCAATCCTTTGGGATCCCTGTGACCTGACCCGCCCCACGGCTTCGGTCTGCATTCACGCCTGCTCGAAAAAATCGAAGATCAAGTACTCACTTGGAAATGATCTAATTTGCGTATATTTGATTATAAAAGATCGTTATGGATTGGGGGGTGGCTGGTGATTGGCCGAATGTTGCGCAGCGCTGCGGTGATCACCGCATGCTTTTCAGCCATGGCTTGCTCGGTTCCGTTTGAGCAACAGAGCGCTGTTCCCCGGTCAGAGATCGGCTTCGCGAGCGCCGCTCCTTTTTTCCTGAAAGTCGAAGGCCAGACCAATCCCGTTGGTGTGGGACGCAAAGTTCCTCGCTTGTCCTGGCGCAGCGCTGTCGATAGCCAGACCGCGTTTGAGATTGAAGTCGCGTCGTCTGCGGATCTGCTGAATTCGGGCGCTGCGGATCTATGGTCGAGCGGCCAGGTCGAAGATGGATGCTCCGTCGCGATACCGTATCGCGGCGAAGCTTTACAGTCGCGCAGGCAAGCCTTTTGGCGAGTGCGGGTTTGGGCCGAAAGCGAGGATCGGCCAGGCCCATGGAGCGAAGTGCAAAGCTGGCGGATGGCATTGCTTGAGCCGACCGATTGGCGCGCCGGGTGGATCACCAGCCCGATCTTTCCGGCTGCGGACGAGACGGCGGGCATGGTACGGTGGCTCGAAGCGACAGCGGCAGACCCTCAGTTCAAGAATGCCGAGACCGTAGCGGACACAAAACGCCGCCTGCGCGACGTGCGGCCCGCGACCTATTTCCGCAAGTCGTTCGCTGTCACGAAGCCGATCAAGTCGGCGCTGCTGTATTCCACCTCAGCGGGGTATTCCGAGTTCTTCCTGAATGGCGAAAAGATCGGCGACCGCATCCTGAACCCGGCGCAGACCGATTTCGACAAGCGGATCTATTACGATATCGATGACGTGACTGATCGGATCGGTCAGGGCGAACACGTTCTGGGCGTTCATCTGGGCAACGGCTTTTATGGAGAGCGCACTGCCTTCGGGATGGACAAGCTGTTCTACGGCGAACCCGCCGCGATTGCTCAGTTGGAAATCACCTATGAAGACGGCGCACGCCAGACGATTGTCAGTGATGGCACCTGGCTCGCTCATCCGTCGCCAATCCTGAAGAACGGTGTCTATTCGGGCGAGTTTTTCGATGCACGCGAGCATGTCGTGGCATGGAATGACAGCGACCTCGAACAGGGCAGCGGCTGGCGCAGCGCGGCGGTGTTGGACGGTAGCCCGACACAGGCGCTGGTGGCAGCCGAAATGCGCCAGGGGCAGCCGACCCGCAACACGTGGAGCATACCATTGAGAAAACGCCGGTTATTGCCCGCAGGCCGGGCCCAGCGACCACGCTCAGGCGGCAGCAGCGGCCCGATCAACTCCCATTCCGCATCCGACAAATCCCCGCCACCCATGACTGCTCCTCAAAAAGCAGTCTTGAATCAGAAGTCTCGACCTTTGGGAATCCCTTTTG
>CAZAIG010000187.1:0-3012 GCA_964485135.1 uncultured Porphyrobacter sp. | reverse complement strand
TATGTCTTGCACGAAGACCTCCGGTTGATTGGTTGGTTGGTTGAGAGTCTAGCCAGCCAACCGCGCAATGTCGTTCCGTTTCTTGCTGCCAATTCACTGTCCGCTTCCACCCCCAGCTCCAGTCATTAGCTTCCCGTTTTATCCGCCTCGCAACTGCACTGCGACCGCGGCCCCAAACTACTCCATCAATTCCCGCACGAACGGGATCAGCCCTGTTTGCCGGGTGCGTTTCATCCGCTCGGCATGCAGGATCTCGCGCACTTTCACAAAGCACGCATCGACATCATCATTGACCACAACATAGTCATATTCGGCCCAATGGCTGATCTCGGCCTTGGCGCGTTCCATCCGGTCGGCAATGACGGCCTCCGTGTCGGTGCCACGCGATTGTAGGCGCTTGTGCAATTCATCGATGCTGGGCGGCAGGATGAAGACAGTTACGACGTCTTGATCATCCTTTTGCTTCAATTGCTGCGTGCCCTGCCAATCGATATCAAACAGGAAATCGCGCCCCTCTTTCAAAGCGTTGCGGATTGCGCCTTTGGGTGTGCCATAGCGATTGCTGAAAACCGTGGCCCATTCGTAGAAATCATCTTTTGCGACCATATCTTCGAACTTTTCATCCGAAACAAAATAGTAATCGACGCCTTCGATCTCGCCTTCGCGGCGAGGGCGCGTGGTCGCGGAGACAGACAGGTTGATCGCATCATCTGCGGTCAGCAGCATGCGGGAGATGGTCGTTTTGCCCGCTCCTGACGGGGAGGAGAGGATGAAGAGCAGGCCTCTCCGGTCGAGATTGGAACGATTTAAGGAAGGGTGATCAGCCATGCGCATCTTTGGCGCAAAGAGGGCTCTTAAATCAAGGGCTAGAGCAAAGCGGCGGCCTAATTGTCGTGGTCGGTTCGCGTGCTTTTGCGCCGATGATTGATCAGTGCCTTGGCCAGAATGCCGCCGCCGACCATCACTGCGCCGGGCATGGACCGGCTTGCTAGCCGGCTGACACCGAACAAGAGAGCTGCTTTGCCTAAGTCGCCAGTATTGGGGCGCTTGGAATGATTTTGAGGCTGAGCAGTCGCCACGTCTCCAACCGACTTGCGCATTTTTGCGCGCACAGACTTGCGAGCCCGTTTCAGCGCCATTTCGGCTAGGATCAGATGGGCAGAGAGGTCAGATTTGGGCATGGTGTGATCAGGCCGCAAAGCTACTTTTTTCGCCCAAAGTCTACTTCAACGACATTGGAGCCGTCTTCGCTGGCGGCCAGTTCTTCTTCGGTCATATTGGCGGGTATGTCGCTGCCACTCGCATCGTTTTCCGCATCTTCGTGCCCTTCGGGCGCCATATCCACTTCAGTCGCTTGGAATTGCAGGCCAAAATCCACTGCCGGATCGACAAAGGCTGTGATCGCGGCAAAGGGGATGGATAGCTTTGACGGCACTTGGTTGAAGCTCAGGCCGACCGAAAAGCCATCCTCGCGCACTTCCAATTCCCAGAACTTGTTCTGCAAAACGATGGTCATTTCATCGGGAAAGCGCTCGCGCAATTTTGGCGGGATCGATACGCCTGCCGCGCCTGTTTTGAAGGTTATGTAGAAATGATGCGCGCCGGGAAGCTCGCTGCCATTCGACTGGATTTCGCCCAAAACGCGGCCGACAACAGCGCGTAAGGCTTCCTGCACAATCTCATCATAAGGGATGAGGCTATCGGGGGTTTCCTCGGTCATTGTGCAAATGGTGACGCGCCTTAAGCCTGTGGTCAAGCGGCTATCCACGCCATTCTGCGCAAAAATTGCACGCTCTCCAACGCTTGCGCGGACTGCCTAAGCATTTATAGCGCTGGAATCATGACTGAGCCAAGAACCGCGCGTATTGAACGCAAGACCGCTGAAACCTCGATCGAAGTTGCCGTCGATCTGGATGGGACCGGCGCATATGATGTCTCCACCGGCATTGGATTTCTCGACCATATGGTTGAGCAGTTTTCCAAGCATTCGCTGATTGATGTCACGATGAAGGTTGAAGGCGATCTGCATGTCGACCAGCATCATACGACTGAAGATTCGGCACTGGCGCTGGGTCAGGCCTTGTCCAATGCGCTGGGCGATAAGGCGGGCATTGGCCGCTATGGCAGCGCCTATTCACCCATGGATGAGACTTTGGCGCGCGTTGCTTTGGATATCTCTGGGCGTCCGTATTTGGTTTGGAAGGCTGGCTTTACGCAAGAAAAGCTGGGCGAATGGGATACGGAGTTGATCGAACATTGGTTCCACTCGGTTGCGCAAACAGCAGGCATTACGCTCCATTGCGAGCTGCTCTATGGCACCAACAATCACCACATTTGCGAGAGCCTTTACAAGGGCTTTGCCCGCGCGATGCGGGTGGCGGTTGAGACCGATCCGCGCAAAGGTGGGGCTATTCCGAGCACTAAGGGCCAGCTTGGTGGTTAGGCTTTTGTGTTCCGCACGCCCTCCGGCGCGCGATATCCTCGCAGCTTGCGGACAAGTCCGCGCTGCTGCGGGCGGGCGGTCGCCCTTGCGGCTGCTGCGCAGCCGATTGCGCAAACCATGACTGTTGCATTGATCGACTACGGCGCGGGTAATCTGCACTCAGTTCACAATGCGCTGAAGGCTGTTGGTGCCGATGTGGAAGTGACCGCAGATGCCAATGTCGTGCGTGCGGCGGATCGGATTGTGCTCCCCGGAGTAGGCAGTTTCAAAGCCTGCGCAGAGGGGCTGCGTGCGCTCCCCGGCATGGTCGAGGCGATGACCGAGCGCGTGAAAGTGGGCGGCGCGCCTTTCCTCGGCATTTGCGTGGGGATGCAGCTTTTGGCCCAGCGCGGGTTAGAGCATGGCGAAACCGCTGGCTTGGGCTGGATTGATGGCGAAATCCGCAGAATCGAGCCGAACGATCCTAGCATCAAAGTACCGCATATGGGGTGGAATGATGTGGCATTGATGCCCCATGCTCAAGATCATGAAGTAGTGGACGCAGGCGAGGCCTATTTCCTTCATTCCTA
>CAZAIG010000186.1:0-3022 GCA_964485135.1 uncultured Porphyrobacter sp. | reverse complement strand
AGCTTCAACGCCATCGATGATTGGGTTGGCGTAAGCTACCGCGAGGATGCCGAAACTAAGTTGGAAGATGCCGAACTCGTGTTCGTGGGATACGGCATTAACGCGCCTGAAAAGGACTGGAACGATTACGAAGGCGTAGACATGAAGGGCAAAATTGCCGTCATCCTCGTCAACGATCCAGACTATGAAAACGACAATCTCGAAGGGCCGTTCAACGGCAAGGCGATGACCTATTACGGGCGCTGGACCTATAAGTATGAAGAGGCGGCCAAACAGGGCGCAGCAGGCGCGCTGATCATTCACGATACAGAGCCGGCTTCTTATGGCTGGAATGTTGTCTCCACCAGCTGGAGCGGCCCGCAAGCCTACGCTGCGCGCGGCGACAATCCGCCGCCGCTCACGCAAATGAACGGATGGGTCCAAAAAGGCGTCGGCGAGCAGATTTTGAAAGCTGCGGGGCAGGACTTTGCCAAACTATCCGAAGCTGCAAAGTCGGCTGATTTTAAACCCGTGCCGCTGGGCCTGACTGCGTCCACAAGCTTTAAAAACTCGGTCAAAACCTACGAATCGCAAAATGTGATCGGCATTCTTCCCGGCGCTGAAAAGCCCGACGAATATATCATCCACACCGCGCATTGGGACCATCTGGGCATTTGCGCACCGGGCGAAGCGGATGAGATCTGCAACGGGGCGGTCGATAATGCGACAGGCACAGCCGCGCTGGTCGCTCTGGCAGAGGCGCACGGCAAAGCGGGCGCTCCTGCGCGCAGCCTCGTCTTCCTGGCCGTAACGGCTGAGGAGCAAGGCCTCCTGGGCGCAGATTACTATGCTTCCAACCCGATCTTCCCACTCAGCCGGACCGTTGGCGGCATCAATATGGATGCGTTCCAAGTCGCTGGCCCTGCGAAAGACGTAACCGTTGTTGGCCCGCGCAAATCGCAATTGGATGCGTTTTTGAATGCTGCGCTTGAGGCTGATGGCCGCGTCGCTACCGATAATCCGAAACCAGAGGCAGGCTTTTACTATCGCTCTGACCACTTTGCCTTTGCCAAGCGCGGCGTGCCGATGCTCTATGTCGATGGCGGCGAAGACCTGATCGATGGCGGCAAAGAAGCCGGCGCTGCGGTCGCCAAAGACTACACCGAAAACCGCTATCACGCTCCCGGTGATGAATTTAACGAGGAGTGGGATTGGTCCGGCGTGATGGGCGATTTGCAGCTCTACTACCGGATCGGTCGGATGCTGGCGATGTCGGACAGCTGGCCGAACTGGGTCGAGGGCGATGAGTTTAAAGGCATTCGCGATGAAAGCTGCGCGGCTGGTGAGGGGTGCTGACCACCTACGCACATCCACTTGGAAAGCCGGTTCATGACCATCCAACTACCGCCTGAATGGGCGGAGCAGGAATGGCTGTGGATCGGATTTCCGCATGATCCGCGCGAATGGCCAGGCGCTGGCTTGGCGCGCGCGCAAGAACAGATCGCTGCCTTTGCAAGTGCTGTCGCAGAGAACGGGCAGGCCGTGCGCTTGGTTGTTCGCGATGCGGCGAATGAAAAGCGGGCGCGGTCGCTGGTGAGCGCTGCCGTCACTTTGGAGCGCCAAGCATACGGCGATATCTGGCTGCGCGATACTGGGCCGATAACCGTACTAGAAGGCGGTGAGCGCAAAGCCCGCCGTTTTGGCTTTAACGGCTGGGGCGGCAAATATCTTATGGCAGGCGATCAGACGATTGGCGCGGAACTGGCCGAAGCGGCGCAACTGCCAGTAACCACGTGCGACTGGATTTTGGAAGGCGGCGCGATTGATACAGACGGCACGGGGCTGGCGGTAACGACCGAGCAGTGCCTGCTTAACCCCAACCGCAATCCCGCGATGAGCCGCAGGGATATAGAGGCGGCATTGCAGCGCGATCTTGGCCTGACCCGCGTGCTGTGGCTGGGCGAAGGCCTCCAAGGCGATCACACCGATGGTCACGTCGACAATCTCGCGCGCTTTGTGGGCGAGGGGCATCTAGCCGTTCCCGAAGCCGCAGGCAGCGATGACCCCAATGCCGCAATCTATGATGACGCCGCGCAGCGCGCCGCAGGCTTTGGCGTAAAAGTCAGCCGCATCCCCTCGCCCGGACGGATCGAAGTGGATGGCATGATCCAACCGGCCAGCTACGCCAATTTCGTCATCACCAACCATGCGGTGATCGTGCCGACATTCGGCGCGCGCCATGACGATGCAGCGGTGGAGGCAATCGGTGCGCTGTTTCCCGAACGCCGATCGATCGGCCTTCCAAGCGACGCTGTTCTCATCGGTGGGGGCAGTTTCCACTGCGCCAGCATGCACCTGCCCAAACAGGGTTAACGTTAAGACTTCTTTAGGAATTGTCCGCGAAAATAAGAGCATGGCAAAAGCAATCGCCCTTTCAAAGCAATACGCGCCTTTTACCGCGGATGCGCTGCGCTTGGCGCTTGTGACCACATGCGCGCTGGCTTTGATTGCTGCGGGCCAAGCTCTCCCGCTGCTGTAACCTCTGACGCACCAATGGCGAATACCCATGCAGTCCTTTACGCTGCATGAGACCCGCTATGCCTGCTTCCAGACTGTTCCTCGCGCCTATCTTAGGTGTCGCCGCCGCGATGACAGCGGGCACAGCGATTGTTGCCACCGAAACATCGGCCCAGCCTCCGCGCACCGCAAAGGCCAGCGCAGAACCCGTGCTGATCGAATTGTTCACCAGCCAAGGGTGCTCATCCTGCCCGCCCGCTGACCGTGTGGCCGCCCGGTTAGACCGCGACAAAAGCGCTGTCGTCCTATCGCGCCCCGTCACCTATTGGGACCGGCTGGGGTGGAAAGACACTTTGGCGCGGCCTGCCAATACAGACCTACAGCGCGCCTATGCCAGCAAACGGCTGCGCGGGCGCAATGGTGTTTACACACCGCAAACGGTGACAGATGGCCGCTTCGGCGCGGTTGGCAGTCAGGAAAACCACGTCCGCACTCAGATGAATTTGGCGAGCCATGGCAAAACCGC
>CAZAIG010000185.1:0-3038 GCA_964485135.1 uncultured Porphyrobacter sp. | reverse complement strand
AAGTGCATCGGACTTCGAGAGTCGGGAAGGAATCCCTGACATTCAAGAAGGGCGGGAAGCGGTCGTTCGCTGCGATTGCGAATTCAACAAGGCCAATCCGAGGAAGCAGACATTCACGACGGTTGAGCTGTCTGGATTGCATGTCTGCGATCCCGCCCGGTTAGGAAAGAAATCTCACTTGCTGGCAAAGGTGTCAGGCCCGAGTTACTGATGTCAAATGAACCTTGCCGCCATAAGATTTCGCGACTTCCGCATCTATTTGATCGGCAATGTTTTCGCGTTGAACGGCTTGTGGATGCAGCGGTTAACGATTGGCTGGCTTGCTTGGGATATGACAGGTTCTGCCAGTTTCGTCGGATTGGTCGCCTTCATAAATTTTGCACCCACCATCGTCGTCGGACCCTTCTTCGGTGTGCTTGTTGATCGCGTAAGGATCAGGCGTGCGGCGATGATTACGCAATCGTTCCTGTTTCTGCTGGCATTGGTCCTGTTTTTCAGTTTTTCTATGGGGCTCCTTGGGCCAATCTTACTTGCGCTTTTGTCGGGCATGCTTGGGATTGCCGCGGCGGCCCATAATCCGATCCGGATGTCCCTTGCACCGCGCCTTGTTGACCGCTCGGCCATAGCGTCAGTTATCAGCTTGACGGCTATCAACTTCAATTTGGCACGCTTGACCGGACCTGCTCTGGCTGGATGGTTGATCTCATCCTGGGGCGTCAGCGCCTCGCTGTTGTTCCAGGCTATGTTATACCTTCCGTTTGTCCTGGCTTTGTCGTTGTTGAAACCGCGTGAACGCATCCGCAACGTCGCCGAGAATGCACCATTCATTCATGACATGGCTCTTGGCATCCGCCACGTTCAGCAGACTACTCTGATTCGCCAAGCTATCCTGATCACCGGTATCGGTGCTTTCATTTCCCGCGGCGTGTTGGAGATATTACCTGTCATCGCCGATGGCTCCTTTGGTCGAGGCGCAACAGGGCTTGGGCTACTGACCGCCGCGGCAGGGCTTGGCGCATTGATTGCGGGGATTTCCAAGGCCGTTATGCCAGGACAAAAAAGTGGCCGGCTGCCGCGCACGGCGCTGACATCCGCGTTGGTTGGGATCGCATTAGTTCCCGCCATTGGAGTTTCTAGCTTGTGGGTCCTGACCCTGCTTCTTGTCGCCTGCCTTGGCTTTGCCGCAACGATGGCAGGTGTCTCGATGCAAACGGCCATCTAGATCGATTTGGAAGATGACCTTCGTGGGCGCGTGATGAGTCTCTGGATCTTGGTCGGCATCGGTTCTGCGGCATGCGGCGCGGTTTTCATAGGTGTATTGGCAGACTTAGTCGGCCTCACCTTCGCATTGAGTGGGATAGGCGGGCTCGGTTTTCTGTTTCTGGCCAACTACGTTCGCCAAATCTGGTAGCTGGAACACAAATGGCGATACCGCATTTCGAAACCCCGAATGAGTATCGATCATGCTTCTCGATCTTGGCAATCTAGGGTGCCATTGCGGCTCAGGTCGGCTCATAATTAAGCTTCTATCGTAGATACGGCGAATACCCAGTTCTGATCAGTCGCACGGGCCCCTTAGCGAGCGCACATGTCCGCAAAGCGGGCTGCGCCCGCAGCATTGGGAAGCTCAGCTGGATGACGGCCTTGGACCGGCCACTGCCAGACAGGCAGAATGTTCCTCTTAGTCAAACCTCGGTTGCAAGGCATTTGGGGGTAAGATGGGTAATCAGATGCATTGCGTTCAATAAATAGAAGTCTACATGATTTGCGAAAGTTGGAGGCAGTGCTGTTGGCTGCTATCGCACCAACAAGTATTTTAGGAGGAAATGGCAAAAGCGCCAATGCCAAACGCATAAGAATTGGGTGGAAGTCAAGTTGCGTGTGAATTGGTTGCTACTCGCCGTTGTTCGGTCAAGTAATCAAAGCGTTCGGCACAGAAAGTGAGCCTCGTTTGATCAAGAGAAAAAAGCGTGAAGGCGTCAGGGCGATCGAGAAATCGGGCCAGGTGGCGTAAGGTTCAATTGGTGCTTGCTGTAACCGCTACCGCTTTTCGTCTTGCTCAATAAACCTGATACTTGCTTCACACCAGCGGTCAGTTTCTTTGTCATCGCCTTCGGCATGTTTTTGATTTTTATATCGTTCAGGGATTTTTGCGTTTCGCCAATCCGAGCATTCGTGACTTTAGCTCTTGGTAATTTAGCTGGAATCTTTGCAGCTGTCATTTGACGGCTCTTCAAACGCGCGCTTGTAGCTGAGATTCGACCCGCGAGTGTGGGATTCGTAGCTGCCTTGCCGAACTTTCTCGAAAGGCCAGTTTTGGCTGGAATTTGCGCTCGTTGCGTTTGGGCCGTTCTTAGACGTGCACTGGTCGCTGCCACTCGCGCGGTGAGGGTTGTGCGCGAGCCTATCGTCCTTGATTTTGTGGCTGCGGTTGTTCTCGCAGCGTTGGTCCGCGCAGCATTGGTGCGTGCCGCATTCGTCCGAGCGGCGTTTCCTGCAGCGCGATTGAATTGAGCGCGCGGCGCCTTAGCCGCATGATTGAATTTCTTGGCGATCACGCCTTTGTTTACCTGAGCGAGGTGAATGTTGGTCGATGGGGCCGAAAAGACGGGCTTCATCGCTTGCGCTTGCAGTTCGGCGGTTGTCAAAACCAGCGAAAAGGATGCGATTGTCAGAAACTTCAGCACGAAATACCCTCCACATTTCCTTGCAACCCAAGGTAGCGACAAGTTGGTGGACAGGCAAGAGAGCATTCAGTAGCGTCATGAATAGAAATCAAAGGGTTTGATTAGTTGGGGGCCTTATTATGAATTTCCGTTCCGCATTTTGTGCGACCGCTTTGATGGCATTGATGCCGACATTTGGTTTAGCACTGAACGAAGTACATCCTTGTGACGAATACGCTGCGCATCCAGACGATCCCTTTCGTTGGGCACCGGGAGTGCTGGACGAGGAAATCATCCCGGGCGCAGCAATCCATTTTTGCACTCTGGCGGTCGAAGAGAACCCCGGCATTGACCGTTTCGTCTTTCAGCTCG
>CAZAIG010000184.1:0-3077 GCA_964485135.1 uncultured Porphyrobacter sp. | reverse complement strand
GCAGCAGTTTCGGTTTCTGGTTTCTTTTCGTCAGCCATTATCCGGTGACCTTATTCTTGCGGTTCATGGAAGCAACGTCGAGCACAGTAGGCTTTTGCCCGTCATGCGGATGCTCGGTGCCATTATAAAGGTGCAGCGCGCGCATTTGATCGCGGCCCAGCGGTCCGCGCGGGATCATCCGCTCAACCGCTTTTTCCAGCACGCGGTGCGGGAAACGCCCTTCGAGGATTTTCTCAGGCGTGGTTTCCTTGATACCGCCGGGATGACCGGTGTGCTTGTAATAGATCTTCTTCGCAGCCTTACCTCCGGTGAATTTCACCTTGTCAGCATTGATCACAATCACGTGATCGCCGCAGTCAATATGCGGAGTGTAGCTTGGCTTGGTTTTACCGCGCAGGATATTGGCGATGATTGTGGCGAGGCGGCCGACGACAAGGCCGTCTGCATCAATAATGTGCCACTTCTTTTCGACCTCTGCCGGTTTAATCGACCGGGTCTGTTTGCTGAGCGCCTTCATGGGCTTTCGTGTCCTATTTGCGATAGGGAGCGCAGCCGCGTCCGAATCGATTGTGATGAAATGCGCGCCTATGATGTATCAAGTGCGAAGTGTCATAAGCGCGATTGGAGGCCATTTGTCGCTCTAAGGCCCGCAAGTCAAGCAAAACAGGCCGTTTGAGGAGAGGTAAAATAATACCGCCACATCAAAGCGTGCGTCCAAGCTGCGCCATCGGGGCGTTTATGCGGCGCTGAGGCCCGCTGGTTTCAGCGTCCACAGCTCCGCCGATTGCCGCGCATTGTCGCCAATCCGCGTGGTTATCCGTCGCTCTGCGATGCTCAGCCACGGAGCGCCCGGGGCGGGTCTTGCGGAATAGACCAGTTCAAACTCGCCCGCTGGCCCCTGCGGCAGAGGTACGGGGCGAACGCTGCGAATAGGCGCGCCGGTGGGAAAGAACAGGTCGGCTGGCATGGCGGAGAACAAAGATTGGCCCGCTTGCTGCATTTGGCTGAGTTGCTGGCGCGCGGCTTGCTTTTCATCTGACGCGCGCGCTGAATTGTCGATCATGTTTTGCGCGATCCGAACTGCTTGTTCGAGCGTTCCTCCATCATCGCTATTGCCGCTTAGCATGATCCGGCCTTCATCGGACAATGTGAGCGGATACAGGCCATTGGTGTTTCGGCCCTCTTCGACCGCTGCCAGCTTTTGCAGCGCAGCAGGCGCGGCGACTTTGGCAGAGATTTGCTTGCCGGCAACCTCGATCCCCCGCGTTGAATAGCCAAAGGCGATTTCCCAATCACGAGTGACGATGATTTCGTTACCGTCACTCAGCGACCGCTGCAAACGCCGTTCAAGCACCATCGGCCCCGCCGGAATGCGAAGTGCCGCCTTTGCTGATAGTCCGCCGCTCACTGCACCGATGCTGAGCAGCGCTCCATGGACGAAACCCCTGCGCGAACAATGCATGTGCATGGCTGTGCGGCCTCCAGACTAGAACCCTGCCAGCCTAACCCCCAAAGGCACGCCAAAGCCAACCGGTTACAGTCTTTTAAGCCTGCTCTCGTCGCTTGCGCCCGCTATCCATATGCCCATCCACATGCCCGTCCACGTGTAGGCACCACGCCAGCGCCATCACCAGCAGCGCGCCGACCAATTGGTGCATCACCGCAATCCAGAGCGAAACCTGCGTCAAAACGGTTGCGATGCCGAGCAATATCTGAATGCCGAATGCGCTGTGCAATGCAATAGACGCACGCCGATCGTTTGCGCGCACGCGCCGCGCTAGCATCACCAGTGCAATCACCGCGACCCATGCCCACCACCGGTGCGCAAAGTGCAGCAGATAGGGATCATGGGTCAGCGCCCACAGCGTGCCCTTGCTTGTGTCATATTCAGGCACAAAGCGCCCCTGCATCAGCGGCCAATCATAAGATGCATGGCCTGCATTCAGCCCAGCGACCCATGCGCCCAGCAGCAATTGAATGAACAGGATCACCGCGACCAAAATACCGAAAGGCGTCATTCCCGCAGGCTTTGCCGAAGGATCGCGCGCCAGCTTGCGCAAATCCAGCGCTGTCCAAACGAGCCCTGCCAGCAAGAAAAACGCGGTAAGCAAATGCGCAGAAAGCCGGAAATGACTAACATCGGTAAGCGCTGTGTCATCGCCCACGCCGGATGACACCATATACCAGCCCAATGCCCCTTGCAGGCCGATCAGCGCGAGCATCGCGAACAAGCGCGCCTTATACCCTGCGGGAACCCAGCCCTTCACCCAGAACCAGATCATCGGCAAGGCAAAGGCAAGCCCGATCAAGCGGCCCAAAATACGGTGGAACCACTCCCAGAAATAAATGAATTTGAACGCGGCTAGATCCATACCGGCAGGCCCGCTTTCATATTTGTACTCGGCGGTTTGCCGGTAAAGATCAAATTCGGCCTGCCAATCCGCCTCTGTCAAAGGGGGTAGAATGCCCGACACCAGCTCCCATTGAGTGATCGAAAGCCCGCTTTCGGTGAGCCGCGTAATCCCGCCGATAAACACAATCAGCACCACCATGCCCGCCACGATGGTGAGCCAGGTTGCAATCGCTAGAGCGCGCGCAGAAGATGGGTGCGGGGCTGTCATGATTGAGCGCTAACTGTGCCGTGATGATGCAAAGTGCAAGTTTCTTTGCCGCAAGCCGCTGTGCACCCCTTGCAACATGATACACCATCACATAAGTGCTCAGCGAATATGCAGAACAAGTCTCCAGCGACCCGCGCCCGGCTTTTCAGGCGCTTTGACGGTGCGGGCCTGGTTATTTCGGGACTGTGTCTGCTGCATTGCATAGTGAGCATTGTGCTGGTGTCGGCCCTTGGGCTGGGTAGCCAGTTTATGCTCGCGCCGGAGATTCACAAATACGGTCTTGTGCTGGCGCTGATTGTCGCAAGCATTGCGATCGGCTGGGGGGCGCTGAGCCACCGGCGCGCAGCGCCTTTTGTGGTGGCGATGACGGGCCTTGCCTTTATGGGCGGAGCGCTCGCTATGCCGCATGATTACCGCGAAATGGTGCTGACGGTTATCGGCGTCTCGCTGGTGGGC
>CAZAIG010000183.1:0-3159 GCA_964485135.1 uncultured Porphyrobacter sp. | reverse complement strand
TAGACCTCCCATAGACCTCACTAGATGGGACGAGATGGCTTGAGACGGGCGCGCATTCTCCCTAGTTCTAGGCAGATGAGCGACGTTCAATTCCATGCCATGCCCGATGGCCGCAAAATTGCCTTCCGTTTCACAGATGGCAGCGGGCCAGCGCTGGTTTTTCTACCCGGCTATATGTCCGATATGGATGGCGGCAAAGCGACCGCATTGTTTGATGATGCAAAGGCGCGCGGGCAGGCATGCTTGCTGATGGATTACAGCGGCTGCGGGCAATCAGAAGGCGACTTTGCCGATGGCACTTTGAGCAAATGGCGCGATGAAGTGCTTGCCCTGATCACAGCCAAAATCAGCGGGTCTGTGATTGTCGTGGGGTCATCCATGGGCGGCTGGCTAATGCTGATGGTGGGGCTCGCATTGAAAGACCGCCTCGCCGGAATAATTGGCATCGCCTCTGCCCCCGATTTCACCGATTGGGGCCGCAAAGACGCAGACAAGGAAAAGCTGCGCGCAGGCGAAACCGTCTATGATCCCAATCCCTACGGCCCAGAACCCACGCCGATGCATGCGGCATTTTGGGCCGATGGCGAGGCAAACAAAATGCTCGGAAGCGAAATTGCTGTCGACGCGCCCGTGCGCCTTTTGCACGGGCAATGCGATGCCGATGTGCCGTGGGAGATCAGCCTAAAACTCGCTAAAGCGCTTCGTTCGGACAATGTTCAAGTCACTTTGATCAAAGATGGCGATCACCGTTTGTCGCGCGAAGCGGATGTGGCTTTGCTGTTGGCGACGGTGGCGGAAATATCGTCAACCCAAGGCTCATAAATGTCCCTTACCAGCGCTTTCATCCTGATGCTTCAAGTCGGCCCCAATCCGGCGGCTGGCGAAACCCCTGATTACTCCGCAGAGATCCAAGATCGCCCACCCAGAACGCGCGATGCAGGGGTAATCGGCCCGCTGGAAAAAGTCCCGCCAAGCATCGCCAATTCTTGGCTCAAAAACTGCCTCTCTTTGGTCGAAAGTGAACCGGCCCGCGCCCATGTTCAGGCGCAGTTACGCGCTACATCCCAAACCGGCGAAGCGCGCGTTCTCGCCAATCATTGCCTTGGTCTAGCCGCCACACAATTGGCGCGCTGGGACGAGGCGCAGACCGCCTTTATCGCGGCGCGCGACGAAGCGCCGATGAACGATGCCCGCTTTCGCGCCCGCCTTGGCACTATGGCGGCAGGCGCTGCGATGAGCAGAGCGGATACGGAAGCAGCGCTGACTTTCCTCGGCGTGGCACAGCGCGATGCTGAGGCCGCAAGGGCTACGGATTTGCAAGCCATCATCGCTATCGAGCAAGCGCGCGTACTGGTCGGACAAGGGCGGTTGGCAGAGGCGGAACCGCATCTGGTGCACGCACAAAAATTGCGCCTTGGCGATGTTGAGGCACCGCTGCTGCTCGCCACTTTGCTGCGCCGGATGGACCGGCTCGATGAAGCGCAAGCCCAGATCGAGGCCGCCTCTGCGCTCGCCCCGCGCAACCCCGCCATCGGATTGGAAGCAGGCGTGATCGCTGTGCTGGACGGGCGCGATGACGCCGCACGGATCAGCTGGCAATCGGTGGTCGATACGGCGCCCGATAGCGATTTTGCAAAGACCGCGCTCGGCTATATCGCACAGCTCGAACCCGGTGGAGCGACAACGCCATGACCACGCTTTCTGTCCTTGACCTTGTCCCTGTTCGCGAAGGCGGCACTTTGGCTGAGGCTTACCGCGATGCAGCCGAATTGGCGCAGGCAGCAGAGCGGTTTGGCTATAAAAGATTTTGGGTGGCAGAGCATCACGCGATGGAAGGGATCGCAGGCGCGGCCACATCGGTTGTGCTCGCGCATATCGGGGGCGCCACCAACACTATTCGCATCGGGTCAGGCGGAATTATGCTGCCCAATCACAATCCCTTTGTGATCGCGGAACAATTCGGCACTTTAGAGGCTCTTTTTGGCCCGCGCATTGATCTGGGACTGGGCCGAGCGCCGGGCGCAGATGGTCGCATCCAACAAGCATTCCGTAAAAACCTGCATCAGGCTGCTGAGCATTTCCCGCAAGATGTGCAAGAGCTGCGCGCGCTGCTAACCGGCGAGCCGAAATTGCCGATTACCGCGACGCCGGGACTTGGCGCGAATGTCGAGATGTGGATGCTGGGATCGAGCCTGTTTGGCGCTCAGCTCGCGGCGAAATTGGGCATGCCCTATGCTTTTGCCGCGCATTTTGCCCCCGATCATCTGGACGCAGCGCTGACATTATACCGACGCGATTTTCAGCCCTCTGCCGCATTGGCAAAGCCGCATGTGATGGTCGCAATGAATGTCTTTGCCGCAGACACCGATGAAGAGGCGCGCACGCTCGCATCCAGCCAGCAGCAAAGCTTTGTCCGGCTGCGCAGCGGCGAACCGGGCAAGCTGCCTCCGCCGATTGAAAATTATGCGGAAAGCTTGCCTGCACCAGCGCGCGCGATGCTCGACCATTTGGGACAAGCCGCCGCTGTCGGCACGCCCGACACAGTGCGCGCTGCGATGACCGCCTTTATCGAGCGCACGCAGGCGGATGAAATCATCGTCAGCGGGGCGAGTTTCGATCCAGCCGCACGCATTCGCACGCTCAAAGTCGCGAGCGAAGCGATCCAAACTCTCGAAGCGGCTTAGGTATATGAACTTAGGGAGATTTGCGGTTATCCCTGACTTGCGGCGGAGCTTAGACAGGCCTATTGTCACGCATAAATAATGCGGCGTGCAGTAATATAATTACAGAACAACTCAGCCCTGCCGCGATTATGGGAGCAGGATTATCGTGGCCCAAAAGGCAAAGCCATCAGGCAGCAGCGCTCATCTGCGCTCTCTCACCCAGCATTTGAAGGCGGCAATCCTGCCCGGTGATACCGGATTTGGCCCCAAAGCTCTGCCCGAGGCCGCTGCGTTTCTGCTCGCCGCTGCCCAAAAACGCAGCACCGCCCGCAGCGTGCTAGCGCTGGAAAGCGTGAAAGAGGCGGGGCCAACCGGGCGGTTGATGCTGCGCATTGGAATCATCAATGATGATATGCCGTTTTTGGTGGACTCAATCGCTGCGACGATTGCTGCGCAGGGCCTTTCGATTGAGCGGCTGGTCCATCCGGTTGTGCCG
>CAZAIG010000182.1:0-3189 GCA_964485135.1 uncultured Porphyrobacter sp. | reverse complement strand
AGATTATAGAGGCAGGTCGGGTGGAATTGCATCATCTCCATGTTGGAGACGCGCGCACCCGCACGCCAAGCCATGGCAATCCCATCGCCTGTTGCCCCGCGCGGCGCGGTGGAGAATTGATAGACGCGGCCCGCACCTCCCGCTGCCAGAATGGTCGCCTTGGCGAGATGCTTTTCTACCGTTCCCGTCGCCTCATCGAGAGCGTAGGCACCCCAAACGCGGCCCCAGCCGGAGAATTTCTCGCCGTGCCGTCCGGTGATAAAGTCGATGCAAGTGCGGCCCGGAAGCAAAGTGATATTGTCATGCGCTTCGGCCGCTTTAAGCAGCGCTTCTTGCACCGCCCATCCGGTCGCGTCATCAACATGGACGATGCGGCGATGCGAGTGCCCGCCCTCGCGGGTGAGATGCAAATCGCCCCCAGAACCGTCGGCTCCCTGATTGAACGGCACGCCCAGCTTCACCAGATTATCGATCGCCTCTGGCGCCCCTTCGATCACGAAATTAACGGTCTCCTCGCGGTTGAGCCCGCCGCCCGCCACCATCGTATCGCGCACATGGTTTTCAAACGTATCGCCAGCGTCGAGCACGGCAGCGATCCCGCCTTGCGCCCATGCTGTTGACCCGCCCGTTAGCGATCCCTTGGCTAGCACGAGCACGCGCTTAGTTTCAGCCAGCTCCAATGCCGCTGTCAGTCCCGCAGCGCCCGAACCAATAATCAGAACATCGTAATTTGTTTGCGTCATCCCAGCGTCATGGCGTGCATCCGCCATTCGGGCAAGATTATGTTGGGACCCGCATGCGCCAAGCCGAAATTAGATCGGCTTTGCGCTGGCCACTTCGAACAGGGTCAGATCGCGGTCATGGATACCCAGCCGGTCCCAATTGGCGCGCCATTCCTCTAAATGCTCGCTGGCGAAATGTTCATCGAGCGCTTCTGCATCGCGCCATGCTTCATTCACGCGGATCAGACCGGGTTCGAGCATATCATTGGCGTAGGAATAGGCGAGGCAGCCGTCTTCCTCCAGACTGGCCTCGATCATCACTTCCATCACCGGCCATGCCTCTTCAAGCAATTCGGGTGGCAGGCGGAATGTGCCGGTAATCAGCAGCATTATTCAGAATCCTCTGCGCTCGTCAGCTGGACAAACACATCTTCCAGATCCGCCTCGCGCGTGGTCACATCTTCGACCACCAGGCCCTGCTCCTGCAAAATGCCCAGCACCTGTCCAGCGGTCAGTGCGTCCTTATCATAAGTGACCTCAACCCCGCGCGCGCCTGCCAGCTCAACCTTGGTAAAGGCGTCATGCGCAGGTGCTTTGGTCAGATCTTTATCGAGCGTCACCGCAACGATTTTCTCGCGCGCCATATCGACCAGCTCGCGCGTCGGTTTGTTGGCGATACATGTCCCGTGATTGATGATCGCGATGCGGTCACACAGCTCTTCGGCTTCTTCCAGATAATGCGTGGTGAGAATGACTGTAACGCCGTCATTGTTCAGCTGCGTCACCAGCTCCCACAGCTGTTTGCGCAGTTCCACATCCACGCCCGCTGTCGGCTCATCGAGCACAAGGATCGGCGGAGTGTGGACCATGGCTTTGGCGATAAGCAGCCGGCGCTTCATCCCTCCTGACAAAGTGCGTGCATAGGCATCGCGCTTATCCGCCAGCCTGACCGCTTCGAGCAGCTTCTCGCTGCGGCGCAAATGCTTGGCAACGCCGTAAAAACCGGCCTGATTTTCCAGCACTTCAAACGGAGTGAAGAACGGGTCGAAGACAATCTCCTGAGGCACAATCCCGATTGAGCGGCTGGCATTGCGGCGATGCTGATCGATGTCAAAGCCCCAAATCTCCGCCGTGCCGCTGCTTTTATTGACCAGACCAGCAAGAATGTTGATCAGCGTTGATTTGCCAGCGCCATTGGGGCCGAGCAGGCCGAAGATACCGCCTTGCGGAACGTCAAAGCTTACGCCTTTGAGCGCCAGCTTACCTTCCTCGCCCTTTACGCCTGCATAGCGCTTTACCAGATCGCGGATGCGGATTGCCGGTGCGGTGTGATTGTCGGTTGCCATCGGCAACGCTTTAACCAGACATTGGCGCGGCGCAAGTGTTGCGGCGGCCATAAACCGCCCCAACCTGCGTGCAAACAGCGATTGAATTGCGCGCCACACAGGATTATCGCATTTGTCATGATGACGACAACACCCGAAACCGTATTCACCGACAGCAAGCGCGTAAGCTGCGATGGTTCCAGCGATATTCGCGGCGGCAGTAATTACCGCCCGGCCGCCCTTGGCCACCCGCGCGTCTTTTTGGAGATTGATGAAAGCGGCTTTGTCATATGCGGCTATTGCGACAAGCGTTTCGTGCTTAAGGGCGGGCCAGCGGACACATAGGCTGGGCGCCTAGTCGCAGTCAGGCGCTATTCAGCATCGCCTGCTAATCTCAGCAGCGATACGGGTAAATTTGGAGAGAAGTATGCATATCAATCCAAAGATCTCCGCTGCAGCCTTTGCTGTGTGTGCACTGACCATGTCAGCGCCATCTTCCGTTTTAGCGGAAGAAAAGCCTGCTGAAAAAGAAATGACCAAGGGTGAAATTCGCCTGGCCAAATTGCTCGAAGGGCGCGTGGCTGGCGAGCCGCAAAGCTGTATCCACCATCGCAGCAACGACCGCATGCAAGTGATCGACGACACAGCCATCGTCTATGGCCGCGGCAATACGATCTATGTCAATTATACCAAGGACCCATCGGATATTGATGATTGGGACGCGCTGGTAACCCGCCGCTATGGGGCAAGCTTTTGCAAAACGGACATTGTGACGAAAGTTGACCGGACCAGCGGCATGTTCGCTGGCATCATTTTCCTCGACAATTTCATCCCATATAGGCGCGTGAAGAAAGACGAGTCGTAAGCCTTTCAAGTCAAGCGCACGCAAAAAAGGGGCCGCGAGACACTTTAAGTCCAGCGGCCCTTTTTGTATGCAACGTTTAGGCCCACTTAGGCCGCTTGGTTCAGCCCGTTCATTCGCGCAAGGATCGCATCAGCCTCGCTCATAATCCCGTCAATCAATTCTTGGCAGGTGGGAATATCATTGATGAGCCCTGCGACCATGCCGCAGCTCCACGCGCCTTCATCCATTGCGCCTTCCATCATGATTTTCGGATAAACGCCGGCAACCTCGCCCATGA
>CAZAIG010000181.1:0-3319 GCA_964485135.1 uncultured Porphyrobacter sp. | reverse complement strand
AAAAGCCTGTTAGCGACTGTGATTGGGAGTGGGAGCTGACCATAAAAGTGGCAGTATACTGCTGGCCAGCTCCCTTCCTCTTACTTCACGCAATAGCGACTGCCAGAGCTTTTCATGCCCGATGGGCAGCTGGAGCCGGACTTCACAATTGCTTTTGCGCCGCTCTTTTTCGACACGCAATAATTGCTGCCTGAGGTGCTAAAACCGGATGGGCATGAGCTGCCGACTTTCACAATCGCCACCGTGCTGCCGTTGGAAACGCATTTTGACGAGCCCGAAGAGCTAAAGCCGTGCGGGCATGAGCTGCCAACTTTTGCGATAACCTTGCCCGATGATTGCGCCATCGCAGCAGGTGGCATGGTGCCAAGGGCAAGCGCGGCAGTGAGGATGAGAAATGGTGTACGCATGGGTATTCTCCTTGGTTTAATGGAATTGAATGCCGGAAGGGGTGCTGCGACTGGTGCTGCAAGAGAGTGAATGCAGCGCCAGCCGCAGCTGGGTCGCCTCCTGCAAGATTTACCGCCGGGAGCGTTTGAGAAACATCATCTCAAATGCGACCAAACTTTTGCCGCTACGTTTGTTGTAGAATTGGCAATAAAGCTTGCCGGCATCCTGATCGCGGCCAGTGTCAAGCGTGCGCGCAAGGAAACTGAACCCCGTTTTGCCGCGCGCGCGCAGATCATTCTTGTAAGCGCGTGAGCGTTGCGCATTGGTGCCGGTGGCGCAATCTGTGTCGCCCTCGCTATTGCCGCAATGCAGCTTCATATCCTTGTCGCCCAGCCACATTTCCGATTCGCCGCGCCAACCGTTAAGGCTGATCGTGCCGCCGCCCGGATTGTTCGATTTAACGCATTGCATCTGCCAATCATTGCCCTTGGTCATGGCTTTGTATTTGGCGGTGTCGACTTCAAAATAGACGATCTCGCCCGATTGCAGCGAGGGCGTGATGCAATCGCGGATAACTTTGCCTGGGCGGCGATTGATGAAACCATCGCGCTTCTCTTTTGAGAAGCCCTGCTGGAAGGTGTATTCGCCATGGGTTCCGATGGTGACCCGTTCGAGCGGAATCCCAGCACAATTGGTGAGGTCGGTGAGTTGCTTTGACGGCGTGCCCATTTTTACTGGCCCGCTAGTCTTGGTGTAAGGACTGCGCGTTTGAGAAGCTCTCACAGCATCCTCCAGCGATTGTTCCGCTTGATTCACAACCTCGCGCACCGCCTCATTCTTTTTCTTGTTCGCCTCACGCTTGATCGCATTGCCCAGGCCGCTGAATTGCGCGGCTGCGCCGCCAGCGCACATTGACCCGATGGCCAAAGCTGCGACAAGTTTGGTTGTTCGAAATGTCATGATTGTAACTCCCTGTTGCTAGTAAATCTGCCAGCAGTATGGAGCGACATTTGTGATGCAGAATATCCCATATGGTATATAAGCGTGATCAAGCTTTTGCGGTGGCTTAGGGGCAAAATTCGCTATGGGTGAGGGACCAACAGACGAGGAAATCGTCAAATTCGCTTATTGTATGGCGGTGGGCGAACAGCGCTATATGGAGCTGTTCGCGAGCCTGAAAGAGCGCTTTACCCAGCTTGTCGAACAGGATGAAATGGCCGCCAGCGATGCGCAGGTTCATGCTGATATCCTCTGTGAACTGGAAGCGCTGGAAGATCATTTTGGTAATGCCCGCAGCCTACTTGAGCTGAGCGGGCGGCAGCGCGATAGTGTGCCGTTCTCGCAAAAGCTGATCGACGCGAGCGAGACACCGGCGGCCCTTGTCGATGCGAGCGGCAGAGTGGTCGTCGCGAATGACGCAGCGCAAAATGTGCTTGGATTTAAAACCGGTTCGCGGGTGCGCTCTGATATTTTCGAGCATGGCCAGCATGACAATTTCCTCAGCAATTTGAGAAAGATTGACCAGTTCCCCGAAAACAAAGTGATCAGCCTGTTTGGCCTATATGTCGATGACGCCGACACGCCTGTCCATATGGCCATGACCCGCGCGGACACTCTTAACGGCGAGGCGGTCGGCTATCTTACAATTGCGAAGATCAACTGGCTGCCTGAAAAGTCCGAACAATTCCAATCTCTGTTCAAACTCACGCCGAGCGAGATCGATATCACCAAGGGGCTGGTCAACGGACACTCGCTGGGCACCATTGCCGAGAAGCGCGGGCGAGCTGTTGGTACGGTCCGCCAGCAGATGAAGCAATTGCTCGCCAAGCTTGAACTGCGCTCGCAGACCGAGCTGGTGTGTCTTTACTCGGGTATTGTGAAATTTGATGGCTATGTCGAGCCAGCGCAGGTGCCCGCCAAGGAGGCTGGCGACTACGCAGAGAACGAGCGCATTGCTTTCTCGCTAAGCGACGGGCGGCGGCTCGACTATGAGCTGGTTGGTGATCCCAGCCATCAGCCAATCCTGTTTCTGCCGGCGCTGCTAGGCGGAACGGTTGTCACCGATGCGATGCGCGCTGAGCTGGACCGGCAAGGCCTAAGGCTCATAATGCCATGGCGGCCGCTGATGGGAGATAGCGACAGCGCGGGACGCGCGAAGCTTAGCCGGTTGGCCGACTATGCCCGGGATATCGAACTGGTGCTCGACAATTGCGGCGTCGATCACATCATGGTGGTGGGGCATATCACCTCGGCCATGTGGGCCTATGCGCTTGGCTGCCATCTGCCAACGCGGATCACGAAAGTTGCCAATGTGAACGGGATCATCCCCGTCAATTCGGGCCCGCATGTGAAGATGCTCAACCCGTCAGAGCGATTGCGCTTTTACGTCCATCGCCATTTGCCCAAAGTGGCAAGCATGGTGACGCATTCGATGCTGAAAGTGGTCGATTCCGGGCAGGATCTGGAGTTTCTCGAGGTCTTTCTCGACAAAAATCCGATGGATCTGGAAACCATCCGCGAGGAGGAAATCCAGCAGCGTTTTCGCGCCATGCACGATTTTATCACGCGCGCAGGCTTTCAAGCTTTCTCGCATGAGGTGTCGCTGGCGGCGCTGGATTGGCAGGATATGATTGAGGGGCTGCCATGCCCGCTTCTCAATGTGGTAGGAGAGCACAATCTTTCCTTCACTCCCGAGGTTCTGCGTTGCTTTGAAAAGGACAAGCGGCTCGATTTGAGGTTAAGAGCTATCGAGGGCGCTGGCCATCTCGCGCTCTATCAAAAGCCGAACGTCGTATTCGGGATGCTCGCTGAATTTTTGGGTCAGCGCTAATTCTTCTCATAAAGACAATGCCTATAGAAACGTCCGAAACTGGGTTGTGAACGGACCAGCCGCTTTTCTTTTGAATGCTGACAAAGCCGACAGGCAGCTCAT
>CAZAIG010000180.1:0-3347 GCA_964485135.1 uncultured Porphyrobacter sp. | reverse complement strand
AGCGCTCGGCTATCGTGTGCCTGCGGTGCATGGACAGTTCCTCAGCATTAGACATAGCGAATCCCATCAAGGCTCATCTTCCTTGATCGCACTATTGTCTAGGGCTCTTGCAAAGAGCTTGCGATAATTGGTTAGGCTGAAATTAACCGAGTTTGCCTGATCGTCGCTACCAATTAGCGAGAGGCGACCCGCTCCCTATGACCGGTCTCAAATCCGGTTTCTAGCAATTCCAATATGCGCGCCGCTACATCCTCTGGCGGCTTAACAGTCGCTGGGTCTTCACCGGGATAGGCGCGTGCGCGCATCTCTGTCCGGGTGGCACCAGGATCAAGCACAGCGATGCGGATATTGCCCAGCTTTTTCACTTCCTCTGCATAGGATAGCAGCAGATTGTCAAACGCGCTCTTCGTCGATCCATAGGCGGACCAGAACGCTCGCGGCGTAGCGCCGACGCTGCTAGTGAGGCCGATCACACGCGCAGCATCGGCGCGCTTTATCATCGGGTCAAAGGATGCGAGCAGAGCCTGCGTCGCGACCACATTGGTCATCAGCGCTTGGTTAAATTGTTTCGCATCGATCTGCGTCACGGGAGTAAGATGCGGGAGATAGGCGGCGGACAGCACCATAATGTCAAGTGTGTCCCAACGGCCAGCGATGGCACTCGCCAAACGTGTGATGGCATCGGGCTCTGTCAGATCGAGCGGCGCAATGGTCGATGCACCGCCAGCAGCGTGGATGTCATCCTCGACATTCTCTAGTTCTTTCACATTGCGCGCGGTCAGCACAACATGCGCGCCAGCCTTCGCCAAAGCCTTGGCCGTTGCTGCGCCAATGCCTTTGCTAGCGCCAGTGACCAGAGCAAGCTGGCCTGAGAGTGGTCCAGTTTCGCTCATCATGCAGCCTTATGATCGCCGAAACTGAGCTGGGCATCTTGCTGCTCGCGCGCCGCCTGATCGGTGAGTGATGTGGGGTAGTCACCTGTAAAACATGCATCGCAATATTGCGGGGTAGCGTTATCGCGCCCCTCCAATCCAACCGCGCGGTAAAGCCCGTCGATCGAAACAAAGGCGAGGCTGTCTGCACCGATATGGGCGCGCATTGGCTCTGTATCCATGCGGGCGGCGAGAAGCTTTTCACGCTCGGGCGTATCAACGCCGTAGAAACAGCTATGCGCGAAGGGCGGACTAGCGACGCGGAAATGCACCTCAGTTGCGCCAGCATCGCGCATCATCTGAACGATCTTAATGCTGGTGGTGCCGCGAACCAAAGAATCGTCGATCAGGACGATCCGTTTGCCTTTGACCAAAGCGCTATTGGCATTGTGCTTAAGCGATACGCTGGATGTACGCGCGCCTTGCGTAGGTTGAATGAAAGTGCGACCGACGTAGTGCGACCGGATTATGCCAAGCTCAAACGGGACGTTGGCTTCTTGTGCGTAGCCAATCGCTGCGGGCACGCCGCTGTCAGGCACAGGCACAACCAGGTCCACATCCGCTGAATTCTCAATGGCAAGCTGGGCGCCGATTGCTTTGCGCGATGCGTAGACAGATTGGCCGACAAAGACGGAATCGGGCCGGCTGAAATAGACATGCTCAAAAATGCAGGGGCGCGGCTTGATATCGCCAAAGGGGCGCAAAGTGTCCAGCTTTCCATCAAAGCCAACGCGGATCAATTCACCCGGTTCAACCTCGCGCACAAATTCTGCGCCAATCACGTCGAAAGCCACGCTCTCGCTGGCAAAGACTATTGTACCGCCAACCTTGCCCATCACAAGAGGGCGAATACCGTAGGGGTCGCGGCATGCGATCATCCCTTCTGGCGTCATCACGATGAGCGAATAGGCCCCTTCGACCATGCGCAGTGCATCGGTCAGGCGGTCGATCATCGTAGGATAGCGGCTGGTCGCGACGAGGTGGATGATCACCTCTGTGTCAGAAGTTGACTGAAAAATCGCGCCTCTGCTCACAAGTTCATCGCGCAACGTGCTTGCATTAGAGATATTGCCATTATGTGCGACTGCAAAGCCACCGCTCGCCAGATCAGCATAAAGCGGCTGCACATTGCGCAGGCCCGAACCGCCGGTGGTGGAATAGCGAACGTGTCCTGCCGCCATATGGCCGGGCAATTCAGCCAAAGCATCTTCGGTGCTGAAGTTGTCAGCAACATGACCCGTGCCGCGCACGGAATAAAAGCGGTCGCCGTCATAACTGGTTATGCCGGCGGCTTCTTGCCCCCGGTGCTGTAATGAATGAAGTCCCAGAGCGGTCACGGCGGCTGCATCAGTCGCATTGATTGCTCCGAAAATGCCGCATTCCTCGCGTAGCTTATCTCCTTCGAGTGTAGGGAGAGAGCGGGTCATATTCATGGCCAAATTTTTTCCGGCTGCTGCGTGACGCTGGGAACGCAGGTGTCAATGGCCATGTTACGGTTTAATTACAAGAGCGGATCGAACCTGTGCAAGCTGCATCCACAAATGGAACACCCTAATAGATTGCGCACCGAACGATGGCACCCTACATCGCGCGTTCACAACAATTTGCACAAGAAGTCTGTCATCGTGCTGCTCACTGCTTTTGAATGGATGATCGCCAAGCGATACTTGCTCCCGGGCAAGGGCGAACGTTTTATCGCGCTTGTTGCCGGGATCAGCGTGGGCGTGGTCATGCTGTCGGTCGCTCTGCTCGTTGTAGTGATGAGTGTCATGAACGGGTTTCGCGCAGAGCTGTTTGACAAGATCGTCGGCTTAAACGGTCATGCTATTGTGCAAGCCTATGGCGGTAAGCTGGAAAATTGGGAGGATGTGCTTGAAAAAGTGCGTTCAACGGACGGCGTGGTTGAGGCAAGCCCGCTGATAGAGCAGCCTTTGCTTACCAGCTTCAATGGCCGGGTCGAGGCGATACTGGTGCGCGGCAATACCGCCGATGATATCGCCGGACTGGCAGACAAAGTCGTCTTTGGTAATCTTTCTGAGCTGGAACCAGGCGCTAACAATGTGGCCATAGGTGTGCGGCTAGCTCAGAATATCGGCGCAAAGGTTGGTGACACCATAACCATCATCAATCCGCAAGGGCGCGCGACGCCGTTTGGCACGGTGCCTCGGCAAATCGGCTATACAGTCTCAGCTATCTTCGAAGTCGGCATTTACGATTATGACCAAGCCTTCGTGGTGATGCCCATGGCTGACGCGCAAACATTGCTGTTGATCGGCGATTCTATTGGAATGATCGAAGTGACCGTTGAGGATCCCGACCGCGTGGGTGAAATCATCGAACCGGTGCAAAAAGAAGTCGTTGGCAAAGCGGTGATCTCTGACTGGAAAACCATCAATTCCGCTCTGTTTGAAGCCA
>CAZAIG010000179.1:0-3358 GCA_964485135.1 uncultured Porphyrobacter sp. | reverse complement strand
GGTGGCGGGTTGGTTTCATGCTCAACCGTGTAGGAGAGGCTGGCGGAGAAACCGCTGCCAAGCCCTGCGACCAATCCCGTTGTGCTGACAAATGTGTTGCCGCCCGATTGGATCAGAGCGCTCGCATCCTCTGTGAATTTGAGGTTTTCTGCAATTTGCCAGTCGAAGTCCAATGCAGCGAGACCAGCGATGGAACTGTCTGATGTGCCGTCGACAAAATCGGTCTTGCGGTAGGCTGGACCCGCTTTGACGGCGAGCTGCATATTGTCGTTTTCAATCACCCGGTAGCCGACACCGCCTGATCCCAGATAGCGCGCATCGAAACCCTGAAACACATCGCGCTCATATTGGACCAGACCGTAAGCAAAGAGACGATCTGAGATGTCGTAATTGGCCTCATAGGCAGCGAGGAATTGCTCGCGCGTGGTAACGCCATTTGTCTCTTGATAATCGACCAGGCCGGTCAGTTTGTGGCGCCAATCCACGCCCACACGCTCCAATGTAACGCCTGCAGTTATGCCCGTATCTGAGGTGTTGCCGGTGGAACGGAATGCACCAAGCTGCCCTTGACCTTGCCAATTGTCGAGCAGACCGGCGTTGCGTTTATCCGCTTCTTCTTGTGCGGCGGCAGCGGTGGCCTTGGCTGCTTCGTCTGCTTCAAACTTCGCTTGCATGGCATTGATTTCGTCAATGTCGGCAGGATTGGTTTGCCGGGCTAGGTCGAGAACAGCGCGCACCGTATCGGCATCACCCTTGGCAATCGCGGCGTCGATCATAGCGCGCACGCTATCGGGAACCTCTGCCATCGCGGTTTGGGGGACGAGGGCGAGTACCCCTGCAATTGAGGCGGCGACAATCTTTTTCATGTTTATTTCCAGTTACTTCCGTTTGACCCGCATTGGGCCGAGGAAGTCCTGTTTACCAAGCACAACGCCTTTGTGACGCAAAATGTCGTAAAAAGTGGTCGCGTGGAAATAGACATTGGGTTGGTTGAAGCTGAGCAGAAAATCCTGACCCTTGCCTTCGAAAAGGGTCTTTCCGCTTATGATGAAGGCGACATCCTTTTCCGCAACCGCCTCAACCTCGTCCTCGGAAAAGCCCGCAAGCTTTTGCTGAGCATCATCGATCTGGGCGCGCATGGCGTCCCAGCTTTCCGGCACATCGGAAAAGTCTGGCGTAAAGGTGCCGGTTGCGACTTTCTCGATCGCAAAGGCGCTGTGTACCCAGCAACTGCGGACATGCCACGGCAGCGGCCACATATCGCCCGCCAACTGCGCCTCGATCAGATCAGCATCGGTTAGGGCGTGCGCTTTCACATGCGCCTCACCCTTATCTACCAGCGCTGACACCGCGCTCAATGTTTGTTGGCAATTAGGGACGAATGCTTGGTGCAGGGACAATGCCATGGCTGCTCTCCGGTAAGGGGCTGATTTTGCTTTCCTACTTAGTGTGCCGACTGGCATGCAAGATGTATGCGCTGTCATATGCTCTTTTTTGGAACTTTGGGAGAAGCCTCTTTGACCGGCTTACCTTTTGTTCTTTTAGACAGTGTCCCAACTGTCCCCAACACACTGGCGACCGGAGCTGCGACAAGACGAAAAAGGCCGCAATTCGCGAGGAATGCGGCCCTTCTCAATTCGATTTTCGCGGTTCTAGCGCACGCTTTACCTGACTCTGGGTCCGCCAAAGGGCAAAGGTGGAGGGGGGCGGCGCGCACCGCGCGGCAACTGTGCCTGATACGCCCGCCCACAATGCTCTACGCAGTAAGGAAAACCGGGATTCACTGGCTGACCGCAAAAGTGGAAATCGGGCTCGCCCGGATGGCCCATCGGCCAGCGACAGACTTTATCGGAAAGGTCCAGCAGGCTGGTCTTGTCTGCAATCGACGGATCCGGTTTTGCTGGAACCAACCGGCGCGGAGGTGCTGGCGGGATCGGGGGTTGCTGATCGCCGGGTCCTTGGCGCAAGAATCCTCCTGGGCCGACCGAGACGATCTTGGGAAGGTCTGGCGTTGGATTGGGAATAGGCTGAACCGGGACGCCTTCTGCGGCTGGGCCTGCATTGGCAACGCCGCCGCGGTGTTGCACCGGCTTGGGCGTGGGGCGAATGGCGGGCTTAGTCGCGTTTTTCTTGGGCGCTGCCTTCGCTGCCGGTTTCTTAGCCGTGGAAGCTGCTTTCTTCTTATTTTTCTCCGCCGCTTTCACAGGGGAGGGGCGCGATTTCAGGCCAAGCCTGTGCGCTTTACCGATTACGGCATTGCGGCTGACGCCGCCCAATTCTTCGGCGATCTGGCTAGCGGTCGATCCGCCTTCCCACATCTTTTGGAGCGTTGCGATCCGCTCGTCAGTCCAACTCATGAGTGTCTCTAATTCCTGTTCGTGTTCGCGGCCCCTTTTTAAAAAAGGGGTGCTTGCCACAGCTACTCGTTCGCCCTAACCGCCATTCTATGGACGATCAAGCAATCAAAAGCGTCTCCCCTGATCCAAGCAATCCCAATACGGGCTCCAAGTTCCCGCCGCAGGGTGTGCCGATTTTCACCGGCATCAACCGCATTGGTCTGTGGAGCCTCTATATTAAGGAGGTTCGCCGTTTTCTCAAGGTGCAGACGCAGACTATTTGGGCGCCGTCCGTCACTACTCTGCTGTTTCTCGTGATCTTTACGGTTGCATTGGGGCGCGGAGATCGTGAAGTTTTGGGCGTATCCTTTGCCAGTTTTATCGCGCCTGGGCTGATCATGATGGGGATGATGCAAAATGCTTTCGCCAATTCATCCTTCTCGCTGCTTTCAGGCAAGATTATGGGCACCATCGTTGACTTGCTCATGCCACCTTTGTCCGAGGGCGAGCTCATGACTGGCATCGTTGCCGCCGCCGTTACGCGCGCGATTGCAGTGGGGCTTGCGGTGGCTTTGGCGATGGCGTTGTGGCCCGGCGTATCGCTGGCAGTGAGTCATTGGTGGGCGGTAATCTGGTTCGGGCTAATGGGATCGATGATGCTGGCGGTCTTGGGTCTTGCGACATCAATTTGGGCCGAGAAATTTGATCACAATGCCGCGATCACCAACTTTATCATTGCGCCTTTGTCGCTGCTTTCAGGTACGTTTTATACGATCGAAAACCTCTCTCCGATCATACAAACGATCAGCCGCGCGAACCCGTTTTTCTACGTGATTTCGGGTTTCCGCTATGGCTTCCTCGGCGAAAGCGATATTGGCGAAGGGAGCGGCGCAGTGCTGCAGGCAGCGGTTGGTCTGGGCATATTCAATCTTGTGCTGGCTTATGCGACGTACAAAGTGCTGAAATCCGGGTGGAAACTGAAAGACTAAGCGCGCTCATGTAGCAAAACGGTAGCGCGGATA
>CAZAIG010000178.1:1886-3384 GCA_964485135.1 uncultured Porphyrobacter sp. | reverse complement strand
GCGCTCCAATATAAGCGCAATGACACTGCCTTTGCGCGCGGCTGTTTCAGGGTGCGCGGCGACAATCTGGAGCTTTACCCCAGCCATTATGAAGACATGGCATGGCGCATCAGTTTTTTCGGTGATGAGATTGAAGAGATTGCCGAATTTGACCCGCTGACGGGCACGACTGGGGCCAAGCTGGAGGCAGTGCGGGTCTATGCCAACAGTCACTATGTAACGCCGGGCCCGACGATGAAACAGGCCTCTGATGCGATCAAATTCGAGCTGGCTGAGCGGCTGAAAGAGCTGGAAGCAGAGGGCAAATTGCTCGAACATCAGCGGTTGGAGCAGCGAACGCAGTTCGATTTGGAGATGATTGCGGCAACGGGCTCTTGCGCGGGAATTGAGAATTACAGCCGCTTCCTCACCGGACGCCTGCCGGGGGAGCCGCCGCCAACTTTGTTTGAATATCTCCCCGAGAACGCCCTGCTGTTTGTCGATGAAAGCCATCAGACAGTGCCGCAAATCGGCGCGATGTCGAAAGGCGATCACCGCCGCAAGATCACTCTGGCAGAACATGGTTTCCGTCTGCCTAGCTGTATCGATAACCGCCCGCTTCGCTTTAACGAATGGGACGCGATGCGCCCGCAAACCATCGCAGTGTCTGCCACGCCCGGCGGGTGGGAGATGGAACAAACAGGCGGCGTCTTTGCCGAGCAGGTGATCCGCCCCACCGGTCTGATCGATCCGCCGGTCGAAATCCGTCCGGTCGAAGATCAAGTACAAGATTGCATCGACCAATGCCGCGAGGTAGCCAAGGCTGGCTACCGCACGCTGGTCACCACGCTGACCAAACGCATGTCAGAAGACCTCACCGAATTCATGCATGAAGCGGGGCTAAAGGTGCGCTATATGCATTCCGATGTGGAGACGCTGGAACGGATCGAGCTGATCCGCGATCTTCGCCTCGGCGTTTATGATGTGCTCGTGGGCATCAACCTGCTGCGCGAAGGGCTCGACATTCCCGAATGCGGCCTCGTGGCGATTTTGGATGCCGATAAAGAAGGCTTCTTGCGCTCCGAAACTTCACTTGTTCAAACGATTGGCCGCGCGGCACGCAATGTCGATGGGCGGGTGATCCTCTACGCCGACAGAATCACTGGCTCGATGGAACGCGCCATGGCCGAGACTGAGCGGCGGCGCGAAAAGCAGCGGGCCTTTAACGAGGAGCATGGCATCACGCCGCAAACGATCAAGCGCGACATTGCCGATATTGTCGCGCATTCCGCCGCGCAAGACGGGGTTACAGTCGATACTGGCGATGATGAGAAGAACAATCTGGTCGGCCACAATCTGCGCAGCCATATCGAGGACCTTGAAAAACGCATGCGTGCCGCCGCCGCTGATCTTGAATTTGAAGAGGCTGGAAGGCTTCGCGATGAAATCCGCCGGCTTGAGGATGATGAGCTTGGGTTAGGCGATCCCGCCTCAAGTAGCGAAGCGGTAGGCAACAAAA
>CAZAIG010000178.1:0-1786 GCA_964485135.1 uncultured Porphyrobacter sp. | reverse complement strand
ATGCGCGCCGCTGCTCTGCTCATCCTGCTCACCATCACCGCTTGCAAGCCGCCGCCCACTGATGAAGCCGCCTCAGGGCGTGTATTCGGCACTGGTCCCGATGCGCCGCCGCCTCCACTCGAATCGCCCGATAGCGAAGGCGCGTTCTGGGCCGCGAGCCCTGATCAAGTAACCGGCAACACGGATCGGATCATCTATGGCCAGGGCGGCAAAGCCCCTCAAATGGCTGTGCAATGTATCGGCAAAGACACAGATACGACGCTGCAAGTCACGCGGCTATCGCCCGCTGACGAAGGCGGCCAAGCGTTCTTCGCCATTGTCGGCAATAGCCATGTCTTGCGGGTGCCAGTCGATGCTACTGAAGTGCCCGGCGGATTTGTGTGGCAGGGCGCAGTGCCAGCGGGCCATCCTGATGTAGAAGCTCTGACCGGACCTGCGGAAATCACGGCGACACTGCCGGGTGCAGGCATGGTTACGCTAAACCCAAGCGAGCGCTTGCAAACCTTTGTCAGCGAATGCCGGGCGCGCGCGCTTCCTAATCCTGCTCCTAAGCCAAGTTTAGAAATTCTGGATGCTGAGCCCAGCCCCAACGAGGAAATCAGCGCTGATCCCCTGCCGGAACCTCAGCCCGCTCAATAAGCATATCGCTCGTCAAAACCTGCGGCAATTGCTCGCCGGATGACTGCGGATCATACCATAGGTAAAGCGGTACGCCCGCTGCTCCCTGCTCAGCGATGAACATGCCAATCGCTTCATCACGCATCGTCCAATCGCCCACCATAGTGATCACGCCTGCCTCCTCAAAAGCCGCGCGCACTTCTTCGCGTTCGATCGCTACGCTTTCGTTCACTTTGCAGGTGACGCACCAATCAGCGGTAAACCACAGGAACACTGGCTGGCCCGATGCGCGCGCCTCTGCCAGAGCATCGGCGCTATATTCGCGCGGGTCATGGATCGAAGAGGCAGCTGTATCAGAGGTTTGCGCAGCATAGCTCGCAGGCATTGCGAAAGCTCCAAAGAGCAGGAACGGAGCAGCAATCAAGCCAAAGGCTGGCCACGCCATCTTGCCCGCGCGTTGCAGCCTGCCGACCACGCCCAGCGCGATCACGATCCCTGCGCACACTAGCAAGGCTATGAGAGCAAAGGGCCGCCCGCCCAATTGCACCGTTAGCCAGACCAGCGCGAGCACTGTCAACGCCATCGGGATAGCCATTATCCGGCGGAAACGTTCCATCCATGCACCGGGCTTGGGCAGCTTGCGCCTAAGCGCAGGGATGAACCCTAAGGCCAAGAACGGCAGAGCCAAACCCAATCCCAATGCCGCGAACAACATAAGCGCAGGTAGCGGCGGCAGGAGCAAGGCTGCGCCCAATGCGGCCGCCATAAAAGGGCCAGTGCACGGCGTGGCGACGAATGCGGCGAGCAGCCCTGTGGCAAAGGATCCGGTCTTGCCCGAACCGCCCGTGACCGACAATTGAGGCAGTTCAAAAAGCCCTGCGAAGTTCACAGTAATCACCACTGCCAGCACCAGTAACGCCGCGACGACGCCGGGTGATTGCAATTGGAACGCCCAGCCCACTTGCTCACCGCCAGCGCGCAGCAGCAGCATCACGCCGCCTAGCGCGACACATGCGATGACAACCCCTGCGGTATAGGCGAGAGCATCGCTGCGTGCTGTGCTCTCTTCGCCGCCCGCTTTGGCCAGAGCCAGCGCTTTAATCGACAGGATCGGGAACACGCACGGCATGATGTTGAGGATCAATCCGCCTGCCAGCGCGGCCAATAT
>CAZAIG010000177.1:0-3413 GCA_964485135.1 uncultured Porphyrobacter sp. | reverse complement strand
GGCGATCCCTCGCATCCGCCGCTCCTGCTAGTGATGGGGTTGGGCGCGCAAATGACATTGTGGCCGATTGAACTGGTCGAGGCATTGGCCGCTAAAGGCTTTCGCGTCATCCGCTTCGACA
The DNA here is from genome assembly GCA_964485135.1 of uncultured Porphyrobacter sp. Classification (GTDB taxonomy): domain Bacteria; phylum Pseudomonadota; class Alphaproteobacteria; order Sphingomonadales; family Sphingomonadaceae; genus Erythrobacter. The sequence continues at coordinate 3,292 of CAZAIG010000177.1, read as the reverse complement.
ATCGCGACATTGGATTGTCTGACAAGATGGAAGGGGCCAAAGCGCCCAGCCTGCCATGGCAAGTCCTGCGTGCGAAGATCGGCTGGCCTGCCAAGGTTCCTTATACGCTCAAAGATATGGCGGATGATGGGATCGGTGTGCTTGATGCTCTGGGCATCGACAAAGCGCATGTGGTGGGCGGGTCAATGGGCGGAATGATCGCGCAATTGATGGCGATCCACCATGGCGACCGGTTGCTTTCGCTGACCTCGATTTTCTCGACCACGGGCAATCCCAAGCTTCCCCAAGCTGACAAGGAAGCGATTGAAGCGCTCACCGCGCCGCTTGCATCTATGGAAGAGGACTATCTGATCGAACACGGACTAAAAGTGATCCAAGCGATTGGCTCGCCCGGATACCGTCCGCAGCCCGATGCCGCGCGTGAGCGTGTGCGCGCCAGTGTCCAGCGCAGCGTCTATCCCGCTGGCCTTCCGCGGCAATTGGCAGCGATCATTGATGATGGCGATCGGACAGAGCGGCTCGCCAATGTCACCGTGCCAACATTGGTCTTGCATGGTGAGGATGATCCACTGGTTAAAGTTGAGGGCGGCAAGGCGACTGCTGCGGCCATTCAGGGCGCAAAGCTGACGACCATTCCTGGCTGGGGCCATGACTTGCCGCTGGAGCTGATACCCCAATTGACTGATCATATTGCTGCCCACGCTCATGGCGCGGTTGAGCTTGCCTAAAGCGCTCAAAAGGATTGCGCGAGTGGGCGGCATTTGATTCAAAAATTGCGCGTGCCGATTCGTTTGATTCAAAGCCCTAAAAAGAACTTTTCCGAAAGAAAATTTTTGCGCAGATTCATTTAGGGGGTTGCGCGCCACAAAACCCTAGCTTTCTCCACGCGTCGCGGTGTAGTGAGCGCATAACACACCCTTGAATTTTTCACCCATTTTACAAATTACACGCGTTAGCCCTCTTGCACGGGAATCGCCTTTGATTCACTATCTAGTGGTTGAGTCAGCGGGAACACCCACAAGACCTAGTGATCCAGCGCTCTAGCTTCGGCTTGAGCGAGCGGGGGAAGAGTCGGTCTTCAATCGGGTTATCCGCAAGGCTCCTGTGGGCAAATGGGGGAGAAGTAATTCCCGCAGGCGCGCCAGAAACTGCTAGTGAGAAGAGGTCTCTTCCGCTAGAACGTAACAGGAACATACGATTCGCTTGGCGGTTCGCATGGTCCGCAGAGGGGATACGCGGGGACAATGACTGAATTTCGTAGTGGAGATGAGGCTGCAATGGGGCTCGAACTGGAAGTTGAACAAACGAGCGTAGATGAGGCCCCCAAGAATAAGGCCGCCAAAAAACCCGCTCGGAAGAAGGCAAAAGCTGTGACGATGGAAGTGGAAGATAAGGGCAGCGAAGAGCTGGTCGCGGAAAAGGCTGGCGAAGCGCTTGCGGGCGCGATGGCGGAAGCGACGAAAGCGGCCAAGGATATTGACTCGAAGAAAGTCAATGATCGCCGTTTTGACATCACGACTGATGATGCGCGCGACGATAATTTGACCGAGTTCGGCAAGGAAACGCTGACCGACCGCTATCTCCTGCCCGATGAGACATTTCAGGATCTCTTCGCGCGCGTCGCCGATGCCTATGCTGACGATGGCGACCATGCCCAGCGGCTCTATGATTACATTTCCAAATTGTGGTTCATGCCCGCAACACCTGTGCTGTCGAACGGAGGCACCAATCGCGGCCTGCCGATCAGCTGCTACCTCAACAGCGTGTCCGACAGTCTCGACGGGATTGTGAACACTTGGAACGAGAATGTCTGGTTGGCATCCAAAGGCGGCGGCATTGGCACCTATTGGGGCAATGTGCGCGGAATTGGCGAGCCGGTTGGCCTCAATGGCAAAACCAGCGGCATCATCCCGTTTGTACGGGTGATGGATTCGCTTACTCTTGCGATCTCGCAAGGGTCGCTGCGGCGCGGATCGGCGGCGTGCTATATCGACATTTCGCACCCAGAGATTGAGGAATTCCTCGAAATCCGTAAGCCTAGCGGCGACTTCAACCGCAAGGCGCTGAACCTGCATCACGGCGTTTTGCTGACCGATGAATTTATGGAAGCGGTGCGCGAAGGGGCAGAGTTTGAGCTGAAATCGCCCAAAACGGGCGAAGTGCGCTCCACCGTTGATGCGCGCTCGCTCTTCCAGAAACTGGTTGAGACGCGCCTTGCCACGGGTGAACCTTATATCGTCTTTTCTGACACAGTGAACCGGATGATGCCCAAGCACCACCGCGATCTGGGCCTTAAAGTCTCGACCTCAAACCTGTGTTCGGAAATCACCTTGCCCACTGGCATTGACCACTTGGGCAATGATCGCACGGCGGTCTGCTGCCTCTCTTCGCTCAACCTGGAAAAATGGGACGAGTGGGGCGAAGACAAAACCTTTATCGAGGACGTGATGCGCTTCCTCGACAATGTCCTTCAGGATTATATCGACCGCGCGCCGGACGAGATGGCCCGCGCCAAATATTCTGCTGCGCGCGAGCGGTCTGTGGGCCTCGGCGTGATGGGTTTCCACTCCTTCCTGCAATCCAAGCAAATCGGCTTTGAAAGCCCGATGGCCAAGGTGTGGAACCTAAAAATGTTCAAGCACATCCATGGCAAGGCTTCGGAAGCCTCCATGCTGCTGGCGCAAGAGCGCGGCGCTTGCCCCGATGCAGAAGAGATGGGCGCGATGGAGCGCTTCTCCTGCAAAATGGCGATTGCGCCGACCGCTTCGATCTCGATCATTTGCGGCGGGACTTCTGCTTGTATCGAGCCAATCCCGGCGAACATTTACACGCACAAAACGCTTTCGGGCAGCTTCATCGTCAAGAACCCTTATCTTGAGGAGATCCTGCGCGAAAAGTCGAAGGATTCGACCAATGTGTGGAACTCGATCCTCGAAAATGGCGGTTCGGTTCAGCATCTCGATTTCCTCTCAGCCGAAGAGAAGGCCGCGTTCAAAACCAGCTTCGAAATTGATCAGCGCTGGCTGCTTGAATTCGCGGCCGACCGCACGCCCTATGTCGATCAGGCGCAGTCATTGAACCTGTTCATTCCGGCGGATGTCGACAAATGGGATCTGATGATGCTGCACTTCCAAGCGTGGGAGAAAGGCATCAAATCGCTCTATTACCTGCGCTCTAAATCGGTGCAGCGCGCTGGCTTTGCCGGCGGGGTTGAGGCGGATAACACTGCCGATGCACCCGAGATCGAGCTCAAGGCAGAGTTGGGCGTGCCGGAAACCGACTATGATGAGTG
>CAZAIG010000176.1:0-3445 GCA_964485135.1 uncultured Porphyrobacter sp. | reverse complement strand
ATCCCTCCGTCTCCGCCACCTACCCGGCATTATGTAGCAAGCGCACCAATGCGTAGATACTTATCTGCGCTCGTGATGGCGGCTGTCATCGTATGGAGTGCCGTCGCGGTTGCATCGGTATTCGGTGTTGAGTGCGTCGCTGGTTTCGACCAATCGGATGTCATCCCCTTCGCACGTAAAGCAGAATCGCCTGCACCAAAAGCTCTCAGCAAGATCGCTGTAGATGATGTAGCCCAGGAAATAGGTTCCTTCGGTCATGATGTAGTGCTCGCCCATCCCGTCCAGCCCGGGTTTGGTGAAGTTCATTTGAAGGCCAGTTACCCGTTCGGTTTCCACATCGCTCGCGAACAGCAAGGTATGGAGTCTTTCGCCGGAAGGTACGACAATTCCATCAGGCAAGCTCTTGCCCTTTCGCTTAGGGTTGAAGCTAGACTTAGAAGGCCTCCGTTTGCCTTTCGGGATACTTGCGAAGTGTTGCCGCACAATTCGAGCGGGCGATTTCCCATAGTTGACGTACTGAAAAGTCCCACTTTTGACCAAGGGCTTTCTGTCTGTAGGTTTCTCGACCGGCTCAATGATAACAAACGGTCGCTGCGCAGCTTCAGTCAACTCATTTTGACGCACCATCGCAGCGGTGGCTTTGCCAGTATCCTCAACCGCCTCACGGGTAAGCGAGACCTGTCGCCAGATCAGGATGGTTCCCATAAGAGTGATAAGCATGGTTCCGAAAGACGCAGCGACCATCCAAAAGGCCCAGACCGCCATGCTCTCTTGCGCAGCCAAGTCCCGCTTTTCGCGATCATTGCCATTTTGGGGTTCGGGGTCGCTTACAAAGGATTCCGCAATTGCTGGGACGCCAGATCGAGGGGTAGTGAATTGGACTTTGTTTTCGCAGTTTGCGGCGGCACAGTTTGCGCGTTTGGCGTCCTGCTCACGCTCCTTGCCGCTAGCTACAGCTAGCCCAAGCAGAACGACAATTACGGCTATCAATCCAATCGCAACGTATCGACCTGTACTGCTGTCAGACATTGAACAAGAAACACCGCTGTAAACTTACCGCGGCTGATCTTGTTCCTGATATTCGGCTCAGAGTCCATAACGCCTAAGCGCTCTCCCCCAACCCAAACAGAACAGCCACTCCGCAGCGATGTCATACGAGCACATTCCAGCGTTCATCGAGCGCTTGCGTGCAAGGACCAGCGTTGCCCGCCGAGTAATGCAGCGCACCCACGGATTGACGTCGAGCATATCACCTGGCTCCATTTTCCAGCGCAAGGGGATGCGTGATTAACTCATGGACAAAGACGCTAAGGCGAGCTGGCGAGAGCGGCAAGTCTCAGGCTGACCATTCGCCCGATGCGGCGCGAAAGTCGTAAATCTTGATCTCTTTCCAAACGCCTGCGGGGAAGAAAGGATCGCCTTCGATGAAGGTGCGGGCTTCTTCTTCGGTGGCCGCGCGGTAGATCACCAAAGAGCCCGTTTCCTCGCCGCCGATAGGGCCAGCCACCGCCAGATTTTGCGCATGCGCTTTGAAATGGGCGACATGCTCAGCGTGATGCTCCTCGCGCAGCGCCGCCACATTGCGGGCATCCATAGCGAGGATGGCGAATAGCTTTGTCTCGGTCATATCTTGCGTGCCAATCGTTCTACGTAAGCTTTGAAAGTGGTGGCTGGGCGGCCGAGGATAAGCTGCAACACTTCGGCATTCGAGCGGAAACCATGCGCATCATAATGCGTGTTCATGATGGTCATCTGCTCGACGCGATCTTCGCTTGCACCCGCGCTAAGCGCTCGCTCGCGCATTTGATCGATAGACACTGCCTGCGCCTCGATCGACTTGCCAAGCACTTCTGAAATGATCGCCGCCATTTCATTCTGGCTTAGAGCTTCGGGGCCTGCCAACTCATACGTCCCATACATGAAGCGGTCCGTGCCAGCCACAACAGCGCAGGCATCGGCGAGATCGACCAGATCGACCACATTGAAAGCCTGCTCAGTGCTAAATGGCATGGCGTGCGCGCCCGTCTCCTGCACTTTGGCCCAGATCGTTTCGAGATGCTGCATATAGCGTGACGGTTGAAGGATCACATAGGGCACGCCGGAATCGATCAGATATTCCTCTGCATCCAGCTTTAAACTGTGATGCCGGATCGCGCGGGCGAGCGGATGCATAACCGAATAGTAGATGAACTGTCCGACGCCATGCGCCTTGGCATGATCGACAAGCGCTTTGGTCGTATCGAATTCACCTGGATGCATAGGCGGCCCGATATGCAGAACCTTGGATGTTCCGGCTACGGCCTCGTTCAGCTCGGCGTGATCCTCAAGATCGCCGACTACATGTTCTTTGGCCCCTAGCCTCAGCAGTTCAGGCGCTTGCGCGGCGTCACGCACCAAAACCCTGACCGGGATTTTGGCATGCACCAAGCTGGTGAGAACAGCGCGCCCTGTGCGGCCATTGGCACCGGTGAGAAGTAACGTACCGCTCATGCTGCATCCTTTCCGGCTGGTAGGTCAATTCGGGCGCATTGCTCCAGTGATCTGATCATTGCAGACTCCAAAATATACTCGTCCTGATCCGCCTGCGATTGTGCCAGATTCCTGAATTTCGCTCGGCGTTGTTCCTGCACGCTTGCATCCTTGCTCTCCATGATGCGCTTGTTTTCCTTGGTGCGCGCCTGAATGAAATCTACGCAGATCCCGCGGCGTTGAGCGTCGTAGAGATCCAAGAGATGATCCATGGGGCCACTGTGCCTTAAGATTTTGACCAGCTTCTCGCCCAAGTTGAAAGCGTCATGGATTCCGCCATTCATACCCATCCCGCCAAGCGGATTGTTCACATGGGCCGCATCACCGGCTAGCAGCACATGCGGCGAAGGGCGGTACGTTTTGGCGACACGCTGATGCACTTTGTACAGAGTCCGGTGAGTGATTTCATAGGGGGTCGCCTTGGCATGCAAGCGCTGCAGCCTGTCTTCGATAAAGCTGTCCGACAGCAATTCTTCCTCGCTCATTTCCACCGGCGTCGGGAATTGGATGCGCCACAAATCGCGGGTCTTCAGCATCACGCACCATTCATCGGGATCGGAGACATAATTGACCCAACGAAGGTCGGAAAAATGCCTCTCAAATGGGTAATCCGTTGACACGACCAGAAAGCGTTCAGGATAGGTCAGGCCTTCGAATTCAGTGCCGGATGCCTGACGAACACGGCTGCCCGCGCCATCGGTTCCGACAAGGAAAGAGCCCTCAACACGCACTTCATTCTCGCCATCAAAAAGAAGCACGGCTACGCCATCAGAATGCTCTCGATAGCCAAGGACTTGGCTACCCATCTTTACTTCGACGTGATCGAAGCGCTCTAGTCGTTCTGCAACGGTGCGGGTCAGCTTATATTGTTCGCATTGGAGGCGATAGGGATGGTTGGTCTCGCCCGATATACGCG
>CAZAIG010000175.1:0-3473 GCA_964485135.1 uncultured Porphyrobacter sp. | reverse complement strand
TGAAAGAGCGGGTGTTGGCGGCGCTCAGCAGTTCTTGCAAGAACGCTGGCTCTATCGCGGCATCGGTGAAGATGTAACCCAGCATCGTCGCCATATCGGGCGCGATCATGCCGCTGCCTTTGATGATGCCGACCAGTTCGACTGTTTGTCCGCCGATCATGGCCGAGGCGCGAGCGCCTTTCGCAAAAGTGTCGGTCGTGCCGATGGCCTTAGCGGCCTTTTCCCAGCTGCACGGTTCGGCTTTGAGGGCGGCGGCGACCCCTTCGCGCGCTTTATCCTTGGGCAGGGGTACGCCGATTACGCCGGTGGATGATACGAAGACTTCTGATGGTGCGCAGCCGATACTGGCCGCAACTTGCTCCATAATCTGATCCACCGCCTCGCGCCCGCGATAGCCTGTGAAGGCGTTGGAATTGCCCGAGTTCACGATCAATGCCCGCGCTTTGCCAGATTGCACATTCTCGCGGCCAAGCTCGACTTCGGAAGATGCACAGGCGCTTTGAGTGAAGACACCGGCAACGCTTGTGCCCTCGGCCAGTTCAGCAAAGGTTAGGTCAGCACGTTTGTTGATATTGCTTTTGCCTGCTGGCGCTTCCTTATACCCAGCATGTGCCACACGCAGAGTGACACCGGCGATTGAGGGCACTTCGGGGAAGGGCACGGCCAATGGCGATGTTTCAAGTTCCATGACGGATGCTTTAGGTTGCAATGGAGCGCGGGGCAATCGGCGGTGATTGAGTTTTACTTTGGCGGTGTTGCCGTTACTATTGGCTGCATGAGAAAACTGACCCCCACGCTCGCCTTAATCGCAGCTTTTGCAGCGGCTCCCGTTTTCGCTCAATCGAGCGACGAAGTAGCTAAGGCGGCGGAAGAAGCTGTCGCAGCCGCAATGGCCGACATGCCATCGGACGCAGTCGTCGAAATTGCTGAGGAGCGCAGCAATAAACGTGAAAGACCGCCGCGGCTCAGAAATTACCGCTTCATTAGACCGGCTGATTATCCCGTGGCCGCTTGGCAAGAAGATGAAACCGGAGTGGTGCGTTATTCTGTCGAAGTCTCAGCGACCGGCGAAGCGCTGAGCTGCGAAGTGACTAATGGAGCTGAACTGCTTCGGCTTGCTTCAGCGACGTGTCCTTTGGTGATGGAGCGCGCTGAATTTCGCCCCGCTCGCAATGCAGAGGGCGTTGAAGTGGCCGGCAGTTATGAAGGGCAACACAATTGGCGCAAGCGCGAACCCGAAATGCCCGAAATGACGTTGGTTTTTCAGTATGTTCACGATGAAAAAGGCGTGTCGAGTGATTGCAAATTCCTGAAAATGGAAAACCTGCCAGAGAGGATCCGAAAGGACATTGAGCGCGACAAAGAGCGCGGTAGATTGTGCTCGCCGGCGCGCGGTCAGCGAGGTATTCCCTATCGCGACGAAAACGGGGTTCCGGTTGCTAAACTCGTAACCATGTCAGTCAATGTGCAATTGGAAGACCCGGCGGCAGTTCCCGCTGAATAGTTTTTGCTCGTCTAGACGCCGCCTCCAAGCCTCCCTATATGGCTGTTTGATATGACACGCCAATGGCTCGCCTTACTTGCTTTGCTGACCGGTCTTGCTGCCGTAGGAGCACCGGTGAGCGCGCAAGAAGCGGAAACGCTATCATGTGAAATTGGCGCATTGACCGAAAGCGCGGCAGAAACCGCCACTAGCCATGCAGCATTGCATGTGCCTTCGAAGCGGTCTGCGCAACTTGCGGCAGTGACGCCAACCTACTGCTTATTGGCGGCTGCAAAGCCAGCCCACTCATCAGTTCTGATCGGGATTGATCGCGCACATATTTAGACGCGCTTGCCGTCTGGCACCCCCCCCTTTGGTCTCCTGGTGTCTGCCCAAAAAGCGCAACATCTCGGCATCATCTCAAGACATCTACCCTAGGTCTACCCTATATCTCGTCCCGCAAAAGGACCCTATTTCATGTTCCAGAAACTCGCCAAAACCGTCTTTGGTTCGTCCAATGATCGCTACGTCAAATCGATCAATAAAGTCGTCAGCCAGATCAATGCGCTAGAAGAACAAATCAAAGCTCTGAGCGATACCGAATTGCAAGCGCAGACGGACAAATTTCGCGCTCTGCTTGATGATGGCAAGTCGCTGGATGACATTCTGCCAGAAGCGTTCGCCACTGTCCGCGAGGCATCCATCCGCGTGCTTGGCATGCGGCATTTCGATGTTCAGATGATCGGCGGCGTTGTTCTCCACCGTGGTGAAATCTCTGAAATGCGGACCGGTGAAGGTAAGACGCTGGTGGCGACACTGGCGACGTATCTCAACGCGATTGAGGGCAAGGGTGTCCACGTTGTGACGGTCAATGACTACCTCGCCAGCCGCGATGCGGAATGGATGGGGCAGCTGTATACGTGGCTGGGCCTGACGGTCGGTGTAATTGTTCCGAACCTTGATGAATTTGCGCGCCGCGATGCGTATAACGCTGACATCACTTACGGCACCAACAATGAGTTCGGCTTCGACTATCTGCGCGACAATATGAAGCAGGAACGCAGCCAGCTGGTCCAGCGCCCGTTCAACTATGCGATTGTCGATGAGGTGGACTCGATCCTGATCGACGAAGCGCGCACTCCGTTGATTATCTCGGGCCCTACCGAGGATAAGTCAGAGCTGTATGTCTCCGTCGATGCGGTCGTGAAGGAGATCCCAGAGGATTGGTATGAGAAGGATGAAAAGACCAAGAACATCCAGCTCACCGAAGACGGCACGGAATCGGTTGAGAAACTGCTGATCGAAAAGGGCTTGCTCGAAACAGAGAACCTTTACGACGTCGAAAACACGCAGGTTGTTCACCACCTCGATCAAGCGCTTAAAGCCGTGCACATGTTCAAGCGCGACACCGACTACATCGTAAAAGATGACAAGGTCGTGATCATTGATGAGTTCACTGGCCGGATGATGGACGGGCGGCGCTGGTCCAATGGTCTTCACCAGGCAGTTGAAGCGAAAGAGGGTGTGAAAATCGAGCCTGAGAACCAAACGATGGCTTCGATCACTTTCCAAAACTACTTCCGCATGTATCCCAAGCTTTCCGGCATGACCGGTACCGCTGCAACCGAGGCGGCTGAGTTCTGGGACATTTACAAAATGAACACGGTTGAAATCCCAACCAATGTTCCGGTCCAGCGGATCGATGAGGAAGATGAGTTCTACAAAAACACGATGGACAAGTTTCAGGCGATTGCAAAAGCGATTGCTGAGAAATCCGCCATCGGTCAGCCGGTTCTGGTTGGAACCGTGTCGATTGAGAAATCTGAACTGCTGTCCAAATTCCTCGATGATGAAGGGGTAAAGCACGAGGTTCTGAACGCGCGCCAGCATGAGCGTGAGGCGCATATTGTAGCGCAGGCAGGCCGCCTTGGCGCAGTGACCATCGCCACCAATATGGCGGGCCGCGGAACCGATATTCAGCTTGGCGGCA
>CAZAIG010000174.1:0-3637 GCA_964485135.1 uncultured Porphyrobacter sp. | reverse complement strand
GGCGCGCTGGAAACAGTGCCATGGGTACGGGTCGTAAACCTTGCCCGCGCGCTCGAACAAATGGCAGAAGCTGGGTATTGGCGTATCGGCCTAACCGGCGCTGCGGATGCAACCTTGGCAGATGCCCTGCCCGCTGGCCCAGTCGCTTTGGTTTTGGGCGCAGAAGGCGAAGGCATGCGCCACAATATCGAAGCGCATTGCGATGCTTTAGCCAAGCTGCCAATCTCCAGTGCCATTGAAAGCCTCAACGTTAGTAATGCAGCAGCAATTGCGCTTTATGCATCGATCACAAGAGACGAATCGACATCCTAACGGGGAGCCAAAATGACCATGCACAAAACCAGAAAACTCTCGGCCGCATCGCTTTTGGCGGCGCTTTCGTTGGTGCTGAGCGGCTGCTTTATCATGCCGGGCAAGTTCACATCGGAATTGGTGCTGAAAAACGGCAATGAATTCGCCTTCACTTATAATGGCGAGGTCAATTTCCTTGGTCTGAGCAAACTGGCGCAAATGAGCGCCGGTGAACAGACTTTCGTCGCCATGTGCGAGGATGAAGAGAGTTTCCCGCGTGAGTGTACTGAGGCAGAAACTGCCGAACAGCGCGCCGAATGGGATGCTTCGGCAGAGGAGCGCGCTTTGGAAGCCGAAAAACAGGCTAAGCAAATGGCCGCCATGATGGGCGGAATTGATGCAAGAGATCCAGAGGCGGGCTTCAAGCTGGAACAGCTTCTCTTGCGTCACGATGGGTGGAATGCAGTTGAGCATAAGGGCGACGGGCTGTTTGATGTCGAATACGCGATCGAAGGGTCGCTCACCCACGGCATGTCCTTCCCCGTTATCGAAGGGTTTGCCGACAATAGCACTTTTGTGAAAACGATTATCCGCAAAGACGGCATTGTGCGCGTGAATGCACCCGGCTTTGGGCCGCCAAAAGAATCGGATATGATGGGGACTATGATGGGCGGAATGGCCGCCCTTGGGGCACTCGCGATGCTGGGTGAAAATGGGCTGTCGGAATCAGCTCAATCAAGTGCTCCGCCCCCTGGATTTCCGGTTGTCGATGGCACCTTTAGCATCGTGACCGACGGTCAAATCCTAGCCAATAACACCGATGAAGGACCCGCTACCGATGGCACAATGCAGCGCCTAAACTGGGACATTGATATGCGCAGGAAAACCGCTCCAACCGCGCTAGTAAAATTGGCGCCATGAGGGGCGCAGTCACGCCAGAAACCGTTTAGACAAAAAAAGACCCCGCCGGAAATGATCCTTTGGCGGGGTTTCTCTTTACCTTAGCGATTTACCAAAGCGGGCTAATTGACCGCGTCTTTGAGGCCCTTGCCAGCCTTGAACTTAGGCTGGTTCGATGCCTTAATCGTCATTGGCTCGCCAGTGCGGGGATTGCGGCCTGTCGACGCTTTGCGTTTCGCAACAGAGAAAGTTCCAAAGCCAACCAAGCGGACTTCATCGCCGCTCGAAAGAGCTTTTGTGATTGACTCGAACACACCTTCAACAGCGCTAGATGCATCACTCTTAGAAAAGCCACTATTGGCAGCTACCGCGCTAATTAGATCGTTCTTATTCATAGTTGAGAACCCCCATAGTTCTAAAAATCTCTTTGGCACCCCGATTTTTCACCAATTGATGTATATGTTAATTGAACGCTTTTTCCCACCATTTTCAAGAGCAAATAGGGCTTAGAATCCTGCTTTGGAGCCAATTCATCGCGTTTTTAGCCCAATGGTGACCCGCAAATTATGGTTAACGCGGCGCCTAGGTGTGTTTCGTTTGATGCAACATCCATTGCAAAAACCGATTCGCTGCGCTGCAACAAATCTTTGTTGCTGCACAACTAGTGCGCTGTGGGTGCCCCGCCCTCACCGGAAAATGGCGCTGGTTGGCTGGCCAGATCATCGGCCTCTGTCCATTCGATCGGAGCCGGGGCGCTGACTAGAGCATGCGCAAGGACAGTGTCGACATGCGCCACGGGGATGATTTCTAGGCCTTCCTTCACCTTGTCAGGGATCTCGGCCAAGTCCTTCACATTCTCTTCCGGAATAAGAACCGTATTGATGCCGCCTCGCAAAGCCGCCAGCAATTTTTCTTTCAGCCCACCAATAGGGAGCACGCGCCCGCGCAAGGTCACCTCGCCAGTCATGGCGATATCCGGGCGCACAGCGATGCCTGAAAGCGTGGAGACTATAGAGGTTACCATGCCGATGCCCGCCGAAGGGCCATCTTTGGGAACAGCACCTTCTGGCAAGTGAATGTGGATATTTTTGCGCTGGAAAATGCTGGGTTTGATCCCATAAGCGGGAGCGCGGGATTTTACGAAGCTAAATGCCGCTGAAATACTCTCGTTCATTACGTCGCCAAGCTTACCGGTTGCTTTCGCCTCACCCTTGCCCGGGGTCGTGACGCTTTCAATGGTAAGCAGCTCGCCGCCGACCGATGTCCAAGCAAGGCCTGTTACGGTGCCCACCTGCGCTTCATCCTCAGATACGCCGTGCTTAAATTTGCGGACACCGGAAAAATCGCCGAGGTTTTCAGGCGCAATGGTGATACTATCCGCGTCTTTCTCAAGGATCTTGCGCAAGCTCTTGCGCGCTAACTTGGCCAGCTCGCGTTCCAAAGTGCGCACACCAGCTTCGCGAGTATAATAGCGGATGAGGTCACGCAGACCGTCTTCGGTCAGCGCAAACTCACCTTTCTTCAAACCATGATCATCGATCACTTTGGGGAGAAGATGGCGCGTCGCAATCTCGACCTTTTCATCCTCGGTATAGCCCTCCAAACGGATGATCTCCATCCGGTCTAGCAGCGGCTGCGGCAGGTCTAGGCTATTCGCCGTCGTGACAAACATAATGTCCGACAGATCAAGGTCGAGTTCCAGATAATGGTCTTGGAACTTGTTGTTTTGTTCAGGGTCCAAAACCTCAAGCAATGCAGAGGCCGGATCGCCGCGGAAATCTTGGCCCAACTTGTCAATCTCATCGAGCAGAAACAACGGGTTGCTAGAGCCTGCTTTCTTCAGATTGCTGACGATTTTGCCTGGCATAGAGCCGATATATGTCCGCCGGTGGCCGCGGATTTCCGCCTCATCGCGCACACCGCCCAGCGATTGCCGAACAAATTCTCGGCCCGTTGCTTTGGCGATGCTCTTACCTAGCGAGGTTTTGCCAACGCCTGGAGGGCCAACAAGGCACAGGATCGGACCCTTAAGCTTATTGGTGCGGGCCTGAACGGCGAGATATTCCACGATCCGGTCTTTGACCTTCTCAAGCCCGTAATGATCCGCGTCGAGCACATCCTGCGCTTTGGCGATATCTTTCTTAAGCCGCGACTTCTTGCCCCATGGCAGGCCCAGCAGCACATCCAAGTAATTGCGAACAACGGTCGCCTCAGCGCTCATCGGCTGCATGCCTTTGAGTTTTTTCAGTTCAGCATCCGCTTTGGTCTTCGCCTCCTTAGAAAGCTTGGTTTCAGCGATTTTCTTGGTCAGTTCAGCCAGCTCATCGCCGCCCTCCCCATCATCGCCGCCCAGCTCGCTTTGGATCGCCTTCATCTGTTCGTTGAGGTAATATTCGCGCTGGGTTTTCTCCATCTGGCGTTTGACCCGCCCGCGAATTTTGCGCTC
>CAZAIG010000173.1:0-3649 GCA_964485135.1 uncultured Porphyrobacter sp. | reverse complement strand
GTAAGCTCAGCCGCAAATCGGGCCACCGCAAGGCTCTTTTCCGCAATATGGCGGCAGCGCTGATCAAGCATGAGCAGATCAGCACGACCTTGCCTAAGGCGAAAGAACTGCGCCCCTATGTTGAAAAGCTGATCACTCTTGCGAAGCGTGGCGGTCTTTCCAATCGCCGTTTGGCGCAAAGCCGTTTGCTCGACGAAACTCAGTTGAAAAAGCTGTTTGACGTATTGGCGGAGCGCTATTCTGACCGTGATGGCGGCTACACCCGGATCATCAAAGCCGGTTACCGCGAAAGCGATAGTGCGCAGCTTGCGATCATCGAATTGGTCGAGCGCGACGAAGACGCAAAGGGCCAAGATAGCGGTCCTGTTATGAATGCGGATGCAGAAGAGCTGGCCGAAGCAACTGCTTAAGCTCATATTCGACCAACGACAACAAGGGGCTGGCGGAGAGATCCGCTGGCCCTTTTTTGATTCCAAGAGCTAGAGTATTGCCAATGGAAACGCATAAGATAGGCATTCTCGCGCAGCCCGAGCTCTCATCTTCAGGCCCGATGACTGCGCGGCCAAGAGATGTTTTGGTGCCTCGAAAGACAGAACCAGCCTTCTGCCGTTCATAAAACGGTTCAGTTTTCTGAACATCTGCTGTCAGGTGTCTTCAGGCAGAGAACATAGCGACTCGACCATAAGGGGAATGTAGCCGGGACACAGTGTTTCGGTGCAACCCGAGGAAGAGACTATGACGAAGCTGACCAAGACTATCGCCAAAGGAACGCTCGGGACTGTCGCTGCTGGAGCGATGGCCCTTGCTTCTGCAAGCCCGGCTATGGCCCGTGACCGTGATCGCGGGGTTGATGCTGGCGACATTATTGCTGGTGCAATTATTCTGGGTGGTATCGCTGCGGTGGTATCATCATCTCGCAAGAACGGCCATTATCGCGATCGCAACTATCGCGGGTACAAGAATGACTACCGTGGCCATGGCTACCGACAAGGCAACCCGCGAGCGGCCATAGAGCGCTGTGTGCGTGCAGCTGAGCGCCGTGCGAAACGCGCCGGTTACCGCTTTGCCGATGTGACTCAAATCCGCGACGTTGACCGGACACGCTTTGGTTACCGCGTAAAAGGGCGCTTGGTTGTCGATGGAGCGCGCGGATATCGCGGGGCCTACAACAACCACCGGTATAACGATCGCATTCGCTACGATCAGCGGCGCTATGACCGCGGTTACGGCTACAATGATCGCAGGGCCGATCGCGGCAAGTTCACTTGCTACGTTGAACGCGGCCAACGTGCGCAAATCAACTATCGCGGCATTCGTGGCCTTTGATTCCGCACACTAACTCACAGACATCCTGCCACCACCAGGATGGAAGGCGCCGGGCAACAAAGCTCGGCGTCTTTTGGTTCAGCTAGGCGAAATGCTACACGGTTCATAATGAGTCTTGAAAAATCTTCAATTTGCGAAAGGCTCTCTGCATCATGGCTCAAATTCTAAAGATGATTGGAACCACTTTGGGGCTGAGCGCCGCAGCGAGTATGGCAGCTGTCCCTGCATCAGCAGCGGAACTTCCGGAGACCAATACGCAGTCTCCTTTCCAATTTTCAGGCGGTTTTGACGCCGAGCAAGGCAATGCTGAAGGGTATCACCGCTATCGCCGTTATCGGCGCAACCGCGTGGATGCAGGCGATGTCATTGGCGGTATTTTGGTGCTTGGCACGATAGCAGCTGTTGCGAGCGCAGCATCCAATAGCAAGCGCCGTGACCGCGACTATCGCCGGGACCGTGACTACCGGCGCACGAACGACTATCCGCAGCGCCGGGGCGATACCCGCACGTCGATTGGTGCTCAGGGCTTGCAAGGCGCGGTTAACCGCTGCGTCAGTTCGATTGAGCGTGATGTCCGGGTTGAAAATGTCGACAATGTTAGCCGCAATGCTGCGGGTTGGCAGGTTACTGGCACAATCTTTAACGGCGATCGTTTCGACTGCCGGATTGGCCAGAATGGCAATATTGAAAGCGTGAACTATGGCGGAAACTTCTCCGCTTCATCTGCTGCTAGCCAGCGCCCGGTTGAAGATCGTCAGTGGAGCGCTGATCGGTATTCCGCTGCTTGGGATAAGGTTGAGCGCGGCGAAAGGGCCGCTCAAGCGCAGCCTCAATATCAGGAAGCGGCGACCACATATGGGGAGCCACGCTATGCGTCGGAACAAGTAGAGCAGCGAGCAGCCTATCCAGGTGGACGGATTGCCGGCGAAGATCTAGACAACCGTCCCGAAGCGCCATCTTCTTCGCGTCTTGCACAGGCCGCAAACGGTCGCCGTTGATGACTCCGGGGGTTTGACCAAAGCGGGTTTCACATGCTCCCCGTGTTGGCTGGAATCAGCGGAGTGAACATAAGCCTTGAAAAGCGAGAACGCGCACACCTGAGCTGCGCAAATACTCTCATCGCGTGGGCAGGCTGCTAGCCATTCACAATTGCGTCAATTCCGCGCGCAATAGCAATCCCATCCAGATCGCGCCAGCGCGGTGCAATGACTTGTAATCCGCAGGGTAGGCCGTCCGTTTCTCCTACGGGTAGCACTGTGCCGGGCAGATTGGGGAAGGTCGCGATACCAGCCCACGCAATGCCAGGCGCGGCATCCACATTCTCGCCATTGATCGAGAGCGTGTGTTGGAAAATTTGCCCTTCATGATGCGGCATGGCGAGCACAGGTGCAGGTGGGCAGAGCACCGCGTCATAGCTTTCAAACAGCCGCTCCCACTCCAATTCGCAGCGCGCCTGTGCATCGAGCAGATCGAACCAGTCGGTTGCCGTGGCCCGTTTGCCATCGGGGGCGGGGGCACCGCGCGCCATAGCAATGTTGAGCATGCGCAGATAATTCTCTTGCTGCGCAGAAAGGTCGGGCAGGGCGGGGGCTTTGCGATCGATATGTGCGCCCGCCGCTTCGAGAGCTTTGGCCGCTGCCTCAATCGGTTCACGCACCGATGCATCCACCGGTGCGCCGGGATAGTCGAGCAACAAAAGCAGACGGCACTTGTCGAGCGGCTTGGGATTGGCGGGAGCGAGAGGGATTTGCGCCGTAAGCTTTAAGAGCAGCTCAATATCCTCGCCCGAGCGCGCTAAAGGCCCTGCGACTGACAGCACGCCATCATGCGCATCCTTGCCCTTCATCGCAGGATGATCATGGCCATGCTTGGAGATGACACCCCAGCTTGGCTTGTGGCCCCACACGCCGCAAAAATGGGCGGGTACGCGGACAGACCCGCCAATATCCGTGCCCATTTCGCAAGGCACCATGCCCGATGCGACCATTGCCGCTGATCCTCCCGATGAACCGCCGGGCGAGCGGGCGTGGTCATGCGGATTGTTGGTGCGGCCATAAACCGCATTGAAGCTTTGCCAATCGGTGAGATCCACCGGCACGTTGCTTTTGCCAATGAAGATCGCCCCGGCGGCCTTGAGCTTGGCCACGGTCTTGGCATCGCGCGCGGCGATATTATTGGCGAATTCAGGATGTCCCCAGCAGGAAGGGAGACCTGCAATGTCAAAGCTCTCTTTAATCGTCATCGGTACGCCAAAGAGCGACTGATCGGGCGAAGGCTTCTGCCCATCCATCGCCTTGGCCGTCTCCAGCGCACGCTCAAAATC
>CAZAIG010000172.1:0-3683 GCA_964485135.1 uncultured Porphyrobacter sp. | reverse complement strand
TCCGCGCTGGGCGATTGCGCGCAAGTTTCCTGCGGAGCGCGCGGAAACCACTTTGGAAAGCATCGATATTCAGGTTGGCCGGACAGGGAAATTGACGCCCGTTGGACGGCTTGCTCCGGTGCTTGTTGGAGGGGTGACAGTCACCAATGTCACACTGCATAACCGCGATGAAATTGCCCGCCTTGGTGTTCGTCCTGGTGACC
The DNA here is from genome assembly GCA_964485135.1 of uncultured Porphyrobacter sp. Lineage (GTDB taxonomy): Bacteria > Pseudomonadota > Alphaproteobacteria > Sphingomonadales > Sphingomonadaceae > Erythrobacter. The sequence continues at coordinate 3,480 of CAZAIG010000172.1, read as the reverse complement.
GCGTTGTGATCCAGCGCGCAGGGGATGTGATCCCGCAAGTGGTTGAAAACCTTACACGAGACAAACAGCGCGAGCCCTTCATTTTCCCAGATCATTGCCCTGAATGCGGCAGTGAAGCGGTAGCAGAAGAAGGCGAGGTTGATGTTCGCTGTACCGGCGGTCTGATTTGTCCAGCACAGCGGATCGAGCGTCTCAAACATTTCGTTAGCCGCAAGGCGCTTGATATTGATGGGCTGGGCGAGAAGACCTTGCTGCAATTTATCGAGCAGGGTTGGATCGAAAGCCCGGCGGATATCTTCCGCCTTAGGACCAAAGAAAACGCGATCCTGAACTTAGAAGGGTGGCAGGAAAAGTCGGTTCGGAACCTGCTCGATTCGATTGAGGCCAAACGTTCGCCCGATGCGGCAAAGCTGCTGTTCGGGCTGGGTATCCGCCATGTGGGGGAGGTAACCGCGCGCGATTTGATGAAAGCGCAGGGCGAGCTGGCACACTTGCGCGAAGCGGCCAACGCCTTTGCCGTTTATCGCGCAGACAATCCCAAGGGCGAGGAGGAAAAGGTGTCGCCTTTCAAAGCCCGTATGGACAATGCGGCGAAAGATTTGCTTGGAGTGAGCGACGGGGTCGGGGCAACAGTGGCGCACGCTCTGGCAGATTTTTTCCACGAGCCGCATAATATTGCCGTTTGGGAAGACTTACTGAATGAAGTCACGCCGCCGGCATACGTGGTCGAAACGCTCGACAGTCCAGTGGCAGGCAAGACTATCGTGTTTACCGGCAAGCTGGAGACGATGAGCCGCGATGAGGCGAAAGCTCAGGCCGAGCGTTTGGGCGCAAAAGCATCCGGATCAGTTAGTGCAAAAACCGATATTCTGGTCGCTGGTCCGGGCGCTGGCAGCAAGCTTAAAAAGGCGCAGGACTTCGGCATTGAAACCATGGATGAGGCGGCTTGGAGAAAAATCGTTGAGGAAGCGGGTTAATGGATTTGCTCCATGAATTGCATCCGCAAGCGGTCCGCATTGCGGGCTTATTGCGGGAACGGGGCGAAAAAATCGCAGTGGCTGATGGCGCCACCGGCGGGCTCATCGCAGCATCGCTTCTGACCGTGCCAGGTGCGCTGGACTTCTTTGTAGGGGGCGGGGTGGTTTATTCCTTCCGCGCGCGCGATGTGCTCTTTGCTCAGCCGCGCGAGGCCTATAGGGGCATGCGCGGCGCAGGCGAGGATTATGCCAGCCTTCAAGCCCGCTCGATCCGCGACAATTTCGGCGCTGATTGGGGCCTTGCTGAAAGCGGTTCGGTCGGGGCGAGCAAGCACCCAAGCGGCACGCCATCGGGGACAAGCTGCGCGGCGCTGTCGGGCCCGGATGGCGCTGCGTATACGCGCCTGCTTGAAACGGGCAGTGAGGACCGGATTGCCAATATGGGCGCGTTTACACGCAATGCCCTCAACCTGCTCGAAGATATGCTGAAATGACTGGGCGCAGATTGTCCTGATCAAAGACAGGCGAAGAAAATGGCACATCGGCATTTTGCAGTGCAGCGCGAACCGCCTAAAGCGGGCATGATATGAAAGCGCACGCACCCCAATCTGACCGGGCAGTTGTCAAGAAATTAGGCATGCTTTTGGCGTGCGTGTTGATTGCCGCATTGCTCGCGCTTTTGACTAGCAAATATGTCGAGCGTTTTTCTGGCGCGGATATGGCGCCTCGAGTGGGAACCTCCGACGCCGAAGCGGTTCAAGCAGAATCCGATAGCCGCACGCCGCAAATGCAACTGCTGGAAACTGCGCTGACGCGGATCGGCGAATCCTTGGGTTCGCATCTGGGTATCGCCGTGGTTGATCTGCAATCGGGGGAGGCCGCGCATTACAATGGTGAGCTAATCATGCCGCAGCAAAGCGTGAGCAAATTGTGGGTTGCTCTCACGGGATTGGAGCAGGCGGATCAGGGTCTACTTGATCTGTCGGAAACGGCGACCGTTCGGCGCGGCGACCTTACACTATTCCATCAGCCCATTCGCAAGATTGTGAAGGCGCAGGGCAGTTTCACCACCAGCTATGCCGATTTCATGCGGCGGGCGATGGTGGGCAGCGATAACACCGCAAATGACATGTTGCTCAAACGCGTAGGAGGATCTGAGGCGGTCCGGCGTGTGCTGGAAGCTAAGGGGCTTAAAGGCGTTCGATTTGGACCAGGTGAGCGGATCATGCAGTCGCAGCTTGCTGGCCTAGAATGGGATCAGAGCTTTTCATTCGGCAAGACATTTTTCGAAGTGCGCAAGACCGTGCCGCATGACACGCGCCGGCGGATATTTGATGATTATGTTGCCGATCCGGTTGATGGGGCAAGCGCGCTGGAAATCGCTAAGGCGCTGGGAAAACTGCGGGCTGGCGAGTTGCTTACTCCCTCCTCAACCGAGATCTTGTTAGGATTGCTGAGAGACGCGAAAAGCGGGCCGAACCGGCTCAAAGGCGGCTTGCCGGAAGGCTGGGCGATCGCGCATAAGACGGGCACTGGTCAAGTGCTTGATATCGTGCCGCCGGGCGTGATCGGCGAGCAAACTGGCTATAACGATGTGGGCATTCTCACCGCGCCAGATGGAGCGCACTATGCGGTTGCGGTGATGATCGGGAATACCAAACGGCCCGTGCCTGAACGGATGGATATGATGCATGCAGTGGTCGGCGCGATTGCTGCCTATCACGATCAAAAACAAGGCTAGAAAACGAGTTTATTCTGGCTGCTTGACCCACTTCATCAATCCGCCTGAAAGCGGCGTCCACCATCCGGTTTTTACACCAGCCTCGGCCAATAGATCGCTCGACCATTGATTGCATGTATGGCCTAGATGATAGGTGAGGCTGCTGTCGTAAAACGCGTCATTGCCAGCGTAACTTCCTGGCACTTGCACGCCGCCTGACGGTTCCATCTGGTGGGTAATCGCTGCGACAAGCCGCATATACTGCGCCTCGGTGATCGTTAGCTCGCGGTAATTCTCATCCGGTTTAGGACGGACATAATGCGTGGCATGGATGAGACCATCACCGCCGTAGATTGCCCCTGCCAAAGTGCTTAAGGAGACATCTTCCAAGCGCGGGGTGCTGAGGAACACTTCGCGCTCACCAAAGCTAACCGCAACATGGGTGTATTCGCGGTTCGGATTGCCCAGGTGCTCAAGTGGGAAATGCTTGCGCCAATCGATTTGCCCTGAATCAAGCGACGCGACAAGCGGCATGACGATACCGGTGTGAATACCATTGGTCTCCACTCCAATGGTGACACCTGTTTCAGGCTCCTGCCAATCGGGATTGCGCGGAATGGAGGACCCGGCCCAAGCCGATAACAGGAATGCTGCAATCATGGCCAGCAGCGTGCCCGCAGACCATTTTGCACCGCATAAAATTTGGGCCATTACGGTCTTTTGCGCAGCCATAGGATCGACCAATCGCCGTTGACCAGCCGGGCTGAAAGGCGAAAGCCTTGC
>CAZAIG010000171.1:0-3730 GCA_964485135.1 uncultured Porphyrobacter sp. | reverse complement strand
ATGGCAAAGACGCGCCCGCTGAGTTAGAGATATACACTAGATCACTGGCAGATGCCGTGCATTCTGCCCGAGACTAAAGCGCTTAAGGACACACAATGAACTGGTTCACCCGCGTCCGCAACACGATTGGCTTTGGCGAAAAGCGCTCTACGGAGAAGGATCTGTGGGTCAAATGCCCCAATTGCCAATCCATGTTGTTCGCCTCCGAATATGAGGAAAACCTCTCGGTCTGCCCCAATTGCGAGCACCACGGGCGGATCAGCGCCGATGCTCGTCTCGCGCTCTTGCTCGATGCGGGCTTTGATGTGCTCGATCAGCCCAAAGTCAAAGAGGATCCGCTGAAATTTAGAGACTCGCAGAAATATACCGAACGGCTGAAATCTGCGCGCGCGAAGAACCCGCATAGTGACGCGTTTTCGGTTGGCTCTGGCACGATTGACGGACGCGATGCAGTGGTCGGTGTTCAGGATTTCGGCTTTATGGGCGGCTCCATGGGCATGGCGGTCGGCAATGCGTTTTGTGCAGGCGCTCAGGAAGCGCTGGACCGCAATTGCGGCTATATCGTCGTCACCGCAGCAGGCGGCGCGCGAATGCAGGAAGGCATTCTCAGTCTGATGCAAATGCCCAAGGCCACTGTGATGACACGGCGGCTGAAAGAGGCTGGCCTCCCCTATATCGTCATCCTCACCGATCCGACCACAGGCGGCGTTACCGCGAGCTATGCGATGCTCGGCGACATTCAAATCGCAGAGCCGGGCGCGCTGATCGGTTTCGCAGGCCAGCGCGTGATCCAAGACACGATCCGCGAGAAACTGCCCGAAGGGTTCCAGCGCGCCGAATACCTGCATAAGCACGGCATGGTCGATATGGTTGTGAAGCGGCACCAAATGAAAGCCACGCTCGCCAATCTGCTCGATTATCTTGAGCCAGCCAGTAGCGACACCGAAGCGGCCTAAGACGATGCGTGATATGGGGCGCTCGGATGATCCGCGAGTGCAAGCACAGCTCGATCGGCTAAGCGGTCTGAGCATTCAGCGCGACAGTTTGGGGCTGGATGCGATTGCAGCATTAATGGATCGGCTCGGCAATCCGCACCGGCGCTTGCCCCCCGTTTTCCATGTCGCGGGCACCAATGGCAAAGGCTCAACTTGCGCGTTTCTGCGCGCGATTTTGGAAGCTGATAACAAGCGTGTGCACGTCACCACGTCGCCCCATCTTGTGCGCTATAATGAACGGTTTCGGGTCGCGGGAAAGCTGATCGAAGACGCGCGGCTAGCCGAGCTTTTGGAAGAAGTTTTTGACGCAGCGCAAGGGCTTGATTGCAGCTTCTTTGAGATCACTATTGCCGCTGCTTTCGTGGAGTTTGCGCGCGTGCCAGCCGATGCCTGCGTCGTAGAAGTCGGCCTTGGTGGGCGTTTGGATGCGACCAATGTTCTGGAGCCGAACGCGCTGGCGGCGTGCGGAATTGCTGCGCTGGGTATTGATCATGAGCGCTTCCTGCTCGCGCCCGAAAAAAATGTGCCCGCTGGTCCGATGGCGCGCATCGCGTTTGAAAAAGCGGGGATCGCGAAGAAAGGCGTACCAATCATCACGATGACGCCGGACTATCCAGCAGAAGCGCAGCGTCAAATCCGTATTTGTGTAGCGGAAAATGGCGCAATCCTGTCCGAGCTAACGCATGATGATCTGTTCGAATTTACTCCCGATGAGCTGTCACTTCGCGGTGAGCATCAATCGCGCAACGCTGCGCTGGCCGTCGGAATGCTGCGGCAGCAAAGGCTGGTCACGGTGAGCGAACAGGCTGTTCGAACAGGTTTGGGGCAGGCAAGCTGGCCCGCGCGCATGCAGCGTCTTTCACCCGGACCGCTGATCGGGACGCGCGAGGTATGGCTTGACGGCGGGCACAATCTATCTGCAGGCGAAGCCATTGCGGCTGAGTTCGAGGGGTTCCCCCTCCACATCATCATCGGAATGTTAGAAGCCAAAGATCCGGCGTCCATCACAGGCCCGCTGGGAACATCAGTTGAAACGATCACCACCGTGCCGGTTCAAGGATACGATTGCCACTCAGCTTCCGCCTTTGGTCCGAAAGCGCGCGATGCTGCAACGCTTAACGAAGCTCTGCAAGGCGTGCCGGATGATGGCCTGCCCATTCTGATCGCGGGATCGCTCTACCTTGCCGGTGAGGTTTTGCGCGCCAATGACGAGATACCAGACTAGTCTCGCTTAGACTTCTGGTTCGGGCGGCGGCGCATTTTTATTCGCATTATTGCTGCCTTGCCGCCACCATTCGATCACGCAGAGCATTACTGCAACAAGTCCGATCAGTGTCGTAAGAATGAAGACGTCGAAATAGCCGCGCTCTTCGATCATTTGACCCAATGCTGGGCGCCCCAATGTGCCCACCAGCAATGTCAGCGAAGAAAGCAACGCATATTGCACCGCCGAATACCCCTTTGCGACAATGCTTGAGAGGTAAGCGACGAAAGCTGCACCTGCGATGCCCACCGCAATATTCTCCATTCCGATGGTCAGCATCAACTTAGAAAGCCGATCATCTGCCCCGAACAATCCGGTCAGCCACGTAAAGCCGATCATATCGCTGGCCGCCTGCATGCGCGCTCCGCCAACCGCCAGATCAGCATAGAGAAGATTGGTCAGCGCAGCGATCAAAGCGCCCAATGTCAACGTGGTCATGCGGCCAATAATGGTCAGCAATGCGCCGCCAGCAGCAAGGCCGACGAGCAAAGCGCCCACACCAAAGAACTTGGACGCTATCGCGACCTCATCCTTCGTATATTCCAGCTCGCCGAGATAGAATGGATAGGCAAAGCTGCCCCAAATCGCATCGGTAATCCGGTATGTGAGAACAAGCGCAATCACAAGCACGGCGGCCCAGCGCAGCCGCCCGATGATCTCCGCCAAAGGTAGGATCAGCGCACGATATCCATGGTCAATCGCCGTATCCCAGCCGCTTTGCGCAGGCTCAGCCGAGGTCAAAACGTGGCGTCCGCTCTTGCGCATTCTTTCCAGCCAAGCGGCAATGATCCCCGGAATCACAACCGTTGCGATCACAACCAATGGTCCCATCGTTGATACAAATTGTGTTGAATCGGGCCGCGCATCGGGATCAGAATTGAGCGAGCGGATCATAAAGATCAGCACAGTGATCAACGCCCAGAGCCACAATGCGCCTACTGCGCCCAATGCCATGGCGCGCACTTTGGGGGTCAGCTGTCCCGGCTCGCGCAGAGTGGCAAGATTGGCCTTCTCCGCTTCTTTTGCCTCTGCATTGCGCTCCGCATCGGGCGCAAACAGGCCAAGAAAACCAACCACCAGCAAGATGCCGCCCATGGCCGCATAAACCGCTGGCCATCCGGTACGCTCAGCCATGAATAGCGCTAACGCGCCGCCAACAAGCGCCGCGATCCGGTAGCCCATTTGATAGACTGTGGATAGGATATCGATGGTTGCTTCTTCATCGGCCACATCCACACGCCAAGCATCGATCACTACGTCTTGTGTCGCGCTGGCAAATGCGCCCATCCCTGCAAGCAGAGAGAACATGCCCAGCGCCGTGAGCGGATTGAGGAGCGAAAGCACCACTAAGATAGCACCGAGCAACAATTGCGCAGTCACAATCCATTGCTTGCGCTTACCCAGCCGTTTCAGAAGAGGAACGTCAACGCGGTCAAGCGCTGGCGACCATAGGAATTTGAACGCATAGGCC
>CAZAIG010000170.1:2175-3731 GCA_964485135.1 uncultured Porphyrobacter sp. | reverse complement strand
CTGATCGATTTCTGCAATGAAGACCTCTCGGCCTTCTTCTTCGATATTCGCAAGGATTGCCTCTATTGCGATGGGGAGGACGATCCCAAACGTGTCGCTTATCGCACAGTGCTCGATCTGCTGTTCCATGCTCTGGTGCGCTATGCCTCGCCTGTGCTGGTCTTTACAGCTGAGGAAGTGTGGCAGACACGCTATCCAGAGGATGGCGATGCTGGCGGCAGCGTGCATCTGCTCGAATGGCCGAGCATTCCAGCGGTCGGCGCGCCCGATCCCAAATGGGAAGCCTTGCGCGAGCTTCGCGAGCAAGTGACCGAAGCGATTGAGCCTTTGCGGCGCGAAAAGACGATCCGCTCTTCATTGGAAGCCAATGTGACGGTTCCGGCGGATCAAGTGCCTGATGGTTTTAGCGATGAGCAGCTCGCCGAATTGTTCATTGTCGCGACAGTCACGCGCGGGCAAGGCAGCGAAGTGATGGTGAGAAAGACCTCTGAAAACAAATGCGGGCGCTGCTGGCGGCTTCTGCCCAGCGTGCCCGAAGAAGGCGCTTTGTGCGCGCGCTGTGAGGCGGTGGTGACCGTGCTTGATGGAGCGGGCGCGTGATTGCTGGCCTTTTCACCAAATACCGCCTGATCGGATTGACATTGGCGCTGGCGATTTTCGCCGCTGACCAATGGCTCAAACATTACGTAGTCGGGCCGCTTAATCTGCGCCAAGTGGGCAATATTGAGCTGCTGCCCTTCTTTGATTTTACCTATGTCGAAAATCGCGGAGTGTCGCTGGGGATGCTAGAGGCAACCAGCATGGAAACGCGCTGGGCCTTGGTGCTTGGCACAGCACTAATCGCAGCTATCGTGCTGATCTGGATGATGCGCGAGCGCTTGCTGGGCGACATCCTCGGCCTATCGCTGATACTTGGCGGGGCGCTGGGCAATATTTACGACCGCTATATGTGGGGCTATGTGATCGACTATGCCGATCTGCATTTCGGCGACTTTCGTCCCTTCCTCATCTTCAACATTGCCGATGCATGCATTACCATCGGGGTTGTGATAATCCTTGTGAGATCCCTTTTCTTCAGCGAAAAGGAAGACGACAACACTGACGACCAATTGGATGGGCCGCCGATGCGGCCTGCGGAGAGTGAAAACCATGCGTAACACCCTGAGCAAACTCGCCCTGATCGCCGCGACCAGTTCCATGCTTGCAGCATGTGGCGGGAATGGCGTGTTCAACCGCGAGCGCCCCGACGAAATGGCCGTTCAGCGCCAAGCGCCTCTGGTCGTGCCGCCTGATTTCAACCTGACGCCGCCAGCCCCGGGCGCGCCGCGTCCAGCAGAAGGCACTGCGCAAGATCAGGCTTTGGAAGCGCTGTTTGGCGGACCGCAGGCGCGCAGCGGGGTGGAGAAATCTGCACTCGAACGCGCTGGCCTTTCCGCACCGGGCATCCGCAGCCAAGTGGGTGATCCGAGCACAAACACTGTGGCTAAGGGCCGCGTGACTCGCGACATCATCGCCGCACCCGAAGGTGACGGGCAGACAGCTCAGGCGGTTATACC
>CAZAIG010000170.1:0-2075 GCA_964485135.1 uncultured Porphyrobacter sp. | reverse complement strand
CGGTCCATATCGACCACTTCGAACCGCCAGCCTTGGTCGGTGAAGGCATCGCCTTCGTTCGGCAAGCGCTTCATCACCGAGAGGAAATACCCAGCCGCCGTGCCGAATTCGCGGCTTTCCTCATAGGTCAGCCCCAGCTCGTCGGCCAATTGATCCGCGCCCAATGCGCCCGATATCAGCACAGTGCCATTGGGCCGATGGGTCAAAAGCGGCACGTCGCCTTCGTCCTGATCGCTAACAAAATTGCCTGCGATCGCGGTCAAGAGATCCACCGGCGTCACAATCCCTTCGAAATGGCCATATTCATCATGGACCATTGCCATGGCGACTTCTGACTGTTGCAGCACGCGCAGAGCATCGAGCGCGTCAAGTTGGTCAGGCACGACCTCAGCTTTGCGCATCAGGGCTTCCAAAGACACCGCTTCGCCTTTGACCATCATGCCCAAAACCTCGCGCACTTTCACCACACCAAGGATCGTATCCGGCGACCCGTCCGCCACGGGAAGCAGCGAATGCGGGCTGCCCTCAATATCCTTGCGGATTTCATGCTCACTCGCGCCCAGGTCGATCCAGTCAAGCTCTGTGCGCGGCGTCATCATCTCGCGTACAGGCCGGTCGGCCAGCCGCACGACGCCCGCTAGAATCTGGTGCTGTTCTGCCTCGATCACGCCTGAACGCGTCGCATCGGCAAAGATCATGTGCAGCTCTTCTGCCGTCACATTGGATTGGCCGCCGGGACGGATGCCGAACAAGCGAATGAGCAGGCCTGATGACGTATCGAGCAACCAGACAAGCGGCGCGGCAATGGCGGCCAGCACTGCCATTGGGCGCGCCATCAAGACGGCCATAGGCACTGCGATTTTGAGGGCGATTTGCTTGGGCACAAGCTCGCCGACAACCACGCTGAGATAGGTAGTTACGGCGATCACAGCGATGAAAGCGATCTGCGGCGCCATATCAGCGGGCACGCCCAGCGCGGTCAGCCGCTCTCCCACTGGTTGCTCTAGGCTGGCGCCCGAAAACGCGCCAATGATGATAGCAATGAGGGTGATGCCGACCTGAACGGTGGAGAGAAACTTGCCCGGCTCTGCCGCCAGCGCCAGCGCGGTCTTTGCGCCCGCTGACCCTTTTTCCGCTTTCGCTTGCAGCCGCGCGGTCTTTGCCGAAACTATCGCAAGTTCGGACATGGCGAATACGCCATTGAGCACGATCAGACATGCTATGATGATCAGGTCAGGCCATGGAAACGGTGTCACATTCATCTCGCTAGCAGAAATGTAACATCTTGCCAGTCTCCTTGGAGCAAACTCTTTTTAAGGTTAGAGACAGGGTCAACAGGTGAAATAGTTGCGCAAGAGGCTTCGATAGGCCTTGAACATTCACCAGAACCCGCAATTATGCGGGTCCTGCGCATTTTCCTAGGAGGGAAATATAATGACCAAATCTCGTATTTTGCTTTCAAGCGTGGCAGCGCTGTCGCTGCTTGGCACAAGCGCCTGTGTCACCGATCCCAACACGGGTGAGAAGAAAATTTCCCGCACAGCCATTGGCGGCGTCGGCGGCTCGGTATTGGGCGGCCTCTTGGGCGGCGTGATCGGCGGCAAAACCGGACGCATCATTGGTGCAGTTGGCGGAGCAGCGGCTGGCGGTATTGTTGGCTACAAAATGGACCAACAGATTAAGGAACTGAAAGAACAAACCGCAGGTTCCGGCATTGATGTGACCGAAGTCGACGGCGGCGAGGCGATCCTTGTGAACCTGCCCGATGGCGTGACGTTTGATGTGGGCAGCGCAGTGATCCAGCCCAATTTCCAGGCGACTCTGGATACGGTTGCGAACAATCTGGTGCAATATCCGAACTCAATCATCGATGTGTATGGCCACACCGATTCCACCGGATCGGATGCATTTAACCAGCGATTGTCAGAACGGCGCGCGCAATCTGTGACCAATTATCTTGTCTCGCGCGGCGTTGCGAACCCGCGCATCCGTTGGCAGGGCTTTGGTGAATCTCAGCCGATCGCCGACAATACAACCGAATATGGCCGGTCGCGCAATCGCCGGGTTGAGATTAA
>CAZAIG010000169.1:0-3835 GCA_964485135.1 uncultured Porphyrobacter sp. | reverse complement strand
TCGCATCCATCTCGATCCGCGCATTGCGCAATGCGTTCTCGATAATGTCGAGCGTGACCGGATCAATATCGAGTTTCTTGAAGGGCGTGTTGTTGGTTTCAATGACTTGTGCTGGCATCGGATCAGCCCTCCTGAGTCTTATCGTTATTGGCAAGATCGATCATGATATTGCCAACAGGATCGACCGTGGCGGTGCATCCCAGCTCCACCAGAGTTGTCGAGTCCATTTCGGTGATGATGGCGGGACCGGGGATTTTGTCGCCCTGTTTTAGCTTAGCGCGGTCGTAAATCACCGCTGCGCGCTCCTCGCCATCCATCCATAACGTATGGTCGCGTATCTTCGCATCGGAGGGATCGCCATTGCCTTTAGGCAGCTCGGCCGCGGGCAGCGCAGGCGCTTCACCCAAGGCGACAGCGCGCAAGTTCACGATCTCATGCGGGGTGTCCATGTTGAAGGTGAAGAGGCGCAAGTGCTCTTCGTTAAAGCGGTCGAGCACGCCTTCGATCCCGTCTTTTTTGAGGAGGTACGCGTCAATTGTCAGCGGCACTTCAAAGGCTTGTCCGGCATAGCGGATATCAACCTCAAATTCGCTGGTGATCGCGCTTTCCGGCACGCCATCAGCGGTCAGCTCAGCGCGGGTCTGTTCCTGCATCTCGTCAAGCACCGCGATCAGATCAGCGACATGGGTATCCTTCGCCAGCTTGCTGAAAGAGCGCGCGGTTTCGGTCCGCATTCGTGTCGTCGCATCGCCCAAAGCGCACAGCACACCGGGGGAAACGGGCGAGACAGCAGGCCAGCTGTCCATCAGCTTCGCCACGGCGTTGACATGCAGCGGGCCCGCTCCGCCAAAGCCCATCAGCGCAAATTCGCGCGGGTCATAACCTTGCTGAACGCTGATCATCCGCAAAGCGCCGAACATATTCTCGTTTACGATGTCGATGATGCCGCGCGCGGCCTCCATCAGACCAACGCCGAGCGCATCGGCAACGGTTTGTACAGCCTTCTTCGCGCCCTCGCGGTCAAGCTGGAATGATCCGCCAAGCAAATCTTCGGGCAAATAGCCAAGGACAACATTGGCATCAGTTACCGTGGGAACCTCGCCGCCCTTGCCGTAAGCCACTGGCCCCGGCACAGCTCCCGCGCTTTCAGGGCCGACACGCAGGGCTTTGGTCAGTTCGGGAACATGCGCGATTGAGCCGCCGCCTGCGCCCACAGTCTTCACGTCGAGCGCCGATGCGCGGACGGAAAGGTGCCCCACTTCGGTGGTGCGCTGCCGGCGCGGCTCCAGCCCTTCGATCAAAGCAACGTCTGTCGAGGTGCCTCCTACGTCTAGGGTGAGGATGTTCTTCAGCCCTGCATTCTTCGCCACCCACAAAGCGCCTGTCACGCCGCCAGCCGGGCCGGACATGAGGATGTTGACGGGATGCTCCTCGGCTTTTTGACTGCTCATCAAACCGCCATCAGAGCGCAGCAAAGACAGTCGCCCTTTGAGCCCCTTAGCCTCCAATTTGTCGCGCAGGTTTGAGACATAATTGCCTACCACCGGACGCACTGCCGCATTCGCCACGGTCGATAGCGTGCGCTCATACTCCTGCATTTCGGGAAGCACTTCATGGCTCAGCGAGATCGGCACATCGGGCAATTCTTCCGCTGCGATCTCGCCAATGCGCTTTTCATGCGCGCCATTGACATAAGCGTTGATGAGGCTGACCGTCAGCGCTTCGACCCCTTGCGACTTGAGCTGCTGCAAGGCGGCGCGAACCGCGCCTTCATCCAACGGACGCACTTCAGCGCCATCGGCGCCCATGCGCCCGGGAACGTCAATCGTATCCTCTAAGTGAGCAAGCGGCTGCGGCTTGGGCCACACGATCCATGCAGCAAGCCCGCCAGGTACAAAACTGCGTGCGATCTGCATCACATCGCGGTAGCCCTCGGTCACGATCAGGCCGACTTTCGCGCCTTTGCCCTCCAAAACGGCATTGGTCGCCACGGTCGTTCCGTGGAGGAAATATTCGATTTCCGAGGCAGCAACACCCGCCTCCTTCGTGATCGCCTCGACCCCGTTCAAAATACCTTCCGAGCTGTCATGCGGCGTAGAGGGCGTCTTGTGCCGCCAAAACGCGCCGCTCTCATCATTGAACAGCAGGAGATCGGTGAACGTCCCCCCAACATCAACTCCCAAACGATAACCCATCAGGCTGCGTCCCTTTCTTTCGTGTTCTTCGGCTGCGGAAATCCGCCCGCCTTGCCGACCATGGCCGGTAATTCCTTGTCCATGACTGTGCTCAGCCATTGGTTCGTCTCGATAAGGCTTTCAAGCGAAAGCCCGGTATTAATTCCTGCTCTATCCAACATGTAGAGAACATCTTCGGTCGCGACATTGCCCGCCGCTCCCGGAGCGAAGGGGCATCCGCCCAGCCCGCCGATCGACGCATCAATTGTCGCCGCGCCTGCGCCGATGGCCGCCCAGACATTGGCAAGTCCCGTCCCGCGCGTATTGTGGAAATGGACGCGTACCGGCAGCGGGTCGATCACCTCGCGCACCTTGCTTACAAGACGTGTGACATGGGCCGGATTGCCGACCCCGATGGTATCCGCCAGCGCGATCTCGACAGGGCCAGCTTTGGCCAATTCGCGCGCCATATGGACCACGCGCTCTTCGGCAACTTCGCCATCAAAGGGGCAGCCGAAACTCGCCGCAATTGTGGCTTGCGCGGTGAGACCCGATGCCTGAGCGCGCTCGATAATCTGTTGGCACACGGAAATAGTCTCGTCCGAGGTCTGGCCCTGATTGGCGATCCCCAACCCATCGGTGGCAACAGCAACTGCGCCCAATTGGTCAATCCGGCCAGTCGCTATCGCGCGCTCGGCCCCGCGCATGTTCATCACCAAACCGATGTAAGTCACATCGTCGCGTTCTGGCAGCCCTGCACACACATCATCGGCGTCCGCCATTTGGGGCACAGCCTTGGGATTGACAAAGCTAGTGACTTCGATGCGGCGCGCACCTGCGTTAATCGCGCGCTGAATCAGTGCAAGCTTGTCGGCAGTGGCCACCGATTGCTTTTCATTCTGCAATCCATCGCGAGGGCTGACCTCAACAATATTGATAGGTTCTGTATACATTTTTACTCTTCAACTCTATGCACGTTTGCGCATTTTCTGCTCTTCTACCTGCTTCATCGAGTGATGCGCATCAGCATAAGTATGGAATGCCCGGCGAATGTGACCTGCCATAATTGATTCCGCCCATGCCGCATCTTTGCGCTGAAAAGCGGCGATCAATTCGGCGTGTTCGCGGTGCGAATTCTTAAGCTCATCATCGCGGTAGTGATGCGCCGTGCGCCAAACAATCGGTTGCTCAATCAACGTTTGCAACAAGGCCTCCAGCCGCCGTGATCCGGACACCGACAGGACTAAAGCGTGAAATTCGCGATTGGTTTCTAGGAACGTTTCCACATCAGGATTAGAGACAGAAACCGCTTTGCCAAGGCGCTGATTGATCAACTCCAATTCAGCAAGAGCGCTTGGCGTTATTCGCTCAGCCGCCCGCTTTGCCGCCACCCCTTCAAGCATAGCGCGCAATTCAAACGCATCTTCAATATCGTCAAGCGACCAATCGGCGACAAAGCTACGCTGCGTACCGCTGCGCTGGATTAGTAAGTCCGCCTCCAACCGCCGCATGGCATCACGAACAGGCGTCCGCGACACGCCGCAAATCTCTGCCAAAGCCTCTTCACCCAGGGCATTGCCGGGCGCCAACTCTCCCGAGATGATCATCTCGCGAATTGTATTGTACGCTGTGTCGGATGCTCTCGACATGAATCACTCTTT
>CAZAIG010000168.1:0-3843 GCA_964485135.1 uncultured Porphyrobacter sp. | reverse complement strand
CTCCCACGAACGCCCCATTTTCCTACATCACGCAAAGTCGCTACACCCGCCCGCATTCGCTCTTTCCCATTGTTGATGCTGACGCGCCTAGCCAAACGGTCAGGCACGCAAACCCAAAGAAAAAGCCCCGCCTCATCAGCGGGGCTTTCGCCGTTTTGGGCTGCTTCTCTGCAAATACATAATCCAGCGCCCCAGTATGCATTCCCTCAACTTGCATGGGATGCAACTCATGAGGGAGCGCGGCTTAACTTCCGCCGGATGGATCGTTGAACGCCGCTGGTAATGCGGCATTCACGACGCCGCCATCCACGGTCAGCGTCTCACCGACAACATAATCGCCTGCGCGGCTGCAAAGATAGATCGCAGCGGCCGCCATATCTTCAGCCGTTCCGATGCGTTTTGCGGGAATATGCGCCGCAGAAACGTCGGGTGCGTGTTTGGCAGCTTTGTTCATTTCAGACGCGAATGCGCCCGGCGCGATTGTGCTGACCACGATGTTATCCCGAATAAGGCGCGCAGCCATCCGGCGGGTCAGCTGGATGACGCCCGCTTTAGAGGCCTGATAGGCATAGGTTTCCCAAGGATTGATCCGCTGCCCGTCGATTGAGGAGACATGGATGACCTTGGCAAGGTGATCGCCGCTGCCCGCAGCGACCAGCAGGTCGTGCAGCTTTTGCGTGAGGAAGAACGGGGTCTTCACATTCAAATCCATCGTCCGGTGCCAGCCGACCTCACTAAATTCGAGATAGTCCTGACCCCATGCAGCGCCTGCATTATTGATCAGAATATCGAGCTTATCCTCGGCGTTTTTCATCGCATCGGCAAGCGCTTCAATCCCTTCCATTTGGGAAAGATCGGCAGGAAATCCGATGACTTTATCATCGCCAAACTCGTCGATGGTTTCTTGCATCTGCTCGACTTTGCGGGCCGAGATATAGACTTTGGAGCAGCCCGCTGCGAGCAGACCTTCGACGAACATCTTGCCGATGCCGCGCGACCCGCCTGTGACAAGCGCCACGCGCCCTTTAAGGCTGAAAAGTGATTGAATATCCATGTTTAATTTCCCCTTCGTCATTGCGAGCCTAACTGGGTTAGGCGAAGCAATCCATCTCCCGACATTTCAAGCAACGCGGCGGCGGAAGATGGATCGCCGCGTCGCCGTTTTCCGGCTCCTCGCGATGACGAGGAGTGGCTTTAATACCCACTCATTTCTGCCACGCGGCCCGCGTGAAAATAGGCATCGCCCAGAAATTCCTGCAACGCCCGGTCGCGCTTCATATAGAGCCCGACGTCATATTCGTCGGTCATGCCGATCCCGCCGTGCATCTGTACACCTTCTTTCACGGCGAGCCCGGCTGCCTTCGCGACTTTCGCCTTCGCCACGCTGATCATCAGATCGGCACTGGGGGCGTCCCCGTCGAGCAATTGCTGCGCTTTGATCGTAGCGGCTTGCGCGATCTCAACTTCGGAATACAAATGCGCAGCGCGGTGCTGAAGCGCTTGAAATTCGCCGATCAATTTGCCGAATTGCTTGCGCTGTTTGAGGTAGTCGACGGTCATATCCATCGCGCCTCGGGCAACGCCAACGCCTTCTGCCGCTGCGCCGATACGCCCTGCATTCAGCACAGCGTTCAGAACATCGCGCCCGCCATCGACCTCGCCAATGACAGCATCGCCGTCCAGCTCGACCCCGTCAAAGGTGATATGACTGGCCATCGAGCTATCTACCAAACGCACAGGATCTTGGCTCATTCCGGCGGCATCTTTGGGCACTGCGAAAAGCGTGATCCCGTCTGCATCGCTATCATCCCCCGATGTGCGCGCAGCGACGACAATCATATCCGAGCTTGCGCCCTGAATCACGAAGCTCTTCTTGCCGGAAAGCTTAAAGCCATTGCCTGATTTTTCGGCTCTTGTCGCAATTCGGTCAGGGCGGTGCTTAGCGCTTTCATCGATCGCGACGGCATAGACCGCCTCGCCTGAGATTAGGCCCGGCAGATAGCGCCCACGCAGATCATCGCTGCCTTTACCAATTGCTGTTGCCGCCAAAACAGAAGAGGTCAGGAAAGGTGACGGTGTGAGATTGCGGCCAATCTCTTCCAAGACAATGCCTGCCTCGACTTGGCCCATGCCCAGCCCGCCATCCTCCTCGGAAACGAGGATACCGGTAAAGCCCAACTCTGCCATTTGCTTCCAGATCGCATGGCCAAACCCATCGGGACAATCGCGGTCGCGATAATGCCGCAATTGTTTGGCGATATTGCCTTCATCCGCCATGAAACTCTTGGCTGTGTCGGCAAGCATGGCCTGATCTTCATCATGAAACAGTGGCATTGATCAGGCTCCCGGCAATTCAAGAATGCGTTTGGACACAACGTTCAGCATCACTTCGGATGTGCCGCCTTCGACCGAATTGCCCTTGGTCCGCAGCCAGTTGCGTGAAGGCTTTCCGCCGCTGGTTTCTTCGCTGTCCCATTCAAGGCTGCGCGAACCGCCGGTGCTCATCATCAATTCGTGGCGGCGCTTGTTAAGCTCGGTACCGACATATTTCATCATATTGGGCTGCGCCGGATGGCCTTTGCCCGCCTTCATCTCATCCATGAATTTCTCTGACATGGCTGTGAAGGCCAAGGCATCGACATCAAACATGGCAAGCTCACCGCGCAGGATTGGGTCGAGTTCATCGCCGGTTCTGTCAGCGAGGCGGTTCATGGTCTTACCAATCGCCGCATTGCCTTCGCCGCCGCCCATATTTGAAATCATCTCGCGCTCATGACCCAAAAGATATTTGGCCACGTCCCAGCCGCGATTGATCTCACCCACATATCCAGGGCAATCATCACCATAGCTTTTGGGCACGCTGACATCATCGAAAAAGGTTTCGCAGAAAGGGGATTCGCCGCTGATCAGCAAGATCGGCTTGGTCGAAGCGCCTGCGCTTTCCATATCGAACAGCATGAAAGTGATACCGCGATATTTGTCGTTCTTATCGGTGCGAACGAGGCAAAAAATCCAGTCGGCTTTATTGGCATAGGAAGTCCAGATTTTCTGGCCGTTGACGACCCAATGATCGCCTTTGTCTTCGCCAAAGGTTTGCATGGAGACCAGATCGCTTCCGCTACCCGGCTCTGAATACCCCTGGCACCAGCGAATTTCACCGCGGGCAATTTCATTCAGGAAGCGCTGCTTTTGTCCCTCAGTGCCAAATTGCAGCAGCGCGGGGCCAAGCATCCAAATTCCGAATGAGCTGAGCGGCGGGCGCGCCTTTATCGCGGCCATTTCCTGACGCAGGATTTTCGCCTCTGCTGCCGATAGCCCAGCGCCGCCATATTCCTTTGGCCAAGCGGGCACAGTGTAACCCTTGTCGCGGCAAACCTCGAACCACTGCTTTTGCGCATCGTTTTTAAACGTCGCATTGCGGCCGCCCCAATAAATATCGCTGTCATCGCGCACGGGCTGGCGCATTTCAGCGGGGCAATTTTCCTCAAGCCAAGCTTTGGTTTCGCTGCGGAATGTTTCCAGATCGGACTTTGCTTCAGACATGGGCCGACTCTCCTCTCAAGCCTTCAAATTGACGCGTAAGTTAGGGCGAACAAGGCGCTTCGGGCAAGCGAAACCGGCCAAGAATTTCGCGCGACGCGACCAGTGCCGCCATGCCGTAACGTCACGTGACTTTACGTTGACGTGAGCCGCGCAATCCCTAGGCTTTGCGCAAATTGTTTGGGAGAGCAAGCAGGATGAGATTCGGATCAAACCAACGATCAAGGGTTTGCACAGCATGAGCCTTGTCCAAGGCAAATTGCCTCTGAAGCTTAAACTCATTCACGGCTTTGGAGCGGTCGC
>CAZAIG010000167.1:0-3845 GCA_964485135.1 uncultured Porphyrobacter sp. | reverse complement strand
GTCGATTTCAATTGCCACAATCTGGGCATGGCGATCATCATTCTGGAAGAGGATGATGATGAGGCCTTGTCCAAGCGCCGCGACAAGAGTTTGGAAAGCGTAGGCATCAAAGTGATGCGCATCCACGCGAAGGACATTCTCACCAATATTGATGGTGTGCTGGAGCGGATCACGCTCGGCATGAGAATGCGGATTGGCGACAAAAAAGATGCGCGCCGCGCACATTGGGAAAACAGCCAACCCAAGAAGCGTACTGCAACGCAATCCGATCAAGCAGCTGACGACGATCAGAAAACTGACCCCCTCAATGACTTGCAAGATGAAGTGAAGCCCCATGCTGAAAATTGACAATCTCCATGCCGAGATAGATGGCAAATCGATCCTGAAAGGGCTCTCGCTTGAAGTGCAGCCGGGCGAAGTTCATGCGATCATGGGCCCTAATGGCGCGGGCAAATCGACGCTGTCTTATGTCTTGGGCGGCCGCCCCGGTTATGAAGTGACCGAAGGCAGTGTGACGTTCAATGGCGAGGATTTGCTGGAGCTGGAGCCGCATGAGCGCGCTAGCGCTGGCCTGTTCTTGGGCTTTCAATATCCGGTTGAAATTCCCGGTGTCTCCAATGTCCAGTTCCTGCGCGAAGCGCTCAACGCTCAGCGCAAGGGGCGCGGCGAAGAGCCGCTCACGGGCGGTGATTTCCTGAAGCTGGCGAAAGAGAAAGCGGGATTGCTCAAACTCGATATGGATATGCTCAAACGGCATGTGAATGTCGGCTTTTCCGGCGGCGAGAAGAAGCGCGCGGAAATGGTGCAAATGGGCATTCTTGATCCGCAATTTGCTGTGCTGGATGAGACGGATTCGGGCCTCGATATCGACGCCCTGCGCGTCGTTGGCGAAGGGATCAATACGATCATGCGCTCAGAATCGGGTAACGCTGATAAGGGCGTTTTGCTGATCACGCATTATCAGCGCTTGCTCGATGTGGTGAAGCCTGACCGTGTGAGCGTGCTCGCCGATGGGCGGATCATCCAAACTGGCGGGCCGGACTTGGCTTTGCGCTTGGAAGAGGAAGGCTATGATGCGGTTATGGCCGAGGCAGCTGCGTGATGAGCGAAGCAGCCGTTCTCCCCACCAATAAGGACGAAGCGTGGCGCTATTCCGATGCCGATTGGCTCGCGAAAGCTGATCCGGCAGTGCTGGGTGTTTGGCGCGAGACCATTGTGCCTGAAGGCACGACGATCAGCGAAGTGAGCGAACTCAATGAAGCGGGCGTCACACGCCTCAAAGTGCATGTTGATAAGGGGGGCCGCTATGAGCATTTCGCTTTGAACAATGCGCCTGCCTTTGCGCGGCTCGAGATTGAAGTGACGTTGGAAGAGGGCGCGCATTTCGAATTTGGCGGCGTGACTTTGGGCGGCGGCGACACCACTCAGGAATTCGTCACTCGCACTATTCATGCTGAACCGCACGGCACGTCCAACCAAATTGTTCGCTCTGTCCAATGGGGCCGCTCGACCGGCAATTTCCTTGGCCGGATCGAAGTGGTGCGCGATGCTCAAAAAACCGATGCTGGGCAGAATTTCCGCGCGCTTCTGCTCGAAAAAGGGGCAAGCGCGAACACCAAGCCCGAGCTTGAGATTTTCGCTGATGATGTGCTGTGCGCGCATGGCGCAGCGATTGGCCAATTGGATGAGCAAGCCGCGTTTTACATGGCGGCGCGCGGCCTTCCGCCTGAGCTGGCTCGCAAGCTGCAAGTGCAAGCTTTCATTGGCGATGCTTTTGTTGAGCTGGGCGATGAAGCCAAGCGCGAAGCTCTGATGGCAAAAGCTCTCAGCACTTTGGAGGGCGCTGAGCTGTGAATGCGCCGGGCATCTTCCCTACTTTGAGCGGATTGGCCGCTGACTTCCCCGGAATGCAAACGGGCGAAGGTGAGCGCTGGCATTATCTCGACACTGGCGCGACGGCGCAAAAGCCGCAGGCAGTGATCGACGCAATGACCCGCGCAATGGGCGCAGATTATGCGACAGTGCATCGCGGCGTTTATGCTCGGTCGGCCGATATGACGCGCCGCTTCGAACAGGCCCGCGAAAGCGTAGCGCGCTTTATGGGCGCGGCCAGCGATGCAGAGATTGTCTTCACCAAAGGCGCCACCGAAGGGATCAATCTGGTCGCGCAAAGCTGGGGCGCTCAGAATATTGGCGCTGGCGACAGGATCATGCTCTCCGCATTGGAGCATCATTCCAACATCGTCCCATGGCAATTGCTGGCAGAGCGTGTGGGTGCACATATTGATGTTTGCCCGCTCACCGATGATCACCGGATCGATCTGGATTGGCTCGAAGCGAACCTTACTGAACAGCATAAGCTTGTCGCATTGGCGCATGTGTCGAATGTGCTTGGTTCTATTCTGGGCGTGAAGCGCGCCGCGAAGGCCGCGCATAATGTCGGCGCGAAATTGCTGCTCGATGGATGCCAATCTGCGCCGCGAATGCGCCTCAATATGGCGGAGCTGGATTGCGATTTCTTCGTGTGGTCAGGCCACAAGCTCTACGGGCCGACCGGCATTGGCGTGCTGTGGGCGCGCGGCGACATCTTGGAAGCGATGCCTCCTTATCAGGGCGGCGGGGCCATGATTGACCGAGTGACGTTTGAAAAGACGACTTTTGCGCCCGCCCCCCAACGCTTCGAAGCGGGCACGCCTATGATCACCGAAGTGATCGGTCTGGCTGCGGCGATTGATTACGTTCGGGCCGTTGGCGGCGAAGGCGGCATGGAAAGCCTCTTCGCTCATGAAGCTGCGCTCGTCACCAAAACCCGCGAAGCATTGCGAGCGCGCAATGATGTGACGCTCTTTGGCCCGGACAAATCGGCTGGCATTGTCAGCTTCATGCTCGATGGGGTTCACCCGCATGATCTGGGCACCATTTTGGATGAAGCGAATGTCGCCATCCGCGCGGGCCATCATTGCGCTCAGCCGCTAATGGATTTGCTCGATGTGCCAGCAACCGCACGCGCTAGCTTTGGCCTCTATTCGGATGAAAGCGATATTGAAGCCTTGATCGAAGGCATAGACAGGACACGGAGGATCTTTGGATGAGCGATCCAGCAACAGATGAGAAGCCGCCTGCAAAACCCCACGAGAAACCGCGCCGCGCCCGCGTGGATGAGGCGATCGATCCCGATGCGGAAACTGCACCGGAGAAGCTGGAGCGCAAGCGCGACTACCTCGAAGGGTTTCTTGCGAAAAAGCCCGAGAGCGCAGGCGTTGGCGGTGCGGGCAACGCTCTGCAAGAAGCGGTGGTTGATGCTCTGAAAGAGATTTATGATCCTGAAATTCCCGTCAATATCTATGATCTGGGCCTGATCTATGGTGTCGAAGTCGATGATGAGGCCGATGCGACGATCACTATGACGCTCACAACGCCGCATTGCCCCGTTGCCGAAACGATGCCGGGCGAAGTGGAATTGCGCGCCGCCAGCGTGCCGGGCATTCGCGATGCTGAGGTTAATTTGGTTTGGGATCCGCCATGGGGGCCAGACAAGATGACGGATGAAGCGCGCCTAGAATTGGGGATGCTGTGATGACCAAAACTCGCGAAATTCCTGCTGCGGTCAATCTGACCAAGAGCGCTGAAGAGCGCATCGCTGAGCTGATGAGCAAGGCGCCTGATGATGCCATTGGCGTAAAGCTGTCCACTCCGCGTCGCGGTTGTTCGGGCCTTGCCTATTCGGTCGATTACGTCACCGAGGAAACCGCCATGGATGAGAAGATCGAAACGCCCGGCGGCACTTTCTATATCGATGGCGCCAGCGTGCTCTATTTGATTGGCAGCACGATGGACTGGGTGGT
>CAZAIG010000166.1:0-3855 GCA_964485135.1 uncultured Porphyrobacter sp. | reverse complement strand
TTGTTCCGCATAATGTCGATAAAGACGCGGTAACGGCCTTCTTCGTGGAGGCGGTCAATCGCTTTGTCGAAGATTTGATCGTAATTCACTTGGGGCCGGTCCGTCCTGTTTCGTGGCAGCGTATGTAGGCGGCTCGCCTTGGTATTTCTACAGCGATCTTTGCGAATGATTCGCGAAAAACGATCTTAAAATCGATCAATGTGATCGATGCCGTAACCGGATAGAACCGGAGCAAGGCTTTCAAACCCCTCAAGATTGCCGGTCGTCACGGCCAAGCTGTCTTTAGCGCCGGAGAATTTCTGACCAGAGGTTAGGTGCGCGATGCGCCGCGCGATTCCCTCGGCACCGTCAATGAATTGCACGTCGCGGTGACCGGCCTTTGCGAAGCTGGCGGCCAATTCCTCTTTCAATAGTGGGAAGTGGGTGCAGGCAAGGACGAGGGTGTCGATATCCTCTCCGCCGGTTTCTGACAGCAGAGCGGTGACTGCCTGATCCAGGATGAAATGATCGATTGTAAACCCGCGCAGTTTTGCCTCAGCGACATCGACCAGACCCGGCGCGGCGACGCGGATTAGGCGCTTTTCACGAGCAAATTCTGTTTCCAAATTGTCGACATAGGTTTGGCGGATCGTCGCTTGTGTGCCGAGCAGGCCAATCACGCCGGTTTGAGTGAGTGCAGCAGCGGGTTTGATCGCGGGCACTGTGCCGACAATCGGGATCTCCAGCACTTCGCGCACCATGCCCAGAGCAATCGTGCTAGCCGTGTTGCAAGCGATGCAGGCGAGGCGTGGGCGGTATCGCTCTGCCATCCGGCCAAGCAGGCTGGTGACACGGGCAGAGACTTCTTCCTCGGTTTTCGTGCCATAGGGGATGCCCGCCATATCGGCCGCATAGATCAACCGCGCATCGGGCAAGGCTTTGCGCACCTCGGCCAGCACCGTCAGTCCGCCAACGCCGGTGTCTAGCAGCAGAATTGGGGCAGATGGATCGGAAATGACGGTTTCTCTTGGATGATTGTCTTGTGGTAACTGCGGCTAATACTTAGCTTGAACGAAATTGGAAGGTGGGGCGAGGCAAGCGATGCAAGTTGAAACGGTTTATGCGCTGTTGCTGGGCTTTGTCTGCGGAGCGATACCTTTTGGTTTGCTCCTCACCAAAGCAGCCGGACTGGGCGATGTGCGCGATATCGGATCGGGTAGCATCGGCGCGACCAATGTTTTGCGCACTGGCAACAAGGGGCTGGCAGCGGCAACGGTCTTGCTTGATGCGCTAAAAGGGGCTGTGCCGGTCTTGGTCGCAGAGCATCTTTGGTCGCTCGGCGGGATTACGGCCGTGGCTGCGGTGGCTGGCCATTGCTTTACCCCGTGGCTAAAGTTCAAAGGCGGCAAAGGGTTCGCGACAGCGGCAGGCGTTCTCGCCGCGCTGGCTTGGCCGGTGATGCTAGTCTGTGCAGCGATTTGGGCGGTGACATTGGCGATCAGCCGGATTTCCTCGGTGTCTTCGATGACTTGCGTAGTCTTGGCTCCGGTCGCTGCATGGGCGATGGGCTATCCAGTGATTATCGCTCCGCTTGTGGCTATCGCAGTGATCGTTCTGGTCCAGCACCGCGCCAATATCGGGCGGCTGATGCGCGGAGAAGAGCCAAAGATCGGTTCGAAAACTTGAACCTGCCGCCACAGCTTACTCAGGCAGAGGCTTTTGCCCGCATCCGTTTGCTGCGCAGTCCTAATATCGGCCCGGTTAGCTACCGGCAATTGCTCGCGCGCTGCGGCACCGCTGTTGCTGCTCTGGATGCGCTGCCTGATCTCGGATCGCGCGGGAAACGCACGTATCGCGCAGCGCCAGTCTCGAAAATTGAAGATGAAATTGCAGCGGTAAAGGCTGCTGGCGCGCGCTACCTCTTCCACGATCAACCCGATTATCCAGCATTGCTCGCCGCGCTCGACAGCGCCCCGCCGATCATCACTATTCGTGGTAACCTTGAGCTGGCCAGTAAGCCCTGCGTTGCCATGGTCGGTGCGCGCAATGCGTCGGCTGCTGCGGTCAAAATCGCGCGTGAGTTTGCCGCCGATCTGGCCGCGCAAGGGTTCACCGTGGTCTCCGGTTTGGCCCGCGGTATCGACGGCGCGGCGCATGAGGGATCGTTTCCGAGCACCATCGGAGTGATCGCGAGCGGGATCGAGATTGCATACCCGCCGCAGCATGAAGAGCTTCAGGAACGCATTGCCGCAGAAGGCTTATTGATCGCAGAACAACCGCCGGGCACTCAGCCGCTTGCTCGGCATTTCCCCTCGCGCAACCGGATAATCGCCGGGCTAGCCGCTGGCACTTTGGTGGTGGAGGCCGCTCCCAAATCGGGCTCACTCATTACCGCTCGGCTTGCAGGCGAGGCGGGTAGGGAGGTGATGGCTATTCCCGGCTCTCCGCTGGAGGCGCGCTCACTCGGCTGCAACAGCCTGATCCGCGAAGGGGCTGTGCTGGCCCAGTCGCCCGACGATGTGATCGAATTGCTAAGCGGATTTGACGGCGTGCCGCTGTCCTCGGTGCGTGAAATCGCTCCGGCGCAAGATTATGCGTTTGACGACCTGCCCAAGGCTGAGCCAGCCAATATCGCGTCGCTCCTATCCAATGCTCCTGTCGCCGTGGATGAGCTGATCCGCCAATCAGGGGAGGGCGCAGCCAGCGTGCAGCTTGCATTGCTGGAGCTGGAACTCGCTGGAGAGCTGGAGCGCCACGCAGGCGGACGGGTCAGCAGGATTGCATCATGATCTGGGCAGACCGCACAACAAGCGAGCGGCTTTCGCTAGGAATGCTCGCCTTCTACAGCCTTCTGGGACTTTGGCTCTGGGCTATGGGAGACGACGAATTGACTGTGAAGACCGTCTTTCAAGTTGGCGCGTTCGTAACCATAACCGGATTGTCGCTAATCTGTCTGGTTCCGGCATCAGTGGCGATGCTGTTTTTGGGCGGCAAAGGGTTTGCATCCTCCAAACGCCGCTGGTTCGACAAGCTTCTGCCGCTTGCAACGTTTGCGGTGATCTCCTTTTTCGCGTGGTTATTCGTGTCTTTTGTCTAGGAAACGAAAAACCCTCTTGACGAATGCTGCCAAAATCCCGCTACCCTCGCGTACACGTATACGCGTAGGGATTGAGCTTAAACCACCATGCAATTAGTCATCGTTGAATCGCCCGCCAAGGCGAAGACAATCGAGAAATATCTGGGCAAGGACTTCAAGGTTCTCGCCAGCTACGGCCATGTCCGCGACCTGCCGCCCAAGGATGGCAGCGTGAGGCCGGATGAAGATTTCGCGATGGATTGGGAGCTGTATCGCGATAAGCAAAAGCGCTTCAAGGAGATTTCGGACGCGGCGAAAGGCGCAGATCGCCTTGTGCTCGCGACTGACCCTGACCGCGAAGGCGAGGCGATCAGCTGGCATGTTCAAGAGCTTTTGAAGAAGCGCAAGACGCTGCCCACCAAGGTTGACCGGGTGACTTTCAACGCGATCACCAAGAAGGCCGTGACCGAGGCGATGGGTTCGCCGCGCGAGCTCGACCAACCGTTGATTGACGCCTATCTGGCGCGGCGCGCGCTCGACTACCTCTTCGGATTTACGCTCTCCCCCGTCCTGTGGCGCAAATTGCCCGGTGCGAAATCGGCGGGCCGCGTGCAATCGGTCGCCCTGCGGCTTGTGTGCGAGCGCGAGCATGAAATCGAGATATTCAAGCCGGAGGAATATTGGTCAGTCCTCGCCAAGCTTGAGCATGATGGCACCGCGTTTGATGCGCGGCTGGTCAAGTTTGAAGGCAAAAAGCTCGATAAAATGACGCTGGGCAATGAAGGCTCGGCTCTCGCGGC
>CAZAIG010000165.1:0-3906 GCA_964485135.1 uncultured Porphyrobacter sp. | reverse complement strand
CCAGTCACCAGAAACGGCAGGCCAATCGCAATCACCCATAAGGCAAACTGGTCGCGGTGGACGGCGGGCGCGAATGATGGGTCGGCGGCTTCGTCATCGCTGAGGAAACGCCAGCGGCGCTCAAACCAGCGGCAGGCGGGAATAATCCCAGCGATCAAGACCACCAGTGCAAAATAGGGTAGGACCGATGAAGAGCCATCCTTCATCGCGTGCACGGTGACAAAAATCTGCAGTCCGGTGTAAACCAAAAGCGCATAAGCGACATGATCGCTCATCACCTTGCGCCAATCGCGCATTTTCGGCTGCGACACGCTGCCATGCGCTGCCTTGCCCTTCAGGATGTCATTCATCCCTATGTCCCCTTTTCCTCTTCCGCAGGTGAGTATTCCAACAAAAGGGCTATCTGGCAAGGGCGCTAACTATAATCAGTGTTTGGGATAACCGACCTGCGAATATTGCCCCCATAGATCAGCCTGTTTGATGGCTTACCATGCATAAATCTTGCCAATTACGGGGTTTCGGGGGTTTCTCGGTAAGAAAGCGGTGCTAAAACGGCTCCCATAATGACAGACAATGACACATTAGAGCACAGCGAATTTGCAACTGCAGATGCATCCGCGCCTCTGCCCAATGGCGGGCTGGAGGTCATTTCAATTGCCAAATCCTATGACAAGCGCGCCGTCTTAACCGACATATCCTTGACCGTTGGCAAAGGCGAAGTGCTTGGCCTGCTGGGTCCCAATGGCGCGGGTAAGACGACATGTTTCTACTCCATCATGGGCCTCGTTCGCCCTGATGCTGGCCGGATTTTGATGGATGGCGAGGATGTGACCAAGCTGCCCATGTATCGCCGAGCGATCCTTGGCCTGGGCTATTTGCCGCAGGAAACCAGCATTTTTCGCGGAATGACCGTTGAGCAAAACATTAATTCCGTATTGGAAATGGTCGAGCCGGACAAGGACACGCGCGAACAAGAGCTGGAACGATTGCTGGATGAGTTTGGCCTCACAAGGCTTCGTTCCTCACCTGCCATGGCGCTTTCCGGCGGTGAGCGGCGGCGCTGCGAAATTGCGCGCGCACTGGCGGCAAAGCCTTCTATCATGCTGCTGGATGAGCCGTTTGCCGGGATCGACCCGCTGTCGATCAGCGACATTCGTGATCTTGTGAAAGATTTGAAAGGGCGCGGAATTGGCGTTCTAATCACCGATCACAATGTCCGCGAAACGCTCGATATCGTTGACCGCGCCTGTATTATTTATGGCGGGCAAGTGCTTTTCGCCGGAACACCGGAAGCTTTGGTCGCGGATGAAAATGTGAAGCGGCTTTACCTTGGAGAAGAGTTTACGCTCTAAACGCCAGCCCCATGGCCCTTGGTCCTCGCCTCGACTTAAGACAATCCCAATCGCTGGTGATGACCCCGCAATTGCAGCAGGCGATCAAGCTGCTGGCGGCGTCCAACCTAGAGATAGAAACCTTTGTCAGCGAGGCATTGGAGGCCAATCCTTTGCTAGAGGTGGGCAATGTCAGCCACGAAGC
Source organism: uncultured Porphyrobacter sp. (assembly GCA_964485135.1). Lineage (GTDB taxonomy): Bacteria > Pseudomonadota > Alphaproteobacteria > Sphingomonadales > Sphingomonadaceae > Erythrobacter. The sequence continues at coordinate 2,370 of CAZAIG010000165.1, read as the reverse complement.
GGGCGACAGCGGCGAGCCCGATGATATACCGCGCGAAGAGTTTACCGCCGACCAATTGATTGGACAGGCACAAGGGGAAAGCGAGGCCCCGCTCGACATTGATAATTCCGCGCTCGACCGCGACCGCGATACTGGTGACGGTGTGAACAGTCCCAGCGATAGCGGCGAATGGGGCTCGGCTGCGTCCATCGGCGGTGCGGGCAGCGCCGGCGGCGATGAAGAGCTAACCGCAATCGAGGAACGCAGCACCGCTGAAACCACGCTGGCAGAGCATTTGCTCGAACAGATCGGTCCGGCCTGCCATGATGATCGCCAGACCTTCATCGCCCAGCATCTGATCGGTTTGCTGGATGAAGCGGGTTATCTCAGCTTTGATCTGCGCGAAGTCGCAGCAGATTTAGGCGCTCCTTTAGCTGAGGTTGTGGATGCCCTCCACGCCGTCCAAACATTGGACCCCAGCGGCGTAGGCGCACGCAGCCTATCGGAATGTCTTGCTATCCAAGCGCGCGAGGCGGACCGCTATGATCCGTGTATGGAGCGACTGATCGACAATCTTGATCTGCTGGCACGCGGCGAGATCCCCCGGCTGCGGCGGATGTGCGACGTTGATGAGCAGGACTTTGCCGATATGCTGGGCGAATTGCGCGGTTATGATCCCAAGCCGGGTCTGGCTTTTGGTGAAGCAAGTGCAAGCGCGGTCGTGCCCGATATTCTGATCACCACGGCGCGCGATGGCGGGTGGGACATTAAGCTGAACGAGGCGACCCTGCCCCGCCTGATCGTCAATCGCAGCTATTATGTTGAATTGCGCGAAGGGGCGACCAGTAAAGAGGCATCTACGTGGCTTAAGGAGAAGCTTGATGATGCTAACTGGCTGATCAAAGCGCTCGACCAGCGTCAAAAGACGATTTTGAAGACCGCGACAGAGATAGTGAAGCAGCAGGATGGTTTCTTTCGCCGCGGCGTATCTGAACTCAAACCGCTGACCTTGCGCGAAGTCGCCGAAGAAATCGAAATGCACGAAAGCACGATCAGCCGCGTGACCAGCAACAAATTCCTTCTGTGCGATCGCGGGTGCTTTGAACTGAAATATTTCTTCAAAAGCGGTGTCGCGAAAACGGGCGGTTCTGGCGATGGCGACGGCGCATCGTCAGAGGCGGTTAAAGCGCGGATCAAAGCATTGACCGACGCCGAAGACCCGAAAAAGATCCTGTCCGATGATAAGCTTGTGGCGCTGCTTAAAGAAGAAGGGTTTGACCTTGCTCGGCGCACAGTGGCCAAATACCGCGAGGCGATGGGGATCGGGTCCAGCGTGCAAAGACGCCGCGCAAAGAAGCTTGAAAACCTTTGATCAACCCTTGTTGACGCAGTCTTAACGCGCGCGAACTAAGCAAAAACCCCTGTGACTTCAAAGACTCACATTATCGCACGCACGCCACGAAGCGACTCGTTTACGCCATATTAACCTTTTCCGTTCAGAACTTGTGTGGTTAATAAATGACAACGCCTCTTACCGAGGGGTTACTGCAATTTGGGCTAAAGGGGACAACCCGTGCGCGTACTTTTGATTGAAGATGAGCCAACCACCGCCAAGGCGATTGAGCTTATGCTGACGACTGAGGGCTTTAATGTCTATGCAACCGATCTGGGCGAAGAAGGCCTCGATCTGGGTAAGCTGTATGATTACGACATTATCCTCCTCGACCTCAACTTGCCCGACATGCACGGCTATGACGTCCTTAAGAAACTGCGCGTTGCCAAGGTGCAAACGCCGGTTCTGATCCTTTCCGGCATTGCCGAAATGGACAGCAAAATTCGCAGCTTTGGTTTCGGCGCTGACGATTACGTTACTAAACCATTCCACCGCGAAGAATTGGTCGCCCGCATTCATGCTGTTGTGCGCCGTTCGAAAGGCCATAGCCAGTCGGTTATCCGCACTGGCAAGCTGGCTGTGAATCTCGATGCGAAAACTGTCGAAGTCGATAGCGCCCGCGTCCACCTCACTGGTAAAGAATATGCGATGCTTGAACTCTTAAGCTTGCGCAAAGGCACTACACTCACAAAAGAAATGTTCCTGAACCACCTGTACGGCGGCATGGATGAGCCAGAACTCAAGATCATCGACGTGTTCATTTGCAAGCTGCGCAAAAAGCTCAGCCATGCATGCGGCGGTGACAATTACATCGAAACCGTTTGGGGCCGCGGCTATGTTCTGCGCGATCCAGACGAACAGGCAGAAGCTGCCTAAGCCCACGCTTCCCCAAGAATAAGCGGTTTGTGTCCCCCTAACCGTTTCAGATACTCTCTTGTTCAGAGATCACGGAAACCCCTCGGGCCAGACTGGCTTCCGGGGGGTTTTTGGTGGGGGTT
>CAZAIG010000164.1:0-3990 GCA_964485135.1 uncultured Porphyrobacter sp. | reverse complement strand
CGGATTTATCGGCTTCCACTTGTCAAAGCTTCTGCTGCAAGAAGGCTTTGCCGTCATCGGCTTTGACGGAATGACCGATTATTACGATGTTCGGATCAAGCAGGGCCGCCATCAAATGCTGCTGCAGAACGAGCATTTCACCGCGCATGAAGGCATGCTGGAGGACTTCGATGCTTTGCACGCGCTCGCCATGGCGGAAAAGCCCGATGTGATTGTGCATCTCGCCGCGCAAGCGGGTGTCCGTTACAGCCTTGAAAACCCGCGCGCCTATATCGATGCCAATATTGTCGGCACATTCAATGTGATGGAATGCGCGCGCGAGCTGGGCGTGGATCACTTGCTGATGGCCTCAACCTCTTCGGTCTACGGCGCGAATGAGGAAATGCCATTTGACGAGCGGGAGCGTGTCGAAACGCAAATGACGCTCTATGCCGCCACCAAAAAGGCGAATGAGAGCATGGGCCATTCCTATGCGCACTTGTGGAACCTGCCGACGACGATGTTCCGCTTTTTCACGGTCTATGGCCCGTGGGGCAGGCCGGATATGGCGCTGTTCAAGTTTACCAAAGGCATTTTGGATGGCACGCCGATCGACATTTACAACAATGGCGAAATGCACCGCGATTTCACCTTTGTAACCGATCTCGTGCGCGGCATTCGTTTGCTTGTCGACACGCCGCCGGTTCGCCCCGAAAGCGCTGCGGACATCGCGGATTATGACAGCCTTTCGCCGGTTGCCCCGTTCCGTGTTGTCAATATCGGCAATTCGGACAAGGTGCGGCTAATGGACTTTGTCGAAGCAATCGAAGCGGAATGCGGTGTCGAGGCAATCAAAAACTTCATGCCCATGCAAAAAGGTGATGTGCCAGCGACTTGGGCTGATGCAACCTTGCTGAAAGAGCTGACCGGTTACCAGCCGCAAACCGACGTGCGCGAAGGGATCAAGCAATTCGTCGCATGGTACCGCGACTATTACAAAGTCTGAAGGCGCGCTTCTTTATTCGGGAGGCTGGGCCAAAGGCGCGGCGTCGCGCACTGGCTCTGCGTCTTGCACAGGCGCTGTATCGCCGGGTAGAGGCGCGGCCCGTTCGCGCTCCAGACGGTCAAGATAGGCTTGTTCAAGCTTTTCAACCCGCGCCTGCTGCTCCGCTGCATCTTCATCAATAGTTGAAAGCCGCTCAGCACGCGCCGCTTCGATCAATTGAGCAAAGCGCACCCCGGCGCCTTCGCGCTTTTCGGCATAGGCTGCATCGATCATCTTTTGCGTGCAGCCCACCAGAGCGCCTGAGCCGGTTGGGCTGCAAGACGCTGTGCCGAATTCGCCAATCACTTTCAGGCTTTCCACCCGCTCGGCCCAGGATTTGTTTTGGGGGCTATCGCTGGTGCGTAGAGTTCTCGGGATACGGAAACGCTCCGCCTCAACCAGAATTTCGCAGACGATAATCTCATCGCCAACCGGCTGAGGGCATTCATCTTCGCCATAAGCGATGACCATATTGACCTTATCCCCGCCATCATCTTGCGCTGCGGCGGGCACAGAAACCGTGGCAAGGCCGAGAAAGGCGGTGGCCAAAAGAGCAAAAGGGGCACGCATGATGGATCGTCCTATTCGGTGATTTCTCGCATATATAGGCATGCCCAGCGTGAATACCAACTGAAGAGAGTGCTGGAGTCCCACCGCTGGGTTCGCTCGATTGCCGTTTTGTAATGCGTGGGGCGAGCGTTTGCGCCTTAGGATTGCTGTCATGTTCGCGGCCACAGGGCCTCACTTCATGGACCCGCTATGAATAAAGCGCGTAAAGGGATCATTCTGGCAGGCGGCTGTGGCACACGCCTCTATCCGTTGACCAAGGGTGTCTCCAAGCAATTGATGCCGGTCTATGACAAGCCGATGATCTATTATCCGCTCAGCACCTTGATGCTGGCGGGCATTCGCGACATTCTGATCATAACCACACCGAGTGATACCGCGCAATTTCAGCGTGTATTGGGCGATGGGGCGCAGTTTGGCCTATCGATCAGCTATGCCGAGCAACCACGCCCCGAAGGCATCGCTCAAGCTTACCTGATCGGCGCGGATTTCCTTGATGGAGCGCCCAGCGCACTGATCCTTGGTGACAATCTGTTTTACGGCCACGGCCTGCCCGAATTGCTAAACGCAGCGGCGGCGCGAGCCAGCGGCGCAAGCATCTTTGCCTATCAGGTCAAAGATCCATCGTCTTACGGCGTAGTGGAATTAGACGCAAAGGCCCGCGCGCTATCGATTGCAGAAAAACCATGCGCCCCCAAATCCAATTATGCGGTAACCGGACTTTATTTCTGTGACCAAACAGCGCCGGAACGCGCGCGCGATCTGAAGCCTTCGCCGCGCGGTGAGCTGGAGATCACTGATCTGAACCGCCTCTATCTGGAAGAAGGTGAACTGAGCGCACAGATTATGGGGCGCGGATTTGCATGGCTGGACACAGGCACACACGCCTCATTGCTGGATGCAGCGACCTATGTGCGGATTACAGAAGAGCGCCAAGGCCTCAAAATCTGTTGCCCCGAAGAAATCGCATGGCGGCAAGGCTTCATTGATGATGGCCATTTGGAGAGGCTAGCCCAGCCTTTGCGCTGCTCTGGCTATGGCGAATATCTAATGCGCCTTCTGGAGCCGCGACAATCGGATCAAGCCTGTGGCTAACATTCTGGTTACTGGCGGCGCTGGCTTTATCGGCGGCAATTTCGTGCATTATTGGGCCGATCAGCATGCAGGCGACACCATCACCGTGCTCGACAGCCTGACTTATGCTGGAAATGCATCCACCATTGCCGGTGCGCCGCAAACCGAGCTGATCGAAGGCGATATTCGCGATGAAGCTCTCGTTGAAAAGCTGCTGCACGAGCGCCAGATCACCACGCTCATTCACTTTGCCGCTGAAAGCCATGTGGACCGGTCGATCAGCAGGCCAGATGCCTTTATCGATACAAATATCATCGGCACGCATTCGCTGCTCAAAGCCGCGCGCACGGTCTGGCTCGATGAGGGAACAGGCGCGCCGCACCGCTTCCATCACATCTCGACCGATGAAGTGTATGGATCGCTTGAGCCTGATGATCCTGCCTTTGCCGAGCACACGCAATACCGGCCCAATTCGCCCTATTCCGCATCCAAAGCTGCGTCGGATCATTTGGTGCGTTCCTACCACCACACCTATGGGTTGGAAGTGACGACCAGCAATTGTTCGAACAATTACGGCCCCTATCAATATCCAGAAAAGCTGATCCCGCTGTTCTTCCTCAATGCGCTGGGTGGGCGGCCGCTGCCGATCTATGGCGACGGGATGAATGTGCGCGACTGGCTCCATGTTGAGGATCATTGCCGCGGGATTGAAGCCTGTTTGGGCAAAGGCGTGCCGGGTGAGACGTACAATATTGGCGGCGGGGCAGAGCTGCCCAATATGGCAGTGATCGACACGATCTGCGCTGAAGTGGACAAAGCGTTTGAAAGCATGGGCGGCTTGGCTGAGCGTTTTCCGGATGCGCCAGCGGCGAAAGGCAAGCGCACCGATACGCTGAAAACCTTTGTCGAGGACCGCAAGGGGCACGACCGGCGCTATGCAATCGACGAAACCAAAGCGCGCTTAGAGTTATCTTACCAAGCTCAATGGAGCTTTGCCGATGGGCTAGGCCAGACGTTGCGCTGGTATCTGGAGAATGAAGAGTGGTGGAAGCCGCTGTTGAAGAACTAAATCCGCGCTTAGATACGCTCAGCGAGCTTAATCGCCGCGCGGCAACCCAAGCGGATCGCGCCAGAGAGCAAAGGATAGGCAGGCGCTTTTTCCGCGCCCGCTGCCAAAGCGGCATCGCGGTGCTCGCGCTCATCCTCGCGGAACTCGTGGATCATTTCGGCAAGCTCTGGATCAGCGCCGCTTTCCTCCAGCGCATCCAGCTGATCAGAATAATGCTTGTCGATCTCTGTCTCGACCGCCGCTGTGCAGGCCATCG
>CAZAIG010000163.1:3649-3993 GCA_964485135.1 uncultured Porphyrobacter sp. | reverse complement strand
GCCACAGCCCGCGCACAGACTTACCCGCCGAGGAAACAGATGCGATTTTGGGCACTCTGGTCTTTGTTGCAAGCGCAAATATCGCGAGTTTAAGCGCATTAGCAGGGCCGCAAATTGGCTTTCGCGAAACGGATGGCGGGCATTGGACCGCATGCCACGAACCAAACGAAGCCTTCGCATTGGCGAGCGCTATCGTTGGCTCAGAGGAGGCATCGGGGGTCGCCCTGCTGCAAGCAATCTTTGATCCGAAAGCGCCTTGTGCGTCACTGCTTCAAAAAGCAGAGGCGCTTGCTGCAATCGGAAAACCCGGCGTCATCCTAACCGACCACTGCACGGCCATGGCA
>CAZAIG010000163.1:0-3639 GCA_964485135.1 uncultured Porphyrobacter sp. | reverse complement strand
ATCACCAAGTCTTCTAGCATGGTGCGCGAAACAATGCTGAGCTGCTGGCTATCGCGCTCAATAATCCCGCGTCTTGTTAGCGTGCTGATGGCTCTCGAGGCCGTCTCTCGCGTTGTTTGGGCCGTCAATGCCAGCGCGGCCACCACAGGCGGCGGCGCGATGGTATCGCCCTCCCCTGCTTTGGCGATCAGCTCTGCATAGACCCGTCCCTTTGCGCTGAGCGTGATGCGGGCCGCCATCCGATCAAGCGCTGCATTGTATTGCTTTGCGAGGATTTGCGACAAGCCGCAACCAATGCGCGCCTCTTCCAAGACAAGCGCGTTCAGTCTGCTGGTTGAAACCTCCAGCACGCAAACCTCTTCTTGCGCGACCACATCGGCAATGACGATGCGTTCATGCGGCAAAGCGCCGAACAATTCGCCAGGGCCATGGGCAAGGAGCAATTGCGTCTGACCGTCTAAGCCAATGATTTGCAATTGCGCCCAGCCTTCCAGCACAATCCAAACCTTCGCGCCAAGATCACCTTGATGGATGAGCGTATCTTTGCGGCCATAAGTCACAAAAGCCATGGCCTCGTTGAGCCGTTGGGCTTGTTCCTCTGAACAGTCGAAAAGGGACGCGAGAGCGGCCAGCCGATCATTCATATCCATAACGTGAGCCCTCACCTTTTCATGAGCCTTGCATGAGTCTGATAATTCGACAGTTTTGCCAATAAGCGCAAGCCCTTAGCGCAAACACTATCCCGTAGCGGGCTTCATAGCCGAGAAGATTGCGACATTTTTGAGCAACCCGTGATCTAGGTCACAGATCGACTACCAAAAAATGGGCCAAACCGACAATGCGATTGAGGATGAGTGAAACCGCTTAGTTCTTCAATCAATGACGGGGGTCAATGGATATGAAAAAAGTATGCCTAGTCGGTGCAGTTTGCTCGGCCTTGCTCGCGCAACCTTTGAGCGCTCAAGAGAACGGATCCGGAAGCAATGATGACGATGTCGAAACCATCGGACTGCTTTCCTACCTCGGCCTGAGCGCAGCAGAGGGCAAAACCACCGTTGAAGAGAGTGGCGGGCAATTGGAAGGATACATCCTTGCCTCCAGCATGCTTGATCTCGCTGGCAGACAAATTCGGAGTGCGATCAAGGATGAAGTCGGGGCGGGCCGCATCGCAGTTCTTGCTGATGATGAGAGACTTGATCTCACTGACTATTTTTTGATTCAAAATCGGTTGAAAATCATAGCTATGCAGGCACGCCCACTTGTTAGTGCCTGCCCTGCCGGTTTCCAAGGAGGTCATAGTGCCAAAGGTTTCACCGGCGGTGCGGCGGCAACTGAAATGCAGGGGCCTCGTGTCTCGCTGGGGTTGGCCGATATTGCCGGTTCATTGAAAACTGATGTAAATATCTCGGAGATTGCAATTTCGCCGAGCGCGCAACTGCTCATAAATGCTATCACGGCTGAGCCCTTGTCGAGCGATGACAACGATTGGTTCGTTTTTTCAGAAAATGCTGTGCCCAGCTCAAATTCGTATTTGGCTGAATTTTACGAGGAGATTTTCACTCATCTCGCTCCACTCGCCGCTGGAAGATGCGACAAGTCTGATAAGGCCATCGCAACAGATGCAAAGGTGCTGCTTGGCCGGTTAAACGCTCTGACCACCCCTGGAAAAGACGCTACGCCATCGCTTCTTGAAAAGGCGATCTTACTCGAAGGTGCTGCTGGCCAGAAAGACCTGGCAGGGGTCCTGCGTGTCCGTGTTGAAAAGGCGGGCGGAACTCTCGTCAAAAAGCAAAACATCTTCACAACCCTCGGGATCAACGGGGTCACCATGAGCGGCGGGCTTATCATTACATACCGCCTTATCAACCCTATTGGTGGGACTGTGAAATCCTCAGGCACCATCATCTGCACAACACAGGCGCTGGGTCTCAAAGAGATCAATCGAAAAGGCCCAAAGGGCAGCGCTTGCAATTCGCCCACTAAACTTCTGGCTAGGCGCGAAGAGGCCGGTCGGTGAGCCTTCAGCCTCACTTATCAACCCTAAATCAAATCCAGCAAATTAGAAAAGGAATGAACATGAAAACTCACGTTAAGATAGCCGCCCTCACCGCTGCCCTCATTTCTGCAAGTCCTGCAATGGCAGCTCAATTGATATTTGATTTCGTCGGCCTCGATCCAACTGACAATTTCACCTTCGAACTCGAAAGCAATCCAAGCCCGTTTCAGCCCTTAGGCAGCAATTCGAGCTTTGTTGTCCTTGATCAGAACGTTACCGCTCCCAACGGCGTTGTCTTAAGCGACCTAGTCTTCCTGTCTGGTGATCCAGTGAATCATGGGGGCGTTCAGTTCTCCGCACAGCTTGCACCTCTTTTCGGTCCCCAGCTGTTCACGGGAACGACCGAAAGTCCAACCTTCCTAACCGGCTCGTTCGATCTGAACTTTCTCCTTGGTGAGCCTGCGGGCACGCTGACTATCGGTTCAGCTTCAACGGCAGCAGTTCCTGAGCCAGGAACATGGGCACTTATGATCCTCGGTTTTGGTGCGATTGGTAGTGCGCTCCGAGGTCGCCGCAAAACCGCGCTTGTCGGAAGTGAGGCAGTGCGCGTTCGCTATGATTAAGTCCAAGGTTTTGTCCATATCGTTTGGACCATTTGGGCTGAAAGATGGCGTTGAACCCATCACACAACATGGAGCATTCTTATGAAAAATATTCTCAAATCTGTCGCAGGCGCAGCAGCCATTGCATTCGCCATGCCGAGCTAGGCGGCAAACCGCATGCTCGAATTCAAAATGACCATGTCTTTTTATCTACACGGCGAGGAGGCCCGAATTATGAGAAAATTCCTACTCGCAGCGACAAGTTTTGCTGCACTAATGAGCGCAAATCCTGCATCGGCTGCTACTATATTGTTTGACTTTGTCGGCATTGATCCAGCAGACAGTGTGAGCTTTACCATCGACAGCAACCCGACACTAGTCTTGCCCAATCCATCATCCTTTCGTGTTGAGGCAGATTTCGGAATGGGAACCAACCTGGTGCGTTTTCCTGGAGGAGGAGGGCGCATTGGCTTTGGTGGTTTCCAAACATTTGATCCTTCAGATTTGTCTATTCATAATCTTTATGGTCCAAGCCTTTTTAGCGGTTCCACCATAGCGCCGATTTTTGAGCCCGGCGTATTTGAGTTGAGCTTTTTTAATGCCGCCGACTTCACTCATTTGCCTGCGGGCACTCTCACGATCACTGGCGAGACTATGGCCGCAGTCCCGGAACCGGGCACATGGTTGATGATGATCATCGGCTTCGGCGCGATTGGCGGGATGATGCGGGGCCGTTCAGGTGACGCACGCAAGCAAAACGCTTCTATGCGCGTCCGCTATCGCTGAGCAAAGGGCCACCTACAAATAACCGATCGCACAATTTCACAACCGTATGATCGTAGCGAGGACCGTCAGGCATCCATCCCTCTTATCGATGCCTGGCGGTTTTCTCGTATTTATTGCGACACAAGATAAAGCGCCCGCAGTCAGCTCAGAGTCTCGCAGTGCAACTCATCCAGATAATCGCTCCACCATTGCGCCATTTTGACCCGCTCCTTCCAATAAGGCGAACGGTTGTAAGTCCCGCGCACAGCGTTCTTG
>CAZAIG010000162.1:0-4033 GCA_964485135.1 uncultured Porphyrobacter sp. | reverse complement strand
GCATTGGCGAAAGTGCGATGCTCATGGAACGCAATCAGAGCACCAAGCGCGGCCGCATCCAGATCATCGCAAAGCATCGTCGCACTCGGCCGGTCGCCGGGAAATTCGCGCGCAGGATCATCCCCGCTCTCGCTCATATTACCGCCCGCCATCAATGCCGCCCCTTGGGCAAAGCAATTCGTCAGCAGAATGCGGTGGTGCGCCGGATCCAGCGCATCGCCAGGCGCAATCGAAGCGATGAAATCGACCGGCACTTCATGCGTGCCCTGATGCAGCAATTGGAACACGGCGTGTTGCGCATCCGTGCCCACCCCGCCCCATGTGATGGCAGAGGTGGGACCGGACACTTCCTCGCCCTTAGAGGTCACGCTTTTGCCATTGCTCTCCATCTCCAATTGCTGAAGGTAATCGGGCAGCAGCGATAGCCGCTCGTCATAGGCAAAAACCGCGCGGGTCTGGCATCCGCGCAGCCGCGAATAGAATTGATCGGCAAAGGCCGCCCGCAAACACAGATTGTCGCGGCCATCATTGTCACGGAAATGCTCATCCACTGCGCGCGCGCCCTTAAGCATAGCGGAAAACTCGTCCCACCCCGCCGCAATCGCAATCGGGAAGCCAATCGACGACCAGATCGAATAGCGCCCACCCACGCTCTCGCTAAAGGGCAGGATGCGCGTTTCATCGACGCCCCATTCAACTGCTTTTTCAGGACTCGCGGTCAGCGCAATCACTCGGCCGGATGGATCATCGACACCATTTTCGCTCAGCCATTTGAGCGCGCTTTCGGCATTGGTCATGGTTTCAATTGTGGTGAAGGTCTTGGAAGCAACCGCAATAATCGTTGTCGCTGGATCGCAAGCCGCAAAGGCCTCTTCCAAAGCCACACCATCAATGTTCGAGACAACATGGACATCGACCAGCAACAGATCGCGAGTCAGCGCATTGACGGCCAAATCTGGTCCCAATGCCGACCCGCCAATGCCGATATGGATCAAGTGCTTTACTTCGCCCAAGGCGCCCTCGTGGATTGCCTCGACCAGCATTTGCATGCGCGCCTGAAGAGCGGCGGCTTCCTCGACCGCTGGCTCAGCGCCTATACCGCGCTCTGCCGTATGCTGAGCCGCGCGCCCTTCGGTCACATTGATCGCCGCGCCCGAAAGCAATGCCTCGCGTTTGGCAGCGAAATCCGCCGCTTCGGCCAGCGCCTCAAAACCGCTGAGCAATGCCTCGTCCAGATGCGTCTTCGACCAATCGAAGAGAATGCCGTTTGCCTCCTCATCCGCCGCCCACTCTATCCGGCCCGACAACGCATCAACACGCGCCGGATCATCGTCAAACAAAACCTCCAAAGAGCTTTGCGGCAAAGCGGCCAATTTATCCCAAAGAGCGGCTACAGTATCGGACATTGACGAAAACCTCTTTCTTGCTTGCTCGCACCCGACTAGGGACAGCGGCAATGAATGAAAAGATCGAAGATACGAATGCGCCAGCGCCCGAGGTGGATTTGGGCGAGAATCCGCCGAAGATTGCACCAGCAGGTGCAGCGCATAACGCACAAGGCGAAAAGGATGAAAGCTGGCTCAGCTTCCTTTGGTTCCTTTTAAAGCTGGCGCTGGCCGTGGTGATATTCCGCAGCTTTATCGTCTCGCCCTTCTCTATTCCTTCCGAAAGCATGCTGCCGCGATTATGGAATGGCGATTACCTAGTCGCATCCAAATGGTCCTACGGCTTTTCCAAACATTCACTGCCCGCTTCGTTACCACTGGTCCCGGGCCGCATTCTTGCAAGCGAGCCGGAACGCGGTGATGTCGCGATCTTCAAGCATCCCATCGACGGAAGCGACTATATCAAGCGCGTTATCGCTTTGCCCGGCGACAGCGTAGCAATGCGCAGCGGTCAGCTAGTTTTGAACGGAGTATCCATACCCAAACAGCGGATCGACGATTTTGTGATCCCCGCCTCACCCAACACGCGGTGCTCGCGCGGTTCGCTGCGCGAAGAGGATGAAGAGGGCAATATCACCTGCCGCTACGCCCAGTTCCGAGAGACTTTGCCTTCTGGTGTCAGCTATAATGTGCTCGATTTTGGCGAAGGCTATGACGCAGACAGCTTCGGACCGCGCATCGTGCCAGAGGGCCGCATATTCATGCTCGGCGACAATCGCGACAACTCACAAGATAGCCGCTTTCCAGCAGCAGCAGGCGGCGGCATCGGATTTGTCCCGCAGGATTTACTCTTTGCCAAAGCGCAAGTTGTGATGTGGTCAACCGATGGCAGCGCTGAGTGGATCAAGCCTTGGACGTGGTTTAGCGCAGCGCGCTGGGACCGGAAAGGGCGCGGCATATGAGCCGACCCGCCGATACGCTCAGTCCTGAAAGCCGTGAATGGCTTAAATCCGCAGGCTTTGCGCCCACAGATGATCCCGTTTGGGTAGAAGCGCTTACCCATGGCAGCACCGGTGCAGATAAAGACTACGAACGCCTCGAATTCCTCGGCGACCGCGTGCTTGGCCTCGTCATTGCAGACTGGCTCTACACAGCGAATGACGCGCCAGAAGGAAAATTGTCACTCCGTCTCAACGCTTTAGTCAGCCGCAAAACGTGCGCCAAAATCGCGTTGGAGATTGGCATCCCCGACCAAATCTTACTCGGCAAGCAGGCCCGCGAAGATGGCGGCAAGCAAAGCACTAATATCCTTGGCGATGTGATGGAGGCCTTGATTGGCGCAGCCTTCGTCAGCCACGGTTTCGGCACCGCAAGCGGCATCGTTCGCGCACTTTGGGCAAAAGAGTTTGGCGGTGATTTGGGCCGGGTAAAACATCCCAAGAGCGCGCTACAAGAATGGGCGGCAGGCAATCGGCGCAAACCGCCCGAATATGCGCTTATCGACCGCTCAGGCCCCGATCACGCTGCACAGTTCACGGTGCGTGTTTCGGTGAACAATGTTGGAGAGGCAGAAGCCACCGCATCGAACAAGCAAGAGGCGGAACGCCGCGCGGCTGAAGCTTTTATGGAGCGATTTGGATGAGCAAAGTAAAGACAGAAACCGTTCGTGCTGAGCTTGTCGAAGTGCGAACGCGCAGTATCGCGATGCTCACCCTTCGACAGGCTCAGGATGAGCGGAACAGGACATGACAGAGCAAGCACAAGCCCGCTGCGGCGTGGTGGCCATCATTGGTGCGCCCAATGCAGGCAAAAGCACTCTGGTAAACCAGCTTGTCGGCCAGAAAGTCGCCATCACTAGCGCCAAAGCGCAAACGACCCGCGCCCGCATGCTGGGCATCGCTCTGCATGAATCGGACCGTGAGTCAGTAGGAAATAATGTTTCAGAGACCTCCCCTAGATCTCCTGAGACCTCCCCTAGACCTGCGGAGACGACCTCAGGTGAGGCCAAGTCCGCCTCGGTTAAGACGCAGATGATTTTGGTCGACACACCGGGCATTTTCTCACCCCGACGAAAGTTGGATCGAGCGATGGTTTCGGCCGCTTGGGACTCCACTCAAGAAGCCGATTGCGTGGTCTTGATGGTCGATCCCATCAAACAGCGCCGGCATGAGTTGGAACCCTTGGTCGAAGCGCTGGAAAAACGGCCCGAGCGCAAGATTTTGGTCCTCAACAAGGTCGACAAGGCGAAGAAAGAGCCGCTTCTGGAACTGGCTCAGGAATTGGGTGCAAAGGTCTCTTTTGACGAGATTTATTTCGTATCCGCGCTAACCGGTGATGGCGTGCCCGAATTGAAAGACGCGCTGGCGGCCATGATGCCGGAGGGGCCGTGGCATTACCCCGAAGATCAGGTCTCCGATGCGTCTGAGCGATTGCTGGCGGCGGAAATCACCCGCGAGCAGCTTTACGCGCAATTGCATGAGGAGCTGCCCTATGATGCGGCGGTGCGCCCGGAAAGCTACGAAGTTCGCAAGGATGGCAGCATAGAAGTACGCCAGCAGATCGTGATCGCCAAGGCCTCGCAAAAGCCGATTGTGCTGGGCAAAGGCGGCAGCAAAATCAAAGCGATAGGCGAAGCAGCTCGCAAGGAG
>CAZAIG010000161.1:0-4042 GCA_964485135.1 uncultured Porphyrobacter sp. | reverse complement strand
TCTGGAGCGGGTAAGGGGAATCGAACCCCTCTAGCTAGCTTGGAAGGCTAGAGCATTACCACTATGCTATACCCGCGCAACCAGAGGGCAGCGCATTGCCATGCAGGCATTCGAGCGTCAACCAGAGTCTCAAACCTTCCCAGTCACGCCCATATTGTCGATCAGGCGCGTCCCGCCGATCCGCGCGGCGACCATAAGGCGCGCATTATCCGTGCCCAGCTCGGAAAGCGGTTCCAAAGACATCGCATTAGCAAGGCTGGCGTAGTCCACGCTGTCAAAGCCCGCTTCCAGAAGCGCCTTCTTCAGATCGCTGGTCGATGCAGCAACGCTGGCACCGTTCTCTATCGCGTCGATTGCGGCCTTCATCGCGCGCGGCAAAGTCGCGGCAGCAGCGCGTTGCTCGTCCGACAAGTAGCGATTGCGACTACTCATCGCCAAGCCATCGGCTTCGCGCACCGTGGGCACGCCAATGATATCGTCGACATGCGGATCCATCAGATCGAGATCGCGTGCCATTGTGCGGATCACGGCGAGCTGTTGCCAGTCCTTTTCACCGAAAAAGGCTTGGTCAGGCCGCACTTGATTGAACAGCTTGCACACAACTGTCGCTACCCCATCGAAATGGCCAGGCCTATCTGCGCCGCAGAAATGCGTGCTGACGCCGCTGACCGAAATGCTCGACGCAAACCCTTGCGGATACATCGCCTCGACATCGGGTGCCCACAAAAGCGCAACCCCTTCTGCCTCAAGCATGGCCGAATCCTGATCCATTTGCCGGGGATAAGCATCCAAATCCTCCCCCTCGCCAAACTGCGTAGGGTTCACAAAGATCGAGGCGACCACATGGTCGCACTGCTCGCGCGCGCGCCGCATCAGGGTCAAATGCCCTTCGTGCAAAGCGCCCATAGTTGGGACAAGCGCGATTGTTTTGTCACCGCTGCGCAATGTGCTGGTAGCACTTCTTAACATGCTTAGCGTTTTAACGGTTTGCACGGCTATGGCCCCTTCGATACAGTGACTTATGCCCTAAACCGTCATCGCTATTGGGCACAAGATGGGGCAAGAGATGATGAAAGGCGCATACCCGGTGTTAGCAACTTGGTTAGCAACAAACTGCGGATCGCGCAGCCTTCGGGGGCAGGCGTAGTGCCAGATAAGCGTGCGCATAGAATTGTCTTCGCCAATGAGAAAGGCGGAACAGGTAAATCTACCACAGCGGTGCATGTGGCGGTTGCTCTGTCCTATCTGGGTTTCCGGGTCGAAGCTCTTGATCTGGATCCGCGTCAACGCACGATGGACCGCTATATCGAAAACCGTAGAGAGACCGCTGACCGGCGCGGGATTGAACTGCCGACGCCGGGCTGTCAGGTGTTTAAGGGGCGCAGCGATCAATCCTTGTTGGTTGCTCTCGAGCGGATCGACCCCGATGTCGACTTTCTCATCATCGACAATCCGGGGCGCGATGATCCGCTGGCCCGAACAGCGGCAGAAAATGCCGACACTCTGGTCACACCAATGAACGACAGTTTCGTCGATTTTGATCTGATCGGGCAGGTTGATCCAGAGACGTTCAAAGTCAAAAAACTGTCCTTCTTTGCCGAAATGATCTGGCAGGCGCGCCTCAAACGCAGCCGGGCGACTTTGCAAGCAAACTTGCGCGAGATGGATTGGGTGGTTGTGCGCAACCGGACCGGCCACACAGAGGCACGCAATAAAGCGCGGATTGAAGCGGCCCTGCTGGAACTGTCCAAGCGCGTCGGCTTTCGTTCGGTTCAAGGCCTGTCGGAACGCGTTATATTCCGGGAGCTCTTTCCCTCTGGTCTGACCTTGCTCGACAAGGGGCTATTGGGCGAGCTGGGCACCAGCCATCTGATTGCGCGGCAGGAGTTGCGCGAATTGGTGACGGCTTTGAAATTGCCCAAGATTGGCAAGAAGACTGCTGCGAAACGAAAAGCCGGACCCGCTAGCGGGGCATCAGGCGGAGCAAAGCTTGCACGAAACGCCGGATCTCCGCGCGCTGCGAAAGCTAGCTCCGCGCAAAAGCGCAGAGCCTAATCAATGCTCAAGATCGTTATATTGGCGGCTATCGCTATTATTGCCTGCAAGCTGATCTTTGGCAAATATCCGTGGCAATATCTTAGCGGCAAAACCACGCACGAGCAGGCCGTGTTCCGTGCCCGCAAGCTGCTGGGTGTAGAGGCGCGAGCCAGCCATGCCGAGATTGTGGCGGCGCATAAACGGCTGATCACAATGGTCCATCCGGATAGGGGCGGCTCCAATGATCAAGTGCATGAAGCGAACGCTGCGCGCGATCTCTTGCTGAATGATATGCCAGAGGAATCCTCACCCGGCAGTGGAGATTAGAGTTGAGCGGCTGCTAAGAGGGCGGGCCGCCGCTAGGGGTTGGCCCGCAGTTTGGCGGGACTCCAGCCTAAATTTGGAGTGATTTCGTAACGCAGGATTGATTGGGACTAGGCCGCCTAGGCCGCTTCCACTATAACCACGTCGAAAATATCAGACCTTTTCGTTTTGATCCGCTGGCATAGGACCTAGCCATTTGGAAATGGCCCGATCCCAATGCAAAGGCTAGCGAGCTAGCGATAAGAGCCACCAAGAGAAAGCTGCGAATTATGAGCCACAATTTCCATTCCACCGTTCTGCGTGAATATGACATTCGCGGGATTATTGGCGAGACTTTGGGGGCAGAGGATGCACGCGCGATTGGCCGTGGTTTCGCCACGCTTTTGCGTGAAGCAGGCGGAAAAACTGTTGCGGTGGGCTATGATGGCCGCACTAGCTCGCCAATGCTCGAAGAAGCGCTGATCGACGGCCTTACCGCTAGCGGCTGTGATGTGGTGCGTATCGGGCTGAGCGCCACGCCCATGCTCTATTACGCAGAAGCTTCAGCCGAAGAGGTAGATGGCGGCATTCAAATAACTGGCAGCCACAATCCCGCCAATTACAATGGCTTCAAAATGGTATTTCAGGGGCGCCCGTTTTTCGGCGAAGATATTCAGGCGATCGGACGGTTGGCCCTTGCCGGTGAGTGGACCGATGGTTCGGTCAGTGGCGGGGTAGGCAGCGTAGAAACGCGCGAGATCCTCAGCCAATATATCGACCGATTGCTCACTGGCCTCGACGGAGTGGACGGTGCCGCGCTCGCCGACCTCAAAATCGGCTGGGATAATGGAAATGGAGCCGCTGGACCGGCTCTGGAGGCTTTGGCCCAGCGGCTCCCGGGGGAGCATCATCTGCTTTATACTGAAGTCGACGGACATTTTCCCAATCACCATCCTGATCCAACGGTTGAGGAAAACTTGGAAGATTTGCGGCAGCTTGTCGCGGATAAGAAGCTCGATTTTGGAGTGGCTTTTGACGGCGATGGCGACCGGATCGGTGCGATTGACGGCACGGGCCGCGTAATCTGGGGTGACCAATTGCTGATGATCTATGCCGAGGATTTGCTCAGCAGCCGCGAAAATAAGGGCCAAGCTCCTGTTATCATTGCAGATGTCAAAGCTAGCCGGGCCTTATTCGACCATGTGGCGGCGCATGGGGGCAGTCCCTTGATGTGGAAGACAGGGCATTCGCTGATTAAGTCCAAAATGAAGGAAACAGCCTCGCCTCTTGCTGGCGAAATGAGCGGCCACGTGTTTTTTGCCGACACATATTACGGCTACGATGACGCGCTTTATGCCGGTGTTAGGCTGCTGGCGGCCAGCGCGCGACTCGGCAAGAGCGTGACCGAATTGCGCAGCGCCATGCCCGATATGCTCAACACCCCTGAAATGCGCTTCCAAGTTGATGAAAGCCGCAAATTTGCTGCGATTGATGAGGTGTCCGAGCGGTTATTGGCAAGCGATCTGGAGGTCAATGCCACCGACGGTGTCCGCGTCACGACGCCCGATGGCTGGTGGCTGCTGCGCGCATCCAATACGCAGGATGTGCTGGTCGCGCGGGCAGAAAGCGATACGCAGGAAGGCCTCGACCGCTTGCTCGCGCTGATTGATGAGCAGCTTGCGCTTTCAGGCCTTGAGCGCGG
>CAZAIG010000160.1:0-4392 GCA_964485135.1 uncultured Porphyrobacter sp. | reverse complement strand
GTGATGGCGAAAATCACCGGGCTGGGCGGAGTGTTTTATCTCGCGAAAGACCCTGCCGCGACGCGGGGCTGGTACCGCGATGTGCTAGGCATTGACGGGGAATATGGGCCGCAGCTCGCCTGGTCAGAGGAAAGCGCGCCCAATCCCTATTCGCTAATCAGCCATTTTGCCGATGACGACTATATCAAGCCGGGCAAAGGCGGCTTTATGATTAACTTGCGGGTCGATGATCTCGATGGCTTTGTCGCTCAGCTTAAGGGAAAGGGCATAGATGTGCTCGACACGGTGGATGAAGGATATGGCAAGTTTGCCTGGCTGCTCGATCCCAATGGCGTGAAGATCGAATTGTGGCAGCAGGTCGCAGAGGAGCTGCCAAAATAGACCGCGCATACTCTGGCGAACCCTTGGCAAATTGATGCGGGATGACCGCTAAATCGCGAATTTGAACTTAACCTTTTAGGGGCGCAATTTGGCCCATTCGCCGAGTGTGACCCTAGTGTAAAAAGTGGTTAATGTTAGGGCGGCGTTAACCCAACTTATCATCGGCAAAATTAACTAAGCGCTGTGCATAGAGCTGTTCATGGCAAGAACGGTTTTCACATCTCGTAGCCCGGTTAAGGGCGCTTTGGTTTTGGCAAGCGCAATGGCGCTTTCAGCATGCGGAGGCGTCGTGCCTTCGGTCGATGCGCCTTATGCTTCCACCCGGATTTCTACGCAGGGAATGAGCAAGACCCCAGTGTCCGCCCCGCGGCCAGTTGCCACTAGCCGTTCGGCCAGCGTGTGCCTGGCAAAATTGGGCGCGACCGGGACGCAATTCGAAGCGCTGAAGGACCAATATTTCGGCGGCGGGTGCAGCAATTTGAACACGGTGAAACTGTCCAGTATCGCCGGCGACAACACTAAGTTCGGCCTATCCAATGTTGGCCCGCTGCAATGCGATACCGCGCAGACGTTCACCGCATGGGCGCGCTTTGGTGTGGACCGTGCGGCGCAGCGCATCCTTGGCACGCGGCTGGAACGGATCGAGACAATGGGCACATATTCGTGCCGCAATGTGGCTGGTTCTGCGCGGCGGTCAGCCCATGCCACGGCTGAAGCGATCGACGTATCGGCGTTTGTCTTTGCCGATGGCCGCCGGATCTCGCTGGCTGGTGATTGGGATGGCGGAAGCCAGAAAGAACGCCAGTTCCTGCGCACCGTGCACCGCAGCGCTTGTAAGCGTTTCGGCACCGTACTTGGCCCGGACTATAACGCCGCTCACCGCGACCATTTCCACTTGGAGCGGTCTGGCAAAGGGTATTGCCGCTAAATCTGCCGCGTTTTTCGCAGCGTGCTTCCGCAATCGCGCGTCTTGACCATTGATCACCGCGAGCGGCTGAACACGAAGCAGCGCTCCACCTTTATAGGTCGAGCGCTGCCCTCGGGGGAGAGTTCCTCAGCCATTGGCAACTTCTAGCGTCTGACTGCTGTGTTTGAAGCGACCCTAAATCGGTGCAACTCCCATTTGCTGTCGTGCGTCCATTTGAGCTTCCAGTTTTAGCCGGACCGCTTCGGCGGCATGGCGTGCGCCCAGCTTGCTCATCATATTGGCTCGGTGAATTTCAACCGTGCGCGGGCTTATTTCAAGCTGACGAGCAATGACCTTATTGCTCGACCCTTCTGCAAGCCATTCAAGCACTTCACGTTCGCGGCGAGAGAGGTTGGAAATCCGGTTGCGCGCTTCGATCATACGTTTTCGCGCTTCTCCGAACAGTTCAGCTTCGCCCTCTATCCGCATGAGGCAGCGCGCAAATTTCTCATCATCAAGCGGCAGCGCCATATAATCGAGTGCCCCGCCCTTTATCGCCTCAACAATGCGAGCGGGTCTCGGTTTTTCATCGACAGCGATCAACGGGAGCCAAATACCGAGGCGCGAAAGCCGGTCCAGAATGACAGCAATGCCGCCCGCCTCTGCATCGTCACGAGCGATGATGATCCCTTCTCGCGGTGGGTGAACGGTGAGGTCCGATATGTCCGCATATACTTCCGCGTGGTGACCAAGGTCGAAACCGGTCCGAGCCAGCTCTGCCCGCGTACGGCTTGAACTGTCGATGAAGTGGAGGATGGCTTTGCGTGTCATGATTATGGTTGTGAGCCATTGGTTCCCGCAAATCACGCAGGTTTAGAACCATTTTCGAGGTAAGCTCGGCAGCTTCACCTACGCATGGGGCACAGGTTTCTTAACTTTCAAACCATTCTGGATCGAGTTTTACGAGATTACCCGCAGGTTCGCCAATAAAGGGCGCATGATTCAGCAAATCCGTCTTCATTTCATGCTCAAAATTCCGGAAAAAGCCGCGACTCGGAAGGCAGCGAGCACGGGCGATCATTCCCAATCCAATTCTCGCAAGACGGTCTGAATGGCCTCTGGCGACGACGAAAAGCCGAGATGCGTGCAGCGCAGCGCGATCGCTCGGTCACGTTCGGCGGGGCTGCCGCAGGCGCAGCGCGGCGCAACAATCCCGTCACGCGGGCTCCACAAAGCCACGGTTTCAACCGGTGGTTTTGGCGCCGTATCCGCTTTTACAGGCGGGTCATCGACGCTGTGTCCGGCGACAAATTGATACATCCGCCACACATTGTTGCTGCGCGGGTTGCCGGAAAAGGGCGAGCCCATGGTGATGACCTTCGCCACACATTCGGGATACCGGTGCGCCAGCTCACGCGCAAAAATCCCTCCAAGGCTCCAACCCAGCAGCACAACCGGCTCTCCGCTGCGGCGGCGCAATTCGATCAATCGCTTTTCCAGCCGATCAAAGCTCTCCTCGCTCGCGCCCAAATTGAAGCCAAGGCCCCAGCGTTTGGCGGTGTGCCCTGCGCGCTCCAATTGCTTGGCCATATAACGCATACGCACCGGATGAGTGGCAAAGCCGGGTAAGATCATCACCGTCCGGGGCCGCTTTGCTTTGGGCACACCAATGCGCTGAAATGGCCGGTGGATACGACCCGCGAGACTCTTTCCTTCGCCAAGAAAGCGCCGGACATTGGGGCGCGAAATGGCCGCATCATGCCCGCTAAGCTCTGGCAGCGGTTGGCGCGCCAAAGCGAACCGCCGCGCAAGTTCTGCTTTCGCTCCAGTAGCGGTATTCATAACAGATAGGGGCGCACGGCTTGCCATACGCATTGCATGCGCGATCGGTGCTGAATGTTAAGTGAAGCGGCCCGCGCGCTTTGCCCTAAGACGCTACATCTTTAGGTCAGGAACAATCGCCGATCCGTTCTTGCCGTGACTTCATCACCATGCTCATTTCGCCGGCTTGCGGGATTTTTCCGGACAGAGTCATGGTCATATCCATCGATGTTTCCGTGCCCTTACCCTTCATCGCAACCTTCATCTGAGCATCGCCGGGCGCAGTGCAGCTCATGACCGCATCAATATCGCCGCCATCCATATCGAACTTTTGGAAGGAGCAATCGCCGTCTTGCGTTTCCTTGGCCATTTCCTCGAAGCCTTTGTCGACATCTTCTTGCGTAAGGCAATATTCGGAAGTTTGCCCTTTCATAGCCTCGCCCATCATGCTGGCGATTTCAGGCGGAGCGCCGGGGATATCGATGCTGACCAATTCAGCGGTGGAGCGATATTGGCCGGCTTTGGGCTTGATCCTCTGTTCAGAGATCTTCTCCTGAACCTCATTGAGCGAAATCTCTTCGCCAGAACCTTCTCCCTCGCCCGCGCCCACGTCACCATCCATCGCGCCATCCGGCGCGCTTTCAGTGCATGCCGCGATCAGCGCACAAGCACTCGTCAAAACCAAAATCCGTTTCATGTACTATTCCTCTCAGGCGATATAATGGGCGCGGCGACCGGCGCGATGCTCTTGCGGCGTGTGGCAGCATGCTAGCTTTGCACCCCGATAGGCACAAGCATCCTTCACTTTGTGGGGCGCTTCACATTGTCAGCCCCTTCACATTGCGCGCGGGCTCCCACATATGGGTCTCCATGTCAGAACTGATCATCAGGCGCGGCTTAGAAGAGCCAGAGACGGGCGAAGAGTTTACCCCGCATCGCCCAGCGCGCCCGGAAAAGTCGATGCCGGGCAAAGCGTTCGAGCTAATCTCTGACTATTCACCTGCAGGGGATCAGCCGCGCGCGATTGCTGAATTGGTCGCAGGGGCAAGAGCGGATGAGCAGACTCAGACGCTGCTCGGCGTCACGGGATCGGGCAAGACCTTCACCATGGCGAAAGTGATTGAGGAAACGCAGCGCCCTGCGCTGATCCTTGCGCCTAACAAGATTCTCGCCGCGCAATTATACGGCGAATTTAAAAGCTTCTTCCCCAATAATGCGGTCGAGTATTTCGTATCCTATTACGACTATTACCAGCCCGAAGCCTACGTGCCGCGCTCCGACAC
>CAZAIG010000159.1:3228-4444 GCA_964485135.1 uncultured Porphyrobacter sp. | reverse complement strand
TCGCTGCCAAACGTCTTAGCCGCATCGTGGTTCCAGTCATTACGGCCTTTTAACCGCTTACCCATCGTCTTCGCAGGCATAGTGTCCACCGCGAGGATGGGGCCGGCGAATGAACAAACCACAAGGGCACGAATTGCAGGCGCCGCCAGATGCGTGGTCTGACAATGATCCCTATGTGACCTCGCTTGAGCGCAGACGGTTGCGGGTTTTCGCCGTCATGCTGCTTTGCGATATTGCCGTTCTGCACTTTGCGTTTTCAGCTGCCGGGCTGCTGTATGAAGGGGAATGGTGGCAAAGGCGCGCCATGCTTGGCCCGCAACTACTGACGCCGCTGTTCCTAACGATCTCGCTTTACAATGGAGCCTATTCCGCCCGGGTGCTGACCAGTCTGCGCTATGCTGCGCGCAAAGTGGTAATGTCCTTACTGATCGCGGCAGGCCTCCTAAATTTCATCGCGTTTTTCTTAAAGGCCAATGCCGAGTTTTCGCGCGTGGTATTCACTTTGGGATTGGTATCTTCTTTGCCCATGCTGATCGGACTGCGATGGGCAGTGACTCGCTTCGTCGAGCAAAGATGGCAGGGGCGCATCCGCAATGCGCTGATCCTGGCCGATGGCGGCCCCAGCTTTGCGCTGGATACTGCACTCACGATTGATACGCAGCGCGCCGGTTTGGTGCCCGCCCGCGATGATCCTTTGATGTTTGACCGGCTGGGGCGGATCTTGGAAAATCAGGACCGAGTGATCGTGTCTTGCCCGCCAGAAAAACGCCGCGACTGGGCGTTTTTGCTGAAATCAGCAGGCGTGAACGGTGAGATTATATCGGACTATGCGCATAGTCTGGGGGCGCTCGGCGTGCGACGTTATGAAGCGCTGGGGCGCACCAGCGTGCAAGTGTCAAGCGGTCCATTGGGACTGCGTGCGCGCATCGCAAAGCGCTTGTTTGATGTGGCCACGGCGTCGATAGCGCTGATCCTTCTCAGCCCGTTGATGCTGATGGTGGCGCTGGCCATCAAGCTATCTGATGGCGGACCTGTGTTGTTCGTGCAGCCCAGGATAGGAAGAGGAAACCGGCTGTTTAACCTCCTCAAGTTTCGCAGCATGCGGATGGAGACCAATGACCCAGCGGGCGCGAGCTCAGCCAGCAGAGATGATCAGCGTGTGACCCGAATTGGGCGTTTCATTCGCTCCACCAGCATGGATGAGCTGCCCCAACTG
>CAZAIG010000159.1:0-3128 GCA_964485135.1 uncultured Porphyrobacter sp. | reverse complement strand
TATTGCGGAACGTTGAATGTGCCGCGCACACGGCCCGTGCTTGGCTGCACTTGAGCATCGCCGGGGACTTGCGCTTCTGAAGGAGCAGAGCCGCCCGATGAGCGCCCATCAATGCTCGATACGCCTGACTGCAAATCGATCACCAATCGACCTCCCGACAAGGTATCGCCGCCGCGCCGCAGCCGCACATTGCCCGCCAAAGTGATGATCCGGCGGTTGAAGTCATAGATGGCAACATCGCCCAGCGCGCTTTCCCCGCCGCGCGTGACAGTCACGCCGCCTGTCGCTGTAATGCGTTGAATAGCGAGCGACCCGGCATCGGTGTAATTCAGGATCATGCGCTGTGAATTCACGCGCAGTCCGGCTTGGTTTACAATGACATTGCCAGAGAGGACTACGCGCTTCTGGCGGTCTTGCATTTCGATCCGCCCAGCATCAAAGTTCACCGGCGCGCGCGAATTGTGCCCGGCGATGGCTTGGGCTTGTGCTGCCATTTGCCATTGCAAGCCGCCCAGCCCGGCTGCTGTTACCGCAAAAGCGATAAGGCCGGAACGCAAGCCGGACTTGATGAGTGGGCCTGATTTGAGCATACTCGCTTTGGCTAATAGGTGCGGGGCTGATGGGTGCTGCGTCATCTAAGGTATCCTCAATTTGCCCGGCACCATGCGTAGGCGGGCATTGCCGTTTAGCACAACGGTGCGTTCGTCCATATCAACCGCGATTGTATCGGCGGAAAACGTCCCAGCCGGCACTGTGCCAGAAATGCCGCCAGTCCCGGCCATTTTGCGGGTTCGCATATCGACCGTAATTGCGCCGGTTTGCATGGTTCCTTCGGGCGCTGCACCCTGCGCTGCGCCTGATCCGGTCATCCGGCGCCCTTCCAAATCAAAGCTCACGCCCGTGGCCGTGATCGAATAACCATCGGCAGCTTTCATAGTGAGCGGGCCGGTTACATCGACGCGCTCTTCTTCAATCGTGTAAGCGCCCGCATCCGCTGTTAGCGTCGCTGGCCCATCGCGCAAAGCAATCCGCGCGACCATATCGTTCATGCGCACGATACCCTCGGCCCCAGACCGCTGCACAGCGTCACCTGCAGTGAGGGAAAAGGGGCGGCCCTTATTGTCTTTACCCCGGTACATGGCGTCATCCACGCTCAGCCGTTCATCAATCATCGCGACTTTGTTGCGGTCGAGCAGAAAACTAACCTCGCCGCGCGGGGAAAGCGGCGTGATAATCATCAATGCAGCCATAATTCCCACGCCGATGGGTAAGGCTTGAGCGAGAAATCGCACCAGCCCATCGTGAAAACCGCCGGGCGCAGCCGCGTGCTGGCGCTTGCCGCGCAGCGCCTGTGCTCTTTTGGTTTCGATCCGCCGTTTGATCATGAGTGTGCTGTAATTTGTGCCGGATTATTGGTGGCTGAATATATCATGCTCGGCCCATCCCGCCATATCGAGCCGTGCGCGGGTGGGCAAAAAGTCAAAACACGCCTGCGCCATTTCCAGCCGCCCCTCGCGTTCGAGCCGCGGGATCAGCTTGTCGCGCATGGCGTGGAGGAACCGCACGTCGCTGGCAGCATAATCACGCTGCGCCTCGCTTAGTTCCTCTCCGCCCCAGTCAGAAGATTGCTGCTGTTTGGAAATCTCAGCGCCCAAAAGCTCGTTCACCAGATTTTTTAGCCCGTGCCGGTCGGTGTAGGTGCGGGTCAGCTTGCTTGCGATCTTTGTGCAGAACACAGGAGCGGCCATCACGCCAAGGTAATATTCAATCGCTGCCAAATCAAAGCGAGCATAGTGATAGAGCTTTAGCCGATTTTCGTCGGCCAAAATCGCTTTGAGATTGGGCGCATCATAGGCGCTGCCCGGACCAAACCGCACCAAATGCTCGTCACCGTTGCCATCGCTAATCTGCACCAGACACAGCCGGTCGCGGTGCGTGATCAGCCCCATGGTTTCGGTATCTACGGCGAGCGGCGCATCGCCGGTTAGCACCCCATCGGGCAAATCTTCTTCGTGAAAATGAACTGTCATGGCGGCCTCACTACGCGGTTTGGGAAAAGAGCGAAAGGGGGCGTGGCGGGTCTGTCACGAGCGCGCTACTTTTTCGCCATGACCGAAGATGAGAAATCTGCTGAAAATCTACCGCCAAGTTGGCGCAGTGCTTTGGAACCTGCACTTGCTGCTCCGGAGGCAAGGCGGCTGGGCGGTTGGCTGCGTGCTGAAGAAGCGGCGGGCAAAGTGATCTATCCTCCGCGCGGGCAAAGGCTAGCGGCGCTGGAGCTGACCCCATTGCCAGAAGTGCGCGTCGTGATCCTTGGCCAAGATCCTTATCATGGCGCGGGCCAGGCGCATGGACTGGCCTTTTCTGTCTTGGACGGCGTGAAAATGCCGCCATCGCTGGTCAATATTTTTAAAGAGTTGGAGAATGACCTGGGTGCTCCGCCGCCTGAATCAGGCAATCTCACCCATTGGGCGCGGCAAGGCGTTTTATTGCTCAACAACACTCTCACGGTTGAGGAAGGTAAAGCAGGCAGCCATGCCGGACGCGGTTGGGACGCGGTTACCGATGCTGCGGTGCAAGCGGTTGCGATGAGCGGAAACCCGTGTGTTTTCATCCTGTGGGGCAGCCACGCGCAGAAAAAGGCGGGGCGGGTATCTGGTCTTGGCCAAAACGCAGCGCATCTGGTGCTGCAAAGCCCGCATCCCAGCCCGCTTTCTGCGTATAGAGGTTTTTTCGGCTCGCGTCCGTTTAGCCAGACTAATGCTTTCCTCGAAAAACATGGCATCGCGCCAATTGCGTGGTAAAACAACACGCTATGAAGCAAGAAGACGCCAGAATAGCGCTGCTTAAGCGGCGCAAAGAGCTCGAAGAAGAGGGCGCAGCCAATTCTGTCGCGCGCGAAGTTGTGGCTCTTGATCAGGAAAGCGTTGGGCGTTTGTCGCGCGTGGATGCTTTGCAGCAGCAGGCGATGGCGCTGGCTGCCGAAGAACGGCGGGAGGCCTACAAAGCGCGCATTGCGGCTGCTATTGAACGCTTGGATGAGGGCGAATGGGGCTATTGTCTCGGCTGCGGCGAAGAAATCGCCAGCAAGCGCCTGATCAATGATCCCAGCGTCCCGCAATGCATCG
>CAZAIG010000158.1:0-4567 GCA_964485135.1 uncultured Porphyrobacter sp. | reverse complement strand
AGCGTTGAGCGGCCAATACCAAGGCGGCGTGCCACTTCGGTCATCCGGCCGCGGTAATGCCCGATGGCAAGGCGGATGACATCGGCCTCAATCTCCTCCAATGGGCGCAGATTGCCGTCATCGGTGTAGAGCATGACACCGACTGCCTCTTGAATGGCTGCGACGCTTTCCTCTGGCTCACCCAAAAGCTCGCACAATTGTGGGAAGCTTTGCGGCGTAAGCGTTTGATTATCGCAGAACACTGCAGCGCGGAAGAGCACCGCTTGCAATTGCCGCACATTGCCCGGCCAATCATAGGCGGAAAGCAGCGATAAGGCGGAATCGGAAATTGCTAGCGGACGCAGGCCTGGTTGCTCACCAATACGGGTGAGGAAGTGGCGCGCTAGGCCGGGAATATCGCCTGTCCGCTCTCGCAAAGGCGGCAGATTGATCGTCGTTGAGCCGACTTTCTCAAGCAGATCTTTGCTGAAATGGCCCGATGCGACCAGCGCATCCATCGGCAGATTGCTCGCACAAAGAAGGCGGACATCGACATGAAAGCCGTGCTTTGCGCCCAAAGGCCGGACAATACCGCTCTCTAGCGTTTCGAGCAGGCGCTGCTGAAGATCGCCGTTCAACCGGTCGAGATCGTCTAGAACCAGCGTGCCACCATCGCAGTGCTGCAATGCGCCAATCTGGCGGTCAAATGCACCAGGAAAGGCGTTTTGCTCATGCCCGAACAATACGCTTTCTAGGCTTGTCGTGGGAACGCCGCCGGTGTTGATGATGCGAAACGGGGCTTTGGCGCGCGGAGATGCCGCATGCATTGCGCGCATCAGCATCTCTTTGCCGGTGCCGCTCTCGCCCTCGATCAGAACGCCGCTGTGGCCACGGGCGGCCTTGGCTGCTTGTGCCAAAGCAGTACGAAAACTGGGAGCGGTGCCGATCATTGCGTCGAAATCGAGCGCGGCGTTGATCTTCTCAGCCAGCGGTTGGAGCTCGTCTTGCGGGGCTTCTTGCTCGGTTGCCGAGCGCAATGCTTCCATCAGCCGGTCCGGCGCGACCGGTTTAATAAGGTAATCGGTCGCGCCAGCGCGCATGGCGTCCACCGCCAATAGAGGTGAAGCGCTGGTGGTGAGCATAAGTATGGGTAGGGCAGGGCGGCGGCTTTTCAGCTCTTCGATCAACTGGCAGGCGTCATCGCCCGGTACCCATTGATCGAGAATAATTGCAGACAATTGCATGCCTTGACGCGTGCCAAGCATAGCGATGGCCGATTCAGAATCGGCTGCCACCAAAGTG
The DNA here is from genome assembly GCA_964485135.1 of uncultured Porphyrobacter sp. GTDB lineage: Bacteria > Pseudomonadota > Alphaproteobacteria > Sphingomonadales > Sphingomonadaceae > Erythrobacter. The sequence goes on along the minus strand of CAZAIG010000158.1, from coordinate 3,286 downwards.
CGCCAGCCTTCGCGCGCAGCAAGCGCTGAGATGAGCCGACTTTGCGCCGGTTCATCATCAATCAGCATCAATATTCGCTGGTCGAATTCAGCCATAACCCTCAAACTTGTCCCGCTGCGGTACGAGCCAGTTCTCTAACAAAGAGGTGTAAAGACCAGATTAAGGCTAATGCCGCAGCGTATCATGACTTGAGAAGCGCGGCAGAGCGCGATAGACACTGGCAAACGAACAGGCCTCTCAGGGGAAAAGAATCAATGGCTTCGCAAGATATGAAATCGGCAAACGGCACCTACGACAGCTTTATATCGGCTTTGAAATGGTCTGTGCCGCTATTGGCGCTGATCACGCTTTTCGTCGTCGTGTTGATTGCTGATTAGGCCGAGGCGGTTCCTTTGCGCATAGCCATATTGAAAGAGCGGGCAGACGGGGAAACTCGGGTCGCTGCAAGCGCCGAAAGCGTGCGAAAGTTTGCTGCGCTTGGCGCAGAAGTCGCGGTTGAAAAGGGCGCTGGCGTTTCAGCCGCGATTGCGGATGCTGACTTTGCCGATGCCGGGGCAAGCGTGGGCACAGCCGCTGCTGCGGTTAAGGGCGCAGATATTGTCCTGGGTGTGCAGGCCCCTGATGTAAAACTGCTCAAAGGCGCAAAGAAGGGCGCTATGGTCGCTGCTCTTTTTGATCCGTTTGGTGCGCCCAAAACGGTTGAAGCCTATGCCAAGGCCGGTTTCGAAGCGCTATCCATGGAATTTATGCCGCGCATCACCCGGGCCCAGTCGATGGATGTGCTCTCCAGCCAGTCCAATCTCGCTGGATATAAGGCGGTTTTGGCGGCTGCAGATACCTATGGCCGGGCATTTCCGATGATGATGACAGCGGCTGGCACGGTGCAGGCTGCGCGCTGCTTTGTCATGGGGGTGGGCGTTGCAGGCTTGCAAGCGATTGCAACCGCGCGGCGTTTGGGCGCACAGGTCTCTGCTACGGATGTGCGCTCTGCCACGAAAGAACAGATCGAAAGCCTAGGCGCAAAACCCGTCTTTGTTGAAGATGTTGCTGGTATCGAAGGCGAAGGATCGGGCGGATATGCCACCGAAATGAGCGAGGAATATCAAAAGGCGCAGGCCCAACTTGTCTCCTCTCACATTGCCAAGCAGGACATTGTGATCACCACCGCGCTTATACCCGGACGTGCAGCGCCGCGGCTGATCTCTGATGCGCAGATCAAAACGATGAAGCCGGGCAGCGTCATCTTTGATTTGGCGACCTCAGCTGGCGGCAATGTCGAAGGGGCAAAGCCTGATCAAATGGTCGAAAAGCACGGCGTGACGATCATGGGATATTCCAATACGCCCGCCCATTTGCCCGCAGACGCCTCAGCGCTATTTGCACGCAATCACTATAATTTCCTATCCGCCTTTTGGGACGAAGAAACAGGTGGACCCTTGCTCGATGAAGAAATCGGCGATGCGGTCAGACTGACCAGGGACGGATCAATCGTCAATGAAAGGCTTACATCATGAATAGGTTCGCAACAATCGGATTTGCGCTGGCAATGGCCGGCACTTTGGCAGGGTGCGATAGTTTATCTGGCGGCGGCTATTCCGCAAGTGACGCTCAAGCTGGTGCATCATTCCGTCACCATGCACGCGATGTTGTGGCTAAGCTCAACCTCAAATGCCCTTACACGGTTAATGACCAGCTGCTATCCCAATATGGCGATGTTGAAAAGCGCTATGCGGCGCTGAAAGAGAGCATTGCGGGCCGTTCATTTGAGACCGATCTGGTTTCGGCTGAGGCCGACTATGAATATCTCATGGCGCAAACGGAACTGAATTGCGCGGATCCCGATGGGCCCGATGCGGCGGAGAAAGTCGCACAAGAAGTGGCCCAAATCGATGCCCAACTTGGGCAACTGGAAAAGATCGTCGGCGGGATTTGATCGCGCTCGAAAGCGCTATTTTGAGAATAGGCTAGCACATGGACTTCATTTCAATTCTCTCGATTTTCGTGCTGGCCTGCTTTGTTGGCTATTACGTCGTGTGGTCGGTTACACCTGCGCTGCACACGCCTTTGATGGCTGTCACCAATGCGATTTCATCGGTCATTATCGTGGGCGCGCTGATCGCGGCGGCAGAGGCGAACAGTCCAGCGGCGAAATATCTTGGGCTGCTTGGTGTGGTGCTAGCGAGCGTCAATATCTTCGGAGGCTTTGCCGTGACCGAGCGCATGCTGGCAATGTATAAGAAGAAGGAGAAGAAGTGATGAGCTTCTCCATTCTGGCAAGCGCAGCAGACGGCGCGGGAACACCCGCATGGGCGATGCTGGCCTATCTCGTTTCGGGCGTGTTCTTCATCCTTGCGTTGCGCGGGCTAAGCTCACCTGAATCGAGCCGGACGGGCAACCGCTTTGGCATGGTCGGCATGGTGCTGGCTGTCGCAACAACCCTGATAACGCACAATATCGCCAGCATTGCCGAGATCGGGATTGCGATGTTCTTGGGCGGGATCATCGGCGTCACCGTTGCGCGCAAGATCGCCATGACGGCGATGCCCGAACTGGTCGCGGGCTTTCACTCGCTGGTTGGTCTTGCCGCCGTGCTGGTCGGCTGGGCGGCCTATCTGGAGCCGGGCGCGTTTGGATTGCTCACTGATGCGGGGACTATATCTCCCGTCAGCAAGATTGAGATGGGGCTGGGCATTGCAATTGGGGCGATCACCTTCTCAGGCTCGGTTATTGCCTTCCTCAAGCTCTCTGGCCGGATGAGCGGATCACCCATCCTGCTGCCGCTGCGCCATGTTATCAACCTTGGCACATTGCTCGCGATCCTTGTCCTCACCGCGATGTTTGCAATGGCAAGCGGCCCTGCGGAGACGATGCCGTTGATTGTTGCGATGACGATAGCGGCCTTTATCATCGGTTTCCTGCTGATCATCCCGATTGGCGGGGCGGATATGCCGGTCGTCGTCTCGATGCTGAACAGCTATTCGGGCTGGGCGGCAGCGGCAATGGGCTTCACCCTCGGCAATAGCGCGATGATCATCACGGGCGCGCTGGTCGGCTCGTCAGGCGCGATCCTCAGCTACATCATGTGCAAGGCAATGAACCGCAGCTTCATTAGCGTGATTGCAGGCGGCTTTGGCGCGGATGATAGCGCAGGCGGCGGCGGAGAAGCGCGCGAGGCGCGGCCTTACAAGCAGGGCAGTGCAGACGATGCGGCCTTCATGCTCAAGCAGGCGGAGAAAGTCATCATCATCCCCGGCTACGGCATGGCGGTGGCGCAGGCCCAGCATGC
>CAZAIG010000157.1:0-4578 GCA_964485135.1 uncultured Porphyrobacter sp. | reverse complement strand
TAACGCGCCAATCCGCAGTGCCAAGTCAGCATCGCGATACCTTCCCTAAGGTTAGCCTAGCCAGAGCCGTTCTTCGCCGCTAACAGGCGCTTTTTGCTGCATGTGCGAAGGGATCAAGAATGCAAACTGTCGCTGTCATCGGATCGGGCCAAATGGGCACCGGCATTGCTCAAACCGTATCCCAGCATGGGATCAAAGTGATGCTGGCCGATATTGATCTGGCGCGCGCCGAGGCGGGCAAGGCTGCGATTGATAAAGCGCTCGGCAAGCTTGTCGGGCGCGGCAAGATGGAAGCCGATCAGGCGGAGGCTTTGCTTGGCCGGATCACGCCAGTGGGTGATTATGCGCCGATGGGTGATGCGAACCTGATTATTGAAGCGGCGACCGAGCGCGAGGAAATCAAGCAAGGCATTTTCGAAGCGGCTGGCAAAGTGCTGTCATCAGAAGCGATCATGGCGAGCAACACCAGCTCGATTCCCATTACGCGCATGGCCAATTATTCGCCCGATGCAGAGCGCTTTATCGGCCTGCACTTCTTTAACCCGGTCCCGGTTATGGGCCTAATTGAAGTCATTCCCGGCCTTGCCACTGCGCAAGACACCACCGACCGCATCAGCGCATTTGCGCGCGCATTGGGCAAGGAAGTTGTGCTCTCGCAAGACGAGCCGGGCTTTGTTGTGAACCGAATTTTGCTGCCGATGATTAACGAGGCCGTGTTTGTGCTTGGCCAATCAACGGCGGGGATTGAGGATGTCGATAAAGGGTGCCGATTGGGTCTCAACCATCCGATGGGTCCGCTGGAACTGGCGGATTTCGTCGGGCTCGACACCTGCCTCGATATTATCAAGGTGCTGTATAAAACCACGCGCGACACCAAATATCGGCCTGCGCCTTTGTTGGTTAAATATGTCGAGGCTGGCTGGCTTGGCCGCAAAACAGGCCGCGGCTTTTACGACTACACAGGGGATGCACCCGTTCCAACGCGTTGATACGCGTGTGATTTAGCCGATAGGAACAGGCGCGCCAGCCATAGGCTCCGCTGCATCCGACGGCAACTCGGGGAGGCCGTCTGGAGTAACGGAGTTCGAATCGGCATCAACGCCGCCGCTATCGTCTATTGGGCCGGGGTTAAAGCCGTCATCATCAGCAGGTGTCGGATCAAGCCCTTCGGCGTTGTCGATGAAGGCTTCATCGCTCCATTCAACTACTTCGGATTCGTCGAATTCATCGCTAGGCTGACCGGCAAGTTCTCTGGCTGGTTGTCCCGCGAGCGGGCCGTCACTTGGTCCGACTGGACCCTTGGGAGCAAGGCCTGCATCAGAATTGGAAGATGCGGTTGATGACAGAACGCCTTCGGATTCTTCTGAACCGACAAAGAACGCCGCCGCTCCCAGGATAAGGACGCTGAAAAGAAGGACGCTCTTGAGCATATTGCTCGAACTGTTTGCCGCATTTGCCATCGGGCAAACATACAGGCGCTGAGTTAATGTTTGGTATGCGGATCGCCAGTTTGACGATGCTCCTGCGCATCGCGCGCGAGTTCGTAGAGCGTATCGAGCGCATCGCGCGGGCTGAGCGCATCGAGATCAAGCGCAGCAATCCGGCCCAGCAATTCTTGCGCGGGATCGGCCTCGGGCTCTTCTGCGGCGCTGGCGAATAGCGGCAATTCGCCTAGCCCTGCGCCCAATCCGCCAGTTTCCTCGCGCGCTTTTTCTAATCTTTTGAGGACTTGCTTGGCGCGCTTCACCACGCCGTCTGGAACGCCGGCAAGCCGCGCCACGGCAAGGCCGTATGACCGGTCAGCCGCGCCTTCTGCTAGCTCGTGAAGCAGGACAAGATCGCCTTTCCACTCTCGCGCGCGGACATGATGCAGCGACAATGCCTCGCAGCTATCGGCAAGCCGCGCCATCTCGTGGTAATGGGTCGCGAACAGGCAGCGGCAGGTAATCCGGCTATGCACCTCTTCGGCGACTGACCATGCCAGCGCGAGGCCATCATAGGTTGATGTGCCGCGCCCTACCTCGTCCAGAATGACGAAGCTTTTGGGTGTCGCTTGGCTCAGGATCGCAGCGGTTTCCACCATTTCGACCATGAATGTGGAGCGTCCCTTGGCGAGATTGTCAGAGGCCCCGACGCGGCTAAACAAGCGGTCGACTAGGCCGATCGTGGCGCTTGTCGCGGGCACATATCCGCCCGATTGCGCCATGAGGATAATGAGCGCATTTTGCCGCAGAAAAGTCGACTTACCGCCCATATTCGGCCCGCCGATCAGCCACAGCCGGTCCGCGAGCGACAAAGCGCAGTCATTAGCGACAAAGCGCTCGCCCGACTGCGTCAAAGCAGCCTCGACCACTGGGTGGCGCCCCTCTGTGATGGTAAGTTCGGCGCTTTCGCTTAAGCTTGGGCGGCACCATCCCCCCTCCGCCGCGCGTTCTGCCTGTCCAGCGGATACGTCCACGCGGGCCAGAGCTGCAGCCGTGTCAGCGACGGCATGGGCCGCAGCGCACACCGCGCCCGTTAGCTCTTCGAAATGCGCTTCTTCCGCTGCCAGCGCGTGCCCGCCTGCCTCTGCAATGCGGCTGGCTTCTTCATGCAGAGCGATGGAGTTGAACCGCACGGCGCCTTTCATCGTTTGCCTATGGGTGAAGCCGCTGCCCGCTTCCATCAGCGCATCACCGTGGCGGCTGGGCACTTCGATGAAATAGCCGAGCACGCCGTTGTGTTTGATTTTTAGCGATGCGATTTCGGTTTCTTCGCGGTAGCGCGCCTCCATCGCGGCAATGGCGCGGCGGGCATTGCCCGATGTGCTGCGCAGTTCGTCGAGCGCGGCGTCATACCCTTCTGCGATGAACCCACCTTGTGAGCGCTCCGTGGGTGGGGCGGCAACCAATGCTCGGCCGAGCAGGTCGGTGAGAGCGCCGTGCCCGCTTAATTGCGGCAGGAGCGTTTCGAGCAGAGCAGGCCTATCAGGCAGGCTTGCCAACCGGTCATGCACGCTCTGCGCATCGCGCAACCCGTCGCGAATTTGGCCAAGGTCGCGCGGGGCTCCTCTGCCTGCGACTATCCGGCCCAAAGCTCGGCCCAGATCGGGTATCTTGCGCAAGCCATCGCGCAGATCAGCGCGAGTTATCGGATCACTGTGAAGCCAGCTGACCAGATCGAGCCGCGCATTGATCGCGGGACTATCGTAAAGCGGCGCGGACAGATCGCTTGCCAGCATCCGCGCACCGGCCCCGGTTACGCAGCGGTCGATGCTCGCGATCAGGCTGCCTTCGCGCGTGCCTGCTTGAGAGGTAAGGATTTCCAGGCTCGCCCGCGTCGCTGCATCCATTGCCATTGCGCCGCTACTGGCGTGCAATTTGGGCGGTAGCAGTAGGGGCAAAGACCCGCGCCCTGCATGTTCAAGATAGGCGATCAGCCCGCCTGCTGCGCCCAGCATAGCCCGCGAAAACTCGCCAAACCCGTCAAGCGTGGCAACGCCGTGCACTGCCTTTAACCGCTCAGCGCCCGCATCGCTGGCAAAATCCGCTTTGGGCCGGATGATTATGTCATCCAGTGCATGCTCCCAGCCATCGGGCACCACGCATTCGCTTGGGGAAAGACGGGCAAGTGCTGCATCCAGACGGTCGGGCGCGCATTCCTCCAGCAGCATTGATCCGGTGGAGATATCGCAGGCGGCAATGCCGATCATCCCGCGCACCTCTGCCAGCGCGACAAGCAAGTTCGCAGCGCGCGGTTCCAGCAGAGCTTCCTCGGTCAAAGTGCCAGCGGTGACGAAGCGAACAATGTCTCGCTTAACCAGAGCTTTGGAGACAGGTTTGCCCTCAGCCTTGGCGCGCAATTTTGCTTCCTCGGGCGTTTCGATCTGCTCGGCGATAGCGACGCGCTGGCCCGCTTTGATCAGCCTTGCGAGATAGCCTTCTGCCGAATGGACCGGCACGCCGCACATCGGCACGGGTTCACCATCATGTTCGCCGCGCGCGGTCAGCGCGATATCGAGAATGCCCGCCGCAATCTTTGCATCGTCAAAGAACAGCTCGAAAAAATCGCCCATGCGGTAGAACAACAGGCACCCTTCTGCCTGCTGTTTCAGCTCAAGGAACTGGGCCATCATTGGGGTGGGCTGTTTCGCCATTCAAATAGGCGTAGCGCTCATCTCGCTGATTCGGAAAGCCGCCAGCGCGTTGCAATCCCCTGTCGATTGTCGCTTACCTGCAATCTATTGCGACTGGCGCGGTCCATTGCTGTGCACTAGAATGCAAACTTGTAACACAATTCACAGGACCGGATAAGGAGCAGGGATAGAGTGGCAAACGACAATAAAGGTGGCTTCACCACGCGCGAGGCGCTGTTTTATCACGAAACTATCCGGCCCGGTAAGATCGAGATTGTTGCCTCCAAACCCATGGCGACGCAGCGCGATCTCAGCCTTGCGTATTCCCCCGGAGTGGCCGCCCCAGTGGAAGCAATTGCCGATGAACCATCGCTCGCTGCCCGCTACACGGCGCGCTCCAACCTTGTCGCAGTGATATCCAACGGCACCGCCATCCTTGGCCTAGGCAATCTGGGCGCGCTTGC
>CAZAIG010000156.1:0-4592 GCA_964485135.1 uncultured Porphyrobacter sp. | reverse complement strand
ATCAGCATCGCCACCGAAATCGTCAGGATCGAATTATACGCCGTGCGGCCCGCGCCAATCTCGCGCACCAGATTGTAATGCAGCGGGAAAGTGATCACCGATCCGATCAATGCCAGATAGACGATCCCGATCCAATAGTTCGGATCGCTCGGCAAAGGCGGCTCCCCAGCCGTCATCCACGCAAAGCCCAGATCAAACACCGTACCGTAAAGCATCGCCCATGCCAGCAGACTGACCATCGGCACGGCGCGCCCCGTCGGGTTCGCCTGCACCACATTGGCAAAGCTCGCTGCCAAAATGCCGAGCAGCGCCAGCCCAATGCCCAGCGCCACATTGCCGCCGATCACGCCTGCATCGGGGTTCGCGCGCCATTCATGCACCAGGAGCGAGGACACGCCGACAATTGCGATCAAGCTGCCAAGGACAAATCCGCCCTGCACTTTCTCGCCAAGGAAAAGCCTTCCGAACAATGCATTGGGCACCATCAGGAGGCCAAACATCATCGCGACTATCCCCGAAGTCACATATAGCTCGGCATGATAGACAAAGAGGAAATTGCCGCTGAACTGAAACACCCCGACCAGCATCGCCAATCGGTGTTCAGCGCCCGTCAATCGCAAACGCCGCTTCATCAAAGCAGCAACCAGAAACAGCGCCGGTGTCGCCAAAGCAAAGCGGTAAAACACCGACCAAGCAGCGGGAACGCCGTCAATCTGGCCAGTGATGACGAACCAAGTCGAGCCCCAGATCGAGCCAGTGAGCAAAAACGGGATCACCACCCGCCAGCTCAGCATGGAAGTTTGCGGAGCGTTCAAAGAGCTGCAATCGCCTTGCCAAGCGCGCTGGCATCTTCGGGAACACTATCCCAGCTCGCCACGAAACGGGCAGCGTCCGCCCCCCAATCGTAAAAGTCAAAACCTTGGCCGCGCAACGCCGCGCGCTCATCCGCATTGAGCCGCGCAAACACTTCATTTGCTTCGACAGGATGAAGCAATCGCGCGCCGCAGCCGCTTGCAATTTCAGCGGCAGCACCGTTTGCAGCGCGCGCATTCTCCAGCCACAAATCATGATCCAGCATGGCCAGAATTTGCGCAGCGAGATAACGCCCCTTGCATTGCAAATGGCCAGCACGCTTGCGGCGGTATTTGACTTGCGCCGCCTGCTCTGGGTCGAACAGCACCACCGCCTCGGCGCTCATCCCGCCGTTTTTGATGCAGCCGAAGGCGAGGCTATTAATATCCCCCGCAGCATTGGCAGCCGATCCGCCAAGGAACGCAGCAGCATTGGCAAAGCGTGCGCCATCTATATGCAAACCTAATCCACGCGCCTGCGCAAATTTGGCCAGCTCGGACAGTTCCTCAGGCGAATAGACGCAGCCATATTCGCTCGCTTGCGTGATCGCGATGGCATGGGGCTGAACCTGATGAACATCATCGCGGATCGGGTCGATCAGTGCCGCTATACTCTCAGGCGTCAGCTTCGCGCTTTCACCTTTTGCGAGCATGAGTTTTGCCCCATGCAGAAAGAAACCGGGCGCACCGCCCTCGTCCACTTCGACATGCGCTTCTTCGTGACAGACAACCCCGCCATGCGGCTGAACCATCGTACCAAGCGCTAGACAATTGGCCGCCGTTCCCGTCGCGACCCACAAAGCCGCGCATTCGCGCCCGAACAATTCGGAGAAGCGCGCATCCAGCTCAGCTGACAAAGCATCGCCATCATAGGGGCTGTCTGCTTCATCAGCGGCGCGCATTGCTTCCCACACTTGGGGGTGCACTTTGGCGGCGTTATCAGAAAGGAAAGGTTTGCTTTTAACCATCAGTTAGGCGCTCTAATGCAACTCCAAAATTAGGCAAGAAGGGAGCGCCCTGTGGAGCAAACAGATTCGTCAGTAACCATCGCTCATGAGGGGCAATGTTCAAATAGGGTGCAAGGCGGCATCTACACCGCGCATGTCCACGGCGAAAGCGAAGTCGGCACTTTGGAATGGGAGGAACACCCCTACCGCGATAACACGCGCATCGTGACCCATACGATTGTCCCGCCCAAGATCGGCGGGCGCGGTATCGCTGGATTGCTCGTGGAAAATCTGATCGCCGATGCGCGCTCGCAAGGGTTTCAGATCATCCCGCAATGCTGGTATGTTGCCGATAAGTTCAAAGAAAACCCGGATTGGGCGGATGTCCGTGCCTAAGCTGTACGGTCCAAAAGTGTAGAGACTAAGCTTTATTGATCACGCTGAAATCGGTCTCAGCAATGCGCGCAGCGATTTGCGTTCTCAGCTCGAATGCTCGTTCAAGCGGGATGCCAGAGATCGAGAAACTGCCCCCAGCCAGCCCCAAATGCAGCGTCGCATAACCGCGATATTGCGCGATTGGGCCTTGCGAAACCTCAACCGAATGCAGCTTCACTTTGGATGCGATTTGCGTCGCGGGTGAAAGCAATCCTTCGGTTGCAAAGATGTATCCATCATCCACCGCGTGGCGCTTGAACGTCCACGAATACAGCTCCGCAAGCACGCTCAACACGCCCAATGCGATGGGGATCAAGGCGAAGCCAGTCGGCGCGAAATAGGCGACTACGATGGCGATCACACCAAAGATCAGCGCGTCGATCAGCGCCGCATCAAAGCGCGATTTGCGGCTAGCGCGGTGCCAATCGAAATCAGCCTCGGGCGGCGCAAAGCCAGCGGCACGGATGATCGGATCAATCTCTCGCCGTTTGGCGAAGGGCGCGACAACATGGCTCGATCCGGCAAAGTCCGAGGCGAGACTGACGAATTTCAGCGCATGCCAGCCAAACCGGTAGCGCAGCCAGCGCGTGCCAATTTTGACCGCTTGAACGCGGTGCGTGGGCATGACCACATCGGTCTTGGTGAACAGGCCGCGTCGGCGGCGAAACCCGCGCGCTGTTTTTTCCAGCACAAAGCCCCATTCGCGGGCAAACACCTGCGCAATGCCAGTGGCAAAGCCCAGAGCGATGAGAGTGCCAAGCGCAGTAAAGCCGCTGACGATCTGTGCGGCAAGGCTCAACCCTTCGAATTGTTGGGCTTGGCCGGAGAAGCTCTCGGTCCAAAAATCGCTATCCCAAATGTCAAAGGGCAGGAAATTGTCGAACTGCGAAAGAAGGCCGAACAGCACGGCGAAAACCGCGAGCGAGAACTGGAACATGCCATTGGTAATTAGCCGCGCTGGCCCCATGGCAAAGAGCGTTTCGCCCGGTTCCTCTTCCAGCGGCGCGGGTGTTTCCTCGCCTTCTGCAGTCACTTTTGCTGCAGCCCCTTCGGCGCGCTGTTCGCGCACAACACCGCGCAAATACTCTCCTTGTTGCGCGGTCAGATAGGCAAGCTTCAATTCCTCTGCCCCGCCCGCACCGGTTTCAAATTTGACTTCAACCAAGCCGAAGATGCGCGGCAGCAGCTTTTGTTCCAGGCTAACGTCTTGGATGCGTTCATAGGGTACAGAGGCTGCGCTCCGGCTGATGATACCGCTTTCCACGCGGATGTCTTCCTCGCCCACGGTGAAAGTACGCCTGCGCCATGCGATATAGGAAAAGCCCAAAGTAATCAGGACCAATAGCAAGGCCGCGCCCGCAACAATCAAGGCCGAACTGCCGCGATTGAAGAGCGCGAAACTGCCTGCTGCAATCGGAAAGACCAATTGACGCAAGCCCCCGATCGCATTGACAATTAGCCCCAGCGGCTGCGTCCGGTTCGGCTCGCCAAGCTGGATCGCGTCAGAGCCTTGGCCTGCTGCGCTGGTCACATCGTATCCCGCTTAATATGCGCGCGAATTTCCTCTCGCATCGCCCGTGCTAGGCTCTCTTCCAACCCAGGCAGATGAACAGACGCATTGTGCGATCCGGCGGTGTGCAAGGTCATTGTGGCAATACCGAAAGAGCGCTCAATCGGGCCTTGCTCGACATCGATATGCTGGACCCGGCCAAACGGCACCACCGTATCGGAGCGCCACCAAATCCCGCGTACAACCCGCAGCCGGTCGGTGCTCATATTGTAGCCCTTGGCGGTGTATCGCCGCATGGGCAGACGCAGGATCAGGAGCATGGCGATGACTGCGATCGGGCCAAGGATCAGACCCGGCCATGGCAAAAATGCCGCAACCTCACCAATCAAACCAGCGATCAAAAACGGGATGCTGGTTAGTATCGCGCTTAGACGCAAGGCCTTCACATAATTGGGGTGCAGGCTGGTCAATTCCGTTTCGTCTTCTGTCGCTATCATCTCGCGAGTGGAGCCGGTATCTAACGAGGTCTCGGGGTGATCTCGCGAGGTCTGGGGGTCATCTCTGCCCGCATTAGATTGGGTGTTTTCCATGGTCTAAGATATGTAAGCCGCGCCTGCTTTCGTCAACGCTTCGGCTGCATCAAACCTGCACCGGGTCTGCAAAATCCTAGCGCAAATGTGAGGAGTGACCCGCGCGATTGTTCGCCTATTCTGCTGCGCAGCACCACTTTCCCGGAGAAACAAACATGACCAAACTCTATTCCAGCCTTGGCCCCAACCCGCGCTTGGTGCGCATGTTCCTGACCGAGAAAGGTTTGGAAGAGGGAAAAGATTTCGAGCGCGTGCATTA
>CAZAIG010000155.1:1944-4618 GCA_964485135.1 uncultured Porphyrobacter sp. | reverse complement strand
GAATAGACATCGCGAATATCGTCAGCGATGCCTTTCTTCTCTTCTTCAAGGCGTTCGATGCGCTCGATCAAAAGGCGCAGGCGGTCATCAGTGGCGTCGGCCAAATCGTGTCTCCAGAATCGGTGTGAATGTGATTGCTCATCCGGTTAGCCGGTGCAGATCGCAGGCAAAAGTGTGCTCGCAAAAAACTGTGTATGCACCTGTGGGCAATCCAACTGTGCGGGCCAAGCAAGGCTTAACCCTTCAATGTGTCGCCCCGCTACTATTGCACACTGCGCCATCTGCGGTATCACGATACGCATTGGTGGCTGCACTATTGGCATGGGGGTGCCTGATGGTCGATGTATTCCTATCCTATTCGCGCAAAGACAAAGATGCTGTCGCCCGGCTCGCGCGTGCGATTGAGGATGAAGGTTATGATGTGTGGTGGGATGCAGAGCTTCCCCCGCACCAATCCTATGGCGATGTCATCACTGGCAAAATCACCGAAGCCAAAGCGGCAATCGTGGTGTGGTCGGATAGCGCAGCGGCCAGCGAATGGGTGCGCGCAGAGGCCGATATGGCGCGCAATCAGCGCAAATTGGTGCAGACCGCGCTGGGCGATATTATGCCGCCGCTTCCCTTCAACCAAATCCAATATGCCGATATTGGCGATTGGAAGGGCGAGGATGACCATCCCAGCTGGCGCAAGGTGAAAGCGAGCCTTGCCGATCTGTGCGGGCGCGATGGCCCTGACGAAAGCATCGCAAGCGCGCATGAACCCGCCTATGCGCCTGCGCCTGCCCCTGCGCCAATTCAGGAGCCAGAGCCGGACTATGCTGAGCCGCCTGCTGCGTCATCGAAAATGCCGCTGCTTGCAGGTCTGGGGATTGGCGCGCTTCTTTTGGTCTCAGCAGCTGCGCTTTTTATGATGCAGGGTGATGGCACTGATGGCGAGAATGCAGGAGCGAATACAGACCAAATGGCACTCTCAGACGGTGAAGACACCGCGAGCAGTGATAGCGCTGGTGACGGCATTGATGAAAGAACTGACGAGGGCAACGACAGCGCAGCGCCGCCTGCCAACCGTCCGGATATTCCTGAAAACTGGATACTTGCCACAGTTGAGGACGCAGACGGCCATTCCAATGTGCGCGAGCGCCCTTCGACCTCGTCGGCCATTGTCGGCAAAGTGCAGGTCGGCGAGACGTTCCGCGCTCGGCGCGAGCCGGGCAAATGGTGGCCGGTGGAGCTGTCTGACGGGACGAAAGGTTATGTTGCGCGCCGCCTAATACGCGTGCGCGGCAGCGATGATCCTCAAACGCCATCCGCATCAGACGACGACTTCATTTTGGCCGGTTCCAGCGACAGAACTTTGAAGGCCTCTGAGGTTGCGCCGCTATCCGAAGCGCAATTGCGCATAGCGCGAAACGAGATTTACGCGCGCAAGGGTAAGATCTTTCAGGCCCCAGACCTTCAGGCCCATTTCGGACAGTTCAATTGGTATCAACCTGTCGCAAGCGAGGTCACTCTGTCTCCTATTGAACAGAATAATGTCGCGCTGATCCAGAGCTATGAGAACACCAATGACGCGGTCCCGTGACCCCGCCATTGCGCTCTATTGCGGCCATATGTTCGCAAGCGGCAGCACGGCGGAAACGGACTTGGCCACGCGGATCGCCGCCGAAATTTCCGCGCACGGCGTCCGCATTGGCTACGGTCCGCTGGCTTGCGGCGCAGACATTCTGATTGCAGAAGCTATTCTGGCCGCTGGCGGCGAGCTTAATGTTGTCCTGCCTTTTGCCGCCGATGATTTCATCGCTGAAAGCGTGACCTGCGGAGGCGATGAATGGCTGGAGCGCTATCACGCTTGCATGGATGCAGCGGCCTCTGTGCATTTCGCCACGCCCGGCGCCTATGTCGGCGATGACAACCAGTTTGCCTATAACACCCGCCTCGCCATGGGACTGGCCGTGTTGCGCAGCCAGAAAGAGGGCATGGAGGCCGTTCAATTGGCGGTCATATCGGACAAGTTCCATTCATTCTCTGCCACTGGCCTAGCCGGAACAGTTGCCGATATTGGCCTGTGGCGCGGCCTTGGGCGCGAGACAATTGCGATCCCTGCGGGCGAGGTTCCGCGCGATCTCTCTTTCCCCGAAAAACCAGTGATTGGCGAAGGCACACGGCGCGAAATTCGCTCTATCCTCTTTGCCGATTACAAAGGGTTCTCGCGGCTGGGCGAGCGCGAATTGCCGCTCTTCATGCGCGAGGTGATGGGGCGGATTGGCGCAATCCTAGACCGTTACGGTGACCATGTGGAGTTTCGCAACACTTGGGGCGATGCAATCTATGTCATCACTGATGAACCGCGCGAGGCGGCTGCGATCGCGCTCGATCTGCAATCCGCTTTGGCTGAATTGCCCGAGGCTCTAACACCCAAAGGTGATGTGGCCGGCATGCGTATCGGGCTGCATTTCGGGCCCATCTGGGTCGGCACAGACCGCATCACCGGCAACCGCATCTGGTATGGCGGCGAGGTGAACCGCACCGCGCGGATCGAACCGGTTACGCCGGTTGGCGGGGTATATTGCACCGAAGCCTTTGCCTCTGCCTTGCTAGTCGATGATTACCAAGGCTGCGCCTTTACCTCGATTGGGCGCAAGCAGCTGGCCAAGAATTTCGGTGAGGTTGAGCT
>CAZAIG010000155.1:0-1844 GCA_964485135.1 uncultured Porphyrobacter sp. | reverse complement strand
CGCTATTTATGGCTAATTTTTGTTTCGGGCCACGCTTTCTTTCATCCGCGCCAATTGCTCATCCGTCGCAGGCGTCTGATGCGCCGCCTTCCACTCATCCATCGGCATACCGTGAATAAGCTCGCGTGCGGCTGCCTTATCGCCTTCAAACCCTGCATCCATGATCCAATCGGCAAGGCAATTGCGGCAAAAACCCGATAGGCCCATCAAATCAATGTTTTGCGCATCATGGCGGTGCTGCAAATGCGTGACCAAGCGGCGAAACGCAGCCGCTGCCACGGCGTCATCCAGATTCTCAAGACTTTCGGGTGAATTCGTATCCATATCGGCCCTTCCTTATGCGCATGACCTTGAGTTGACGCATAGCTGTGCCATAGCTGGCAAATAATGGAACAGACAAAAGTAAGCACCATCGGCCCGCGCGGCCGCAAGGTCAAAATCCTCGCCACGGTTGGCCCGGCCAGCCGCTCGCCCGAAATGCTGCGCAAATTGTTCATGGCGGGCGCCGATGCTTTCCGCGTCAATATGAGCCACGGCGATCAAGCGGCCCACGCCGAAACAATCGCCGCGATCCGCGCATTGGAGGCTGAAGTTGGCCGGCCCATTGCGATCCTGTGCGATTTGCAAGGGCCCAAATTGCGCGTCGGCACGTTTAAGGATGGCAAGGCGGTGATCCGCCATTCAGGGCACTTCACGCTCGACCGCAATCCTGAACCGGGCGATGAAACCCGCGTGGAGCTGCCGCATCCAGAGCTTTTCGGCATTCTGGAGAAAGGCCAGCGTCTGCTCATCAATGACGGCAAGATCCGCCTGCGCGTGATCCGCGCCGATGATGAAGCGATCCTTTGCTCGGCCGAAGTTGGCGGGGTGATCTCTGATCGTAAGGGCGTGAATGTGCCCGATGTCGAAGTGCCGATCCCTGCCCTCACAGAAAAGGACCGCAGCGATTTGTCCTTCGCTGTGGATCATGGGGCGGACTGGATCGGGCTATCTTTCGTTCAGCGCCCCGAAGATTTGGCCGAAGCGCGCAAGCTGATGGGCGGATATGGCGCGCTGTGTGCAAAGATTGAAAAGCCGATGGCCGTCAGCAAGCTCGATGAAATTCTTGAGATGTCAGACGGGCTAATGGTGGCGCGCGGCGATTTGGGCGTCGAGCTGGAACCATTTGAGGTGCCGCCTTTGCAAAAGCGCATCGTCAATGCCGCGCGCACAGCGGGCAAGCCAGTGATCGTGGCGACCCAAATGCTGGAAAGCATGATTGAGGCACCCACGCCCACACGCGCGGAAGTCTCTGATGTGGCCAATGCGGTCTATGATGGCGCGGATGCAGTGATGCTCTCTGCCGAAAGCGCAGCGGGTGAATGGCCTGAGGAATCGGTGATGATGATGGACAGGATCGCCAGCCAGGTTGAGCGCGACGAAGGGTATAAGGACCGCGTTCGCTTCCATGAAACAACGCCGGACGCAACCACGTCTGACGCGCTCGCACATAGCTGCATGACCATTGCCGACACTGTGCCGATCAGCGCGATCACTGTGTTTACAGCTTCTGGCTCGACCGCGCGGCGCGTGGCGCGCGAACGGCCCGATACGCCGGTGCTAGTGCTGACGCCGTCGAACCGAACCGCGCGGCGTGTGGCGCTATTGTGGGGTGCGCATGCTGTGGCCACCAAGGATATCGGCAGCTTTGAAGAAATGATCGCCAAGGGTAAGCGGATGGCTCTGCGCCACGGTTTTGGCGAAGCGGGCAGCAAGCTGATCGCGCTCGCCGGTGTGCCTTTTGGAACGCCGGGCGCGACCAACCTGCTGCATGTCGTGACGCTGACGGGTAAGGAATTGGATGA
>CAZAIG010000154.1:0-4708 GCA_964485135.1 uncultured Porphyrobacter sp. | reverse complement strand
GAACAGCGCTTTACCCTTGCGCCCTGTGCTGGCCTTCAAAGCAGACGTCAGCGCGCCCCACGGATTGTCATCGCTCCATGTGAGTGCGTTTGCCGCCTCCGCCAGATAGGCTTTGTCCTCATCCGAGAAATCCACCGCATCAATCGGGCCTGTGACAAGCCGCCACCACTCGGCGACCTCACCCATATTGGCCACGTTTGGCCGGATGGCATGCCATGCTTCTTCGCCCATACCTTCTGGCAAGCGCTCAGCAACGCTGGCATAGTCCATCTGATGAACGATTGCGGTGTTGACCCGTTCAAGCTCGGCATCGTCAAACTTGGCGGGCGCTCGGCCAAATGTCGCAAGGTCGAATGTTTCGAGCAATGTTGCGCGCTCGGCGATCGGCTCAACCGGCAGCGAAGTTCCCAAGCGCGCCAGCATGGCGACCAAAGCTTCGGGTTCGATGTGCTTTTCGCGCAGGGCATCACAGCCAAGCGAGCCAAGGCGCTTGGAGAGCTTACCCTCTACTCCCACCAGCAGAGCCTCATGCGCGAAATCGGGGTGCGACTTTGCGGGGTCGGATTGCTCGGCAAAGCCCGCTGCATAGAGCGCGGTAAACATCTGAATTTGCACAGCTGTGTTGGAGACATGATCCTCTCCGCGCAGGACATGAGTGACGCCCATCTCAATGTCATCCACCGCCGATGGCAGCATATAGAGCCACGATCCATCCGCGCGCCGGATGACGGGATCGGACAAAAGCTTGGGATCAAACTTGGCTGCGCCGCGCACGCCATCGTCCCATGCAATCGCTTCGTCATGATCGAGCTTAAATCGCCAATGCGGCTGAATGCCCTCTGCCTCTTTTGCCGCGCGATCTTCGTCGGTCAGCGCAAGCGCGCCGCGATCATAAATCGGCGGCAGCCCGCGCCCGAGCAGCACCTTGCGCTTTAGCTCCAATTCCTGAGCCGTTTCGTAGGCTGGGTAAACGCGCCCCGCTGCTTTCAAAGCGTCAAACGCCGCATCATAGCGCGCAAGCCGGAGCGACTGGCGCTCTTCGCCATCGGGATGCATGCCCAGCCAAGCGAGATCCGCGCGGATCGCTTCTACATATTCTTCTTTGCTGCGCTCTGGATCAGTATCGTCGATGCGCAGCAGGAATTTCCCGCCCAGTTTCTGCGCGAGCATCCAATTGTGCAAAGCAGTGCGGATATTGCCGACATGCAAGCGGCCAGTTGGCGAAGGAGCGAAACGTGTGATGGTCATGAATGATCACTAACCTGTGATGGATGTTAAACAAAGCCCCGCCAAAGCATAACACTTAGGCGGGGCTCTATTACCGCGGCTTGTTTGCCGCCAGATTGGACAAACGGTGAGGGTTTACGCCTCGCCGCCTTCTTCTGGCGCTGCCTCAGGAGCTGCCTCCGGGGCTGCTTCTGGTTCAGCAGGCTTTGGCGCTGCTGCGGCCATGGCCGCTGCCATATCGGCCTCGCTCATTGGCTTATCCGCTTCGGGCTCTTCTTCCGTAGCGTTTTCAGCCGCCAGCTTTTCCTGCTGCTTTTTCCAAGCCGCCTTCAAGGCTGCGTCACGGCTGGAGGCGGTCACCCGCATCCGGTTCATACCTGCGCCCGTACCCGCTGGGATCAAGCGGCCAACGATCACGTTTTCTTTGAGACCGATCAGCGTGTCTTGCTTGCCCTCAACCGCCGCCTGCGTCAGCACGCGTGTGGTTTCCTGGAAGGATGCGGCAGAGATAAAGCTGCGTGTTTGCAAGCTCGCCTTGGTGATGCCGAGCAGGATTGGCGTGCCAGTGGCAGGCTTCTTACCCTTGCCAAGTTTGGCATTGGTTTCGAGCATTTCAGCCAGATCAACCTGCTCGCCGGGAAGCAAAGTGGTATCGCCGCCAAAGGTGATTTCAACTTTTTGCAGCATCTGACGAACGATCGTCTCAATGTGCTTGTCGTTGATCTTCACGCCTTGCAGCCGGTAGACTTCCTGAATCTCATTGACGAGATATTCAGCCAAAGCTTCGACGCCCAAAACTTCCAGGATATCGTGCGGGTTGGGCGAACCGGAGATGAGCGTATCGCCCTTCTTCACCATGTCGCCTTCTTGCACGTCGATCACTTTGGTTTTGGGGATCAGATACTCAACTGGATCACCTTCTTCCGGGACAATCGCGATCTTACGCTTGGCTTTGTACTCGCGCACAAATTCGATCTTGCCGTCGATTTTGGCGATGACTGATACGTCTTTCGGCATGCGCGCCTCAAACAGTTCAGCAACGCGCGGCAGACCGCCGGTAATATCGCGGGTTTTCGAAGCTTCGCGGCTGGCGCGGGCGAGAATATCGCCGGCTTCAACCTCTTGGCCATCTTCAACTGACAGCGTGGTGCCCGGTGCCAGCATGTAACGCTGTGCCTCGGTCTCGCCATCATCATCAAGCGATTGGCCTTCGCCAAGCAGGGTAAGACGCGGGCGAAGATCCTCTTTCTTCTTGCGTCCCGTTGCCCGGTTTTCGGTCACAACGCGCTGAGCGATACCGGTCGCCTCATCAGAGGTTTCCTCCATCGTCGTGCCATCAAGCAAGTCTTGATAGCGCACAGTTCCCGATTGCTCGGTAATGATTGGCAGAGTGAACGGATCCCATTCAGCCAGACGCTCGCCTTCTTTGATCTTCGCGCCGCTCTTATGCATCAGAACAGTACCGTAAGGCACTTTGTGCATTTCGCGCTCGCGCCCTTCGGCATCGATAACAGCGATTTCACCATTGCGGGCCAAGCTGAGCGTGCGGCCCTTTTTGTCCTTAATGGTCGGCATGTCGCGGTATTCGACCGTACCGTCAGAGATCGATTCCAGATGGCTGGTTTCATTAACCTGCGCCGCGCCGCCAATGTGGAACGTCCGCATGGTCAGCTGAGTGCCCGGCTCACCGATTGACTGTGCAGCGATAACGCCAACGGCCTCACCGATGTTGACCGGCGTACCGCGAGCAAGATCGCGGCCATAGCAGGTCGCACAAACACCCTGGTCGGCTTCACACACCAGTGGTGAACGGATTTTGGCCGACATCACTTCTGCCGCTTCGATCTCTTTCACCATCGCTTCATCGAGCAAAGTGCCCGATTTGACGATCACTTCACCGGTTTTGGCGTTGACCAGATCTTCTGCTGTGGTCCGGCCCAAAATGCGCTCACCCAAAGAGGCAATCACGCTGCCGCCCTGAACGATGGCGCGCATTTCCAGCGCATTCTCGGTTTTACAGTCTTTCTCAACGATGACGCAGTCTTGCGACACGTCGACAAGACGGCGGGTCAGATAGCCTGAGTTCGCCGTCTTAAGCGCGGTATCGGCAAGACCTTTACGCGCGCCGTGGGTCGAGTTGAAGTATTCAAGAACCGTCAGACCCTCTTTAAAGTTAGAGATGATCGGTGTTTCGATAATCTCGCCAGAAGGCTTGGCCATCAGACCGCGCATACCCGCCAGCTGCTTCATCTGCGTTGGCGAACCACGCGCACCGGAATGGCTCATCATATAGATCGAGTTGATCTCTGCCTCGCGGCCATCCTTATCCTTCGGACGCGCTTTAATCCGGTCCATCATGGCGTCCGCTACTTGGTCACCGCAGCGGCTCCAAGCATCGATTACTTTGTTGTATTTTTCCTGCTGAGTGATCAGGCCGTCCTGATACTGCTGCTCATAATCGGAAACCAGCGCCTTGGTCTCTTCGATCATGCCATCCTTGCTATCAGGGATGATCATGTCGTCCTTACCAAAGGAGATACCGGCCTTAAACGCGTGGCGGAAGCCAAGGACCATGATCGCATCAGCGAACAGGACCGTGTCTTTCTGACCCGTGTGACGATACACTTCGTCGATCACATCGCCGATATCCTTCTTGGTCAGAAGACGGTTGACGATGTCGTAAGGCACCTTGTGGTTTTTCGGCAGGCATTCACCGATGAGCAAGCGGCCCGGAGTGGTTTCAAACCGTTTATAGTGGATCTTGCCTTTCTCATCAGCCTGCGCGACGCGGGTGTGAACTTTGGAGTGAAGCGTCACTGCGCCTACTTCCAGCGCCTGATGCACTTCGGCCATATCAGCGAGCACCATGCCTTCGCCCGGCTCGCCTTCGCGGTCCATCGAAAGGTAATAGATACCCAGCACCATATCCTGCGAAGGAACGATGATCGGTTTGCCGTTAGCGGGCGAGAGGATGTTGTTGGTCGACATCATCAAGACGCGCGCTTCGAGCTGAGCTTCCAAGGAAAGCGGTACGTGGACCGCCATCTGGTCGCCGTCAAAGTCGGCGTTAAAGGCTGAGCAGACCAGCGGGTGAAGCTGGATCGCTTTACCTTCGATCAACACAGGCTCAAACGCCTGAATGCCCAAACGGTGAAGCGTTGGCGCACGGTTCAAAAGAACAGGGTGTTCGCGGATGACTTCATCCAGAATGTCCCACACTTCCTTGCGCTCTTTTTCGACCCATTTCTTGGCCTGCTTCAAGGTCATCGAAAGACCTTTCGCGTCCAGACGCGCGTAGATGAACGGCTTGAACAGCTCCAATGCCATCTTCTTCGGAAGACCGCACTGATGCAGTTTCAGCTCAGGTCCGGTCACGATGACCGAGCGGCCAGAGTAATCGACGCGCTTACCCAGCAAGTTCTGACGGAAGCGGCCTTGCTTACCTTTCAGCATGTCAGACAGTGATTTGAGCGGGCGTTTG
>CAZAIG010000153.1:0-4781 GCA_964485135.1 uncultured Porphyrobacter sp. | reverse complement strand
GAAGATAATTGATCAGTTACTTGCCAATTGCTGAAATGGCCGTGATCCGATAGGCAGAGCACGTGAATAGTTCATCTTTTCAATCCTATATACCGATAGCCTTGGTCGCGCTGGTTTCCAGCGCCGTTGGGGCTTTGCTTGTCATTTTCCTGAGCGGTGGCAGCGCGGATTGGACGAAGGCGGAGGAGGACGCCTCCCCTCCTAAGCCGCTAGAGATGATCGATGCCTTTTCTTGCAAAGAGGGTCTGACGCCGGTCAAATTGCTGCGCGGGGTGCCTGATAATTTCGATCGCACAGAGCTGGAACCTGCCGTGATGCGCGAAGAATTGCGAGCCGTGCCGCGCTTTGCTGATGCCAATGGCCAACCGGACGATTTCTTTACGCGTCAATATGATGAAGGCGGGACAGACAAGCAATTGATTGATTATTTCGAAGTGCCCAAGGGAATTGTCTCGGGCGCATTGCTTATTGGAATGAAGCCAGCAGGCGGGAACGACAATGACAATATCGCTCTCACTAATCTGAAATCGGAGGTTGAAAGGTCAATTCTTGATGACAGAGATGGCTATGCGTTCTTGAGCGCGACCGAATGGGAAAAGCACAAGCTCAAAGGAACCCCAAACCTCTACAAAATCGACATTACCGATTTTCGAAACGCACTGCCGGATGGGGAAGGAAAAGGATTGCTGCCTTTCTTTAACTCAAAAGATCGTGACGAGCGCATCGACCTTAGAGTTTCGGATGATACCATCATCGATTTTGCTGCTTTGTTATTGTGTCAGGAGCCTAAAGAGGCGCGGGCCACTACCTATCGCGAATACTCCTCCAAACCATGGGGAAAGGATGTTTCCTTCTTGTCGTGCGACTTCAACTCCATGCAGCCGCGGTGCGACCCCTACACTGGGACGCAATCCTGTTCGCAGCCCCTGCCCATGGCTTGTTTCCAGCCCAACAATAAGCCGGGGCCAATTGATCGGTTGGCAGGGGGCGCCCCCGGTTACGATCGCTTCGTTATCCAAGGAGAAGTACGCCTGACGCCGGCTGTGCGCGCGGGGCAATTTGCCCAATTGGCGCAGGCAGACCAATTCTGCGCCAGCGAATTTGGTAAAGGTTGGCGGGTGCTCGAATTTAACGAGTCTGGCGGCGGATCAGCCATCAGCTACAGCGATATTCCGATCAACACAGCTGCCATCGTGAATGTCTCCAACCAACCCTATGCCAATTGTTGGGACCGGCCGGAGTCCGTCATTGAGCAATAATCTGATCCGCATCGGAATATTGGAAGATGATCCCGATACGCGGATCTATCTCAAGACATTGCTGGCGCAAGAAGCGGATATGGAAATCGCTTTTGATTGCGGGACGCTGGCCGAAGCGCTTGAGAAAGTGAAGGCCGACCCGCCTGATCTATGCCTAGTCGATATCCAACTGCCTGATGGCAGCGGCATTGATCTCATCAAATGGACGGTGGAGCAGCAATGCAGCAAATCGCTGATCCTGACGGTTCTGGGCGACCGGGTCAGCGTGCTGCTTGCCTTTGAAACGGGGGCCAATGGCTATTTGCTCAAAGATACACCAGCTGAACAGATAAAGCGTGATATTCGCGCGGTTATAACGGGCGGCAATCCGATCAGCCCGCAGGCGGCAAAACATGTTTTAAGCTTGGTTGGCGCTGATGCCAGTGCGCCGGCCGCGTCTGAAGAGCCAGTTGAAAACATTCTGACAAACCGCGAGCAAGACGTGCTCCTGATGTTTTCGCGCGGGCTGTCTTACAAGGAAACAGCCGAACTGCTGGAACTGTCGGTCCACACGATCAGCGACTATGTGAAATCCATCTACTCCAAGATGAGCGTCCATTCGCGCAATGAAGCCGTTTTTGAAGCGGTGCAAAACGGCTGGATTAAACTTTAAGAAGCAGCGGGTGCGGGGCCTGTGATTTTCAGTGTGACGCAGGTGCCGGTATCGCCGCCGCTGGCCCCCGCGATGGAAATTTCTCCGCCCAATTGTGCGGCGCGTTGGCGCATATTGGCTAGGCCGCGGCCCGCCTTGATAGCTGTTTCATCAAACCCTGCACCATCATCGCAAATCTGAACAGTAATTTCACCGGTTGCATCCCTGTAATGGGTGCTGAAATGCACTGTCTTGGGCCCCGCATGGCGCAGTGCGTTGGTCGTTGCTTCCTGCATGATGCGATAAATGCTCAGAATTGCGCGGGAGTCGAATTGGCGCGCGCCAATGTCGCCTTCTTGCGACCATTCCATCGCGACATTCACTGCATCCAGCTGGCGTTCTGCGCGCGATTTGAACATGGCAAGGGCCTGCACCAGTGTTGCGCCGGTTTGATCGAGCGAATCGACGACCAATCGCAGGTCGGTCAGCCCATCTTCCAGCTCCAGTTCGACCTTTTCCAGATCCACCCTTTTGGTGCGAACGCGCATTAAGAGAGACAGCAGATTTCCGCCCACGCCGTCATGCATATCGCGCACAAAGCGCTGGCGTTCCTCTAGAATGGCCTGCTTGCGGATCTGGTCCTGCATTTGCTGTTCTTGCTGCTCGATAATCTCATCTTTGAGGCCCAGATCATGGCGAGATTGCTCCAGTCTGACTAGCAAATCGCGAACATCGCCAGCCAAAGCGCGCGGCAAGCCGATCAGCGCCATCGGGACAGCAGCCAGATTGATCAAGTGGCGGACCGTGAAGAAATCCAAACCAAAGCGGTCAAGCTGGGTCAGCATCAAGCCTGCTGCGCCGCCCAAAATCGCAAGGCCCGCTAGCACAAGATTGTAACGGTCCATTGACCCGGGCGCGGCTGCGCGTTCGGAATAGAGAAAGACAATGCCGCTCAAAATCAATCCAGCGGATAGCACCCACGCAGGTGCTACCGGAACGATCGGAAGCCAGCCCGGCGCAGCGATCATGGCAAAAGTTGAGCCCACGATAACGCCAGCGATATAGCGATACCTTGCCTTTCCAAACAGCAGTCCAGCAATGCCGCAAGCCAGCGCGAGCATTGCGGCAAGAGCATTGGCCATTCTAAGCTGCGCAGACCACTCGGCATAAGCGCTGAGGGTGCGGGCGCTATCGGCTTCATCGCCGAAGAAGAAGGCTGATGCGGTGGGTTGCCCTGTAAGGTTAGCGCCCACCAGATCGACGCGCAGGCTATCTGGTCGAGCCAGGATTTCAGACTGGGGGCCAAGCATGAAATGCCGGGATAAGCCGATGCCTTCATACCCTTGATCACTATACGCGCCGGTCAATGACCCGCCCACAAACATCCGCAAGGGTTCGCTGATATTGGCGACAAAGAAATAGCGATCCTGTCGCACAATGGGTGGCGGAATGTGGAATTGGACCGGTGCGGGAACATCGCCCACTTGATAATCGCTAAGAACGACTGCATCTCTCGCCGAAGCGGTGCCACGCGACAGCCCATGATGGTCCGCCTGATAAACCAGCACATCGCCCTCATCGATGGGATTGAGGCCCCACCGCGTGCTGCTTGGCGCAGTGAGCGCAAAGCCCAGCAATACCGCGATCAATGCGGCCCATTTCAGGAATCTATAGGCAGGCTTGCTCAGCAACACTTGTATCCCACTGGCCTTTCTCGTTGCCTATGCGCTGTTGTCTCTGCGCTGCGCGAATGACCATTGGATCGCGCGGGGCCTTGGTCCTTCAACCGGAATTGGCTGAACTTTTCAGCATCTGTAAAGCAATCCGCGCGAGAAGTCGCGGGCGCTTTCCTGTCAGATCCCGCCCCGAATAGTCGTTTGCATTTGGGGGTTATTCCGGCTGCGCGCCAAGGTTGAGGAACAGCAGCCGCACTCGCTTGTCTTGCGGGCTGATTTCGCTGCGAACGACATTGGCCAGTTTCAACCGCTCGAGCGCGATATAGAAGCCGCGATAGGACGCATCGAGATCATACATGACCTCTTTCACGCAGGCCGTGCCATTGTCGTTTAAATAGTTGAGGATTTTCCCTTCTGTCGTCAGCGTAACCACGCCAGCCTTTTCTGCAGCCACCAATACATCTTCAGTCAATTTACCGGTCCCCTATTCATGCCCGCAGCGGTGCTGCGCAGCTTCCAAAGAATGTGCTGATGGAAAAAGCAGAAGAAGGCAGCCCGGTCATTCCCGCAGTTCTGGGGAAGTTCGATCCTTTGCCCCCCATATTTATGGGGCGTCAAAATCGCCGAGCGCTCTAACTTTCTTGCGCGGCAGTCAGGGCAAGGATGCGAACCCGCTTGTCCTTCTGGTCAGGAAGAGTGGTTACAAGACCGTCGCGTTTAAGCCGCTCAACGGCCAAATAGAACCCACGATAGGAGGCATTTACCTCGACCATTACCTCTTTAACCCGCGTGGGGCCTTGAGCAGAGAGATAGGCCAGTATCTTCCCATCAGTGGTCAGAATATCCGCTCCGAACTTTTCAAACACATTGGTAAGGCTGTCAGCCAAATCGCCCCCTAAGACTGATCGAATTCAGCCCACCAAGATCACAATAATGGCATTTGAGATCGCAGATTTAACAATATCCGCCAAAACAATTTAGATGCAATTTCTATATGTATTTTATGCATTTGATTACACTAACACTTAATTTTCTAGTCAATTAGCAAAGCCTCAACCGCGATCCGAAATGGGGATTCGGTTTCACGCAAATGATTTGAGGATGTGTTGAAATGACTAAAGTAATTCAATCGAAAGCAGCGCTTTTGCGCGGTACTGTTCTTGCTGGGGCGGCAAGTGTGGCGGTTTTGGGTAGCAGCGCTGCGATGGCGCAGGA
>CAZAIG010000152.1:0-4861 GCA_964485135.1 uncultured Porphyrobacter sp. | reverse complement strand
TTGGCGATGGTTAAATGATCGAGGAAGCGAAAGCTCTCGGCCTCGCCGCCCTCGATAAAGACTGAGAAGGTTGACCCAGCCCCAGAGCAGTGCCGGTCATAGATATCTTGCTGGCGCGGATCGTCGATCATGCCGAGATAGCCAAGCCCCTCAACCTTGGGATGGCTGGCCAGAAATTTGCAGACTTTGGCAGCGTTTTCGCCTGCGCGGCTCATCCTGAGTTCCACCGTTTCAAGGCTGCGCAACAGCATCCATGCGGTGTTAGGATCGACAATGCCGCCCATCGTGTTGCGCAGTGCGCGGACCGGATCCATCCATTTCTTTGCTCCGGCGATAGAGCCAGCCACTAGGTCGGAATGCCCGCCGACATATTTGGTCAGCGAGTAAACGACGATGTCTGCGCCATGGTCGAGCGGGCGCTGCCACAGCGGCCCCAAGAACGTGTTGTCGATCGCAATGGGGCAAGGCTTGCCAAGGTTCGCATCGCGCGCTTCTTTGACAGCTTCGATATCGACCAAGGCATTGGTCGGGTTGGCGGGGCTTTCGAGATAGATCATCGCGACCTTGCCGCCATTTTCGCCCGCTTGGCATTTGGCGCGTTTGATGATTTCGTCCAGCTCTTCGCGCGATGCACCGGCGGGAAAGTCCACATAGGTGACGCCGAATTTGGAGAGCACCTTGGCGACGAAACCTTCGCTGGCTGCGTACAAAGGCCCGGAATGGACGATGACATCGCCTTGGCTGACATTCGCCAGCATCAAGATGCAGATCGCGGTCATACCGGAGGAGAAGGTGAGCGCGTCTTCCGCCCCGTCCCACACCGCAAGACGATCCTCGAGGATTTCCTGATTGGGGCCATTGAAGCGCGAATAAACCAGCCCTTCTGCGCCGCCTTCGCGCTTGCCAGTGATCCCTTCGAAATGGCGTTTGCCCGCCGCTGCATTTTCAAAAGCGAAAGTGGAGGTGAGGAAGATCGGCGCTTTGAGCGAACCTTCCGACAAGGCCGGATCATAGCCATGGCCCATCATCAGGGTTGAGGGCTTTAGCTCGCGTCCGCCAATGCTGCGCTTTTCCGGTTTGGGCTTACGGCGAGGGGTGGGTGTCTCAGCGGGATCAATGGCATCGCTCATGCGCGCTTCCTTCCTGTATCACGCTCCCAGGAAGGCAGGAGCCCAACAAAAGTCCCGTTCAGCGCCCGCTTCTAACCTCCGCAGAAGCGCTTCTCTGACCGGGCATTGGTTGCAGAGGAAACTAACGCGCGTTTGCGTACGGTTCAAGCGGGTCTCAAGTCCTTGTGCAAATCTGTCGCTTGCTTCCAATGCGATATGGTGGATGTGGACTAAAAGGCTCCAATTGGTGGGAGTGGTAGTGTGAGTAACGACCCGTTTCAGATGCAGCGCGAATTGCGTTACGGCGCGCCGGTTTGCGATCAGATTTTGACCGGGCGTCACTTTACGATCGGCTATTCATGGTATTTTCGGCAGGCGAAATGGACGCTTGAAATCATCAACCGCGAACGCGAGCTGGTCAATGATCTATCGGGGGTTGCGCGTAAGGACGTGTTTCGCGCGGACACTCGCATCCCCAAGCGCTTTCGTGCTGGTCTAAAAGCCTATGTCGGGAGCGGCTATCATCGCGGGCATTTGGTCGCCAGCGCCAATCAGGACCTGCAAGCGATCCAAAACTCAGAGACATTTCTGCTCTCCAATATGTCTCCGCAAAAACCGAGTTTCAATTCGGGCATTTGGAAGAAGCTGGAAGAGGAAATTCGTGACCTTGATTCCCGGCCAAGCACGCTTGAGACCTATGTGCTGACTTGTCCGGTGTTTTACTTCGGCGAGAAAGTCGAGCGGATCGGCAAGGATCAGGCGGATTTCGGGATCAGTATTCCAGTGCCGCATGCCTTTATCAAAAGCGTGCTTGTGGAGAACAATCGGGGCCGTTTCCGGCTTTGGACTTTTGAAATACCGAACAAAAGGCAGACCGATCCGCTCGAGACATTCCTCGTTAAAACTTACGATGCTGAACAGATTGTAGGCGGACGGTTCTGGGACCGGATATCGGGCGGTGATTTGCACCGCGACAAGGGGCGAACGCGCAAAATGTGGTGATGAGGCGCAGTTCTGGGCGAGACCGGCAGGACAGGATATTGGGTGCAAATTTGGATCAAAACTGATCGCAGAGATGACCCATAGACCACCCCTAGACCTCGCGAGACGAGCTTAGATCCCCTTCAGACCACTGCCGCGATTGCCCAAACCACTGCGACAATCATAAAGATCCCAATCACATCTAATATCAGGCCTGCGCCAACCATCTTTTCGATCCGAATTCGGCCCGTTGACCATGCGATGGCATTGGGGCCAGTTCCCGCTGGCAGCATAAAGCCCCAACTTGCCGCAAGGGCAGCAGGCATGGCGAGCAAGATCGGATCAGCTCCCAATGCTACGATGAGGGCGGCAACTACGGGAATAATGCCGGTCGCAGTGGCCACATTGCTGGCAAACTCGGTGATCAATACAACCATCGCAACGAGTGCAAGCGCAACCACGATCAGCGGCAGGCTTTCCAGCGGCAGCAAAGCTTGACCCAGCCAATCGGCAAGCCCGCTCACTTGCATCCCTGCGGCAAGGGCAAGGCCGCCTCCGAACATCATGATGACGCCCCATGGCGCGCGGTCGGCTTCTTTCCAAATCAGCAAAGGCCGGCCTGTGCCATCCGGCATCAGGAACAAGGCAAAGCTGGCGAGGATTGCAATCGTCCCATTGGTCCATGACCCTGCTGGCAAGTAGTCTTTCGCCCATGGCACGGTCATCCATGCAAGGAATGTGAGGAACACAATCGGGACGAGCCGCTTTTCTGCCGCGCTCCAAGCATCCCCGGTCGCAATCGCTGCGCGCGCTCCGTCCACATCGAAAGGGTGCTCGGCTACGCGCTGGAATCTGCTGATGATAAAAGCTGCCAAAGGGACTCCAATGATGACGATGGGGATGCCGTAAAGCGACCATTCGATAAAAGTGATCTCCATTCCTATTGTGGTGTCGAGCAATCCAACCGCAATTGCATTGGTCGGCGAGCCAACCAGAGTTCCCAGCCCGCCAATTGATGCGGCAAAGGCGATTCCCATTGGCAATGCGCCGGAGAGGCCTTCTGTTTGAGGGGCTTCACCACCCGCGCCCTCCACCCTTCCGCCCGGAACATTTTCGGATAGGCTCCCAGAAATTGGGGGGCTGGAAGGGTGGAGGCCGGAGGCGGCGACAGTTCCACCAGATAAAACAGCAAGCGCCATAGGCATCATAATCAGAGAGGTTGAGGTGTTGGAAATCAGCATCGAAAGCACGGCAGCTGAAATCATAAAGGCAAGCAAGAGCCGGGTTTGCCCGCCGCCGCTGCCAACAAAGCTGAGGATGGCAAGGCTCAATCGCCGGTGCAACCCAGTGCGCTCAATCGCCAATGCAATGAATGCCCCGCCCAAAAGCAGGAAGAGTATCGGAGAATAATAAGTGCTCGCGACTTCTTTTGCACTTGATACGCCAGCAAATGGTAGCACAACAAAAGGAAGCAGCGCGGTTGCTGTGAGCGGCACGGCCTCTGTCATCCACCAGCTCGCCATCCACACCACCAGTCCAGCAACCAGCCACGCCTGCGGCGGCATACCAGCTGGGGCGTCGAGGAATACGGTTATCGCAAAGAATGCCGGGCCCAATATGCGCCCGATAGTGCTGGCTGTCATGCTTGGGTCCTGACCCTAAGAAATCCCATTGGGATACATTCTTTCGCAAGCCAGCCAATGCGTCAAGAATTTGAGAGCTTAGGGAAGCACTCCTGATCGCATTCAACTATGAAGGAAGCTCGCATTACTTCGGTGCAAGCACCATCAGCATTTGACGCCCTTCGAGCCGAGGAAAAGCCTCAACCTTGGCGATTTCGGCTGTGTCATCTTGAACGCGTTTAAGCAGGTTCATGCCCAATTCCTGGTGCGCCATTTCGCGGCCACGGAAACGCAAGGTAACTTTCACTTTGTCGCCATTGCCAATGAACTTGTCGACATTGCGCATCTTCACATCGTAATCATGCGTGTCGATGTTCGGACGCATTTTGACTTCTTTGATGTCCTGCGTCTTTTGCGATTTGCGCGCGAGATTGGCTTTCTTCTGCGCTTCATAGCGGTGTTTGCCGACGTCGAGGAATTTGCACACAGGCGGATCGGCGTTGGGAGAGACTTCAACCAGATTGAGCCCCACTTCATTGGCTTGCTCAATCGCTTCGCTGGTGAACATTGTCCCGAGGTTTTCGCCTTCATGATCGATGACGCGAACTTTGTCGGATTCGATTAGTTGGTCGTAGCGCGGTCCGCTCTTACGTGGCGGCTGCATGGAACGACGTGGTGGACGGGCTATGTGGGATCTCCTGTAAAAGCCTTGATTCTCTGCAGGCTTATGTAGGGATGATTGCAGTGGAAGGCTAGGGGGTAGGCGGCGCGTGTTTAACAGGCCAATGGAAAACGGGTGAGTTTGCTCTTAGCTGCAACGATCGCTGTCACCGACTTAGCCGGTGTGAGAGCATTCAGAATGGCTGGATCGCCGGCATCCATCCCGCCTGTGTAGGCACCAAATGCGGGCAGGATCATACGGCCTGAACCGGCATTGTTCTGGCTCATCACAGCGCACGGGCGGGCGATGTGTTTACCGCGCACTTTCAGTCTTAGTTTGGGGTGGAAATGCCCGGAAAGCTCAGGCTTTGTCTCACCGCGTTTCGCCTCATGACGCAGCACGATGCCTGCTATCTCCAGCTCGTCCAATTCTGTGCCGCCCGGTGCAGCCGCGCGTGCTTGTGCATTATGGTCGTGCCCAAGATCATG
>CAZAIG010000151.1:0-4910 GCA_964485135.1 uncultured Porphyrobacter sp. | reverse complement strand
ACTTTATAGCCGCGCCGTTCAGCCCAGCGGGTGTACATCCGCTGGAGCATTTCGGCCCAATCCTGACTTTCCGTACCGCCAGCCCCTGCATGAATTTCGAGGTATGTGTCATTGGCGTCTGCTTCACCTGAAAGCAGCGCTTGGACTTTGTCGGCGTCGGCACGGTCAGCAAGTTTGGCAAGGCTGGCATGACCGTCATCGACGATATCCGCATCGCCTTCTGCCTCGCCCATTTCGATAAATTCAATCGCATCAGCCATTTCCGATGAGATTTCATTGACAGTATTGACCGATGTTTCGAGCTGCTTTTGTTCGCGGCTAACGGCCTGCGCTTCTTTCGGATTGTCCCAAAGCGTGGGATCTTGAACGCGCGCGTTCAGCTCGTCCAAACGTCGCAAAGCGCGCTCCCAATCCAGCGATTGGCGAACGAGGTCTAATGCGGCTTCGATCCGGTCAATATGAGCCTGCCCCTCGGCACGCATAGAAAAATCCTTCAAACAATGTGCAACTCACCGCTTAGCGCGCCGCATATAATTGTAAAGCGAGCGCTGTGTGATAGGCGACTAGCAAGCGCGAAACGCGGCCTAGTAAATTCCGCCTTGTTCCTCGGCAAAGTTCCCTTCAGCAGCGGCGGGCGCGGCTTCCTCTGGCTTAGGCTTGGGTTTCGGCTTTGGCTTTTTCGCAGGCACAGCAGCCCTGCGGCCCTGACGCACGAGCTTCAGGATTTCATCACGCTTAGCCTTGAGGATATCGCTCTGCGTTTCGCGCGGTGGTTCTGTGTCTGGCTTAAAGGCTTCCCAAATGATCGAAGCTTTTTCACTGCGTCCTGGAATGCCGCTCAGCACGCGTTTGCCAGACTTGCGATCAACCCGAACCATGCGCACACCCGCGGGCGCCACCGCAGGCAAGTCTGACCAGCGATCACGTGAGTTCCTTATAAGCGATTTGATGATCGGCGCAGCAACCGTTCCGCCCTGAGCATAGCCGCCCATATTGCGCGGCTGGTCGAACCCGACGTAGGCGCCCGCCACTAATTGCTGCGTCCCGCCTATGAACCACACGTCTTTCGGACCAGTGGTCGTACCAGTTTTGCCAAACAGCGGCAGGCCAAGCCCTCTGAGTGTTTTGGCCGTGCCGCGCGAAATGACGCCTTCGAGCATATGCATGGTTTGGAACGCTGTGCGCGCGTCCATTGCCTGTTCACCCAGCTGGCCAAGCCGGGGCATTGGCTGGCCGTCCCATTCAGCCATATTGCACCCTTCGCACACGCGCTTGTCCGCGCGGAAGATGACCTTGCCGCGGCGGTCCTGTACATAGTCGATCACGCTTGGCGTGTTCATCCGGCCATGATTGGCCAGCGCGCTATAGGCGTTGACCATTCTCAGCACGGTCGTCTCTCCCGCGCCTAAGGCAAAGGCGGGATAAGGTTGATAGTCGCTTTTCGGGCTTGGGATATCGAGCGCTTTGATCGTCTTAACGACATTCTCCATGCCCGATGTCATCGCGATCTGAACCGTCATCACGTTTTGTGATTGTTCAAGACCATAGCGCAGCGGGAATGTTCCTGCGCGTCCGCCGCGGAAGCATTTCTGCCCGTATTTGCTGCCTTGATAATAGCAATAACGCCCGTTCTGAATCTCACTTGATGGGGTCATGCCATTGTCCAGCCCGGTCGAATAGACGAACGGCTTGATGGTCGATCCTGGTTGCCGTTCCGCTTGCGTAGCGCGGTTAAAGTCGGAAAGCCGGTGGTCAAATCCGCCTTGCATCGCCAGCACGCGGCCATATTGCGCGTTCTGCACAACCAAGCCGCCTTGAGCCTCTGGTAGCGTGCGTACGCGGAAGTTATTGCCCGATGGGCTCACCGCGATCACATCACCCGCTTTTAGCTTAGCAGGAAGCCCGATCAGCGGCGCTTCTTCGCCATTGCTAAAGCCGATGCTCGCCGCATTGCCCGACTTCTTCGTGACTACGCCGACACGGTAATCCTTGTAATTGATACCAAGGTTAGAACTCGCCAATTGGCTTGCCCATGGTCCGTCATCGAAGTCAATTGTGGCAATGGGTCCGCTCCAACCGCGCCTTCCATGATAGCGCAAGAGCCCTTCACGAAGGGCTTTGCTAGCGGCATCCTGTAAATCGGGATCGAGCGATGTGCGCACCCACAATCCGCCGGCGTAGACGCTATTGCCAGTTTTGCCGCTGGCGCCTGTATCCTCTGCTGTTTCTCCAAATTTCTGGATCAGATCACGGCGCACTTCTTCCAAGAAATAGCCAGCATCAACAGTCGTAGTCCGTTGCCGACTGGCCGACAGACCAAGGGGCTTGGCATTGGCGGCATCGCGCTGCGCAGCGGTGATAAATCCGTTCTCCGCCATTTGCCGCAGAACGATGGAACGGCGAACCTTTGCTGCTTCCTCTTGGCCCTTGCGGCCGTATTTCTCCGGCGCCTTCGGGAGGATCGCGAGGAAAGCGGCTTCTTGCAATTCAAGATCGCCAACGTCCTTATTGAAATACGCACGAGCCGCGGCTTGTACGCCATAACTGCGGCGGCCTAACGGGATTTCGTTGAGATAAAGCTCAAGAATTTCCTCTTTCTCCAGCACGCCTTCGATTCGGCGAGCTAGGACCATTTCTTTCAGCTTACGCGTGATCGAATATTCATCTCCCAACAGCAGGATTTTCGCCAATTGCTGGGTTATAGTGGAGCCGCCCACCGCGCGCTCGCCTGAGCCGAACTTTGTGGCGTAGTCGAACACAGCATTGATTGTGCCCGGATAATCAACCCCGCCATGGCTAAAGAACGTCTTATCCTCAGCCGATACGATGGCATTGACCATGGTCTTGGGGAAATCGGCATATTGCAGCTGAACCCGGCGTTCGCGCGCATAAGAGTGCACAATGTCGCCATCGATCCCGCGGACAACCGTGGGCAGCGGGGTTTCGTAATCCACCAAGCCTTCAGCATCAGGCAAATCGCGGGTTAAGATGAACCAAATGACCGCCCAGAAAAACAGCAACACCAAAAGCGCATAGACCGCCCAGCGCAACAATTTGTTGCTGTGCCAAGTGGCCCTTAACCGTTCCCATGCCTCACCAGAATGCCGCGTGAGGCTGAACTGCTTACCCGAAATGCTTGTTTCTTCTTCCATACTTCCTTCGCGCCATAGCACGGCATTCAAACGACGCGCTACCGGCTTTATCTTCTATTCGTCCGATATCCGCGCAAAATAAATAGTGATGGCCCGCGCCATAATCGCTGCAAACTGTGACTTACCTTCTTCTGAAGTTAGTCGGCGCGCATCTGCTGGATTGGTAATGAACCCGCTTTCGAACAGGACGGACGGAATGTCGGGTGCCCGCAGGACCGCCAACTCAGCCGAACGCAATGTTTGCGGATGAAACCGTAATTGCCCGTAAGCTTCCCGCACGATCAACTGGGCAAAGCCGTTCGAATCTTCCTGGCTCCGGCGCTGTGATAGCTCCACAAGAATGTCGCTCACCGCCTCGCTTTGTCCCTCAACCGAAATGCCGTTGAGATTGTCAGCATTGTTTTCTCTTGCAGCAAAGCGAGCCGCTGCATCGCTCGATGCCTCGTTGGATAGGGTGTAAATACTCGCGCCGCTCACTGAGCTGACCTCGCCTGCCGAATCGGCGTGGATCGACAGGAACAAATCTGCGCCCAATCGGCGAGCAATTTCTGGGCGCTCTTGAAGGACCAAGAACCGGTCATCCTCGCGCGTTAAAGCGACCCGTACGCCCCCTTGCGCAACAAGCTCATCTTTCAGAGCAACGGCAAGGCCAAGCACGACATCCTTTTCTTTCACCCCAGCCCCACTTGCACCAGGATCACGGCCGCCATGTCCCGCATCAATCACAACCAGCGGGCGTGAAGGATCTTGCGGGCCGTACACGTCCGGCAAGACAACTTGCTCTTCGCTACCGGGCAGCTCAATCTGCGCGACATAATCGCGGCCAAACATCGGCACAGCCGCCTTCGCGCCGATTGCTAACATGCCAAGAATCGCAACCAAGGGCAGCAGGACAAAGACCAGAAAGATCAGACCGAGATGTTTCGAAGTGGACATTGAAGGGCTTTGTTAGAATGTTGCGGCTAACAAACGCAATATGGTTGCAGCGTGAAACCCACGATGCTAATAGCCCAGCAAGAGAAATTTACAGCTTGAACGCGCATTCGGCGCTCTTTTCGCTCAAATTTCCTTGGTTTGCTCGCTGTCTTCAGCGGCAAATTTCGACAACAGGTTGATGCAGTAATGAGAAGCTCTTTCCCGCAACCCCGCCAACAGCGTCCCGCACGCTTGGCGGTGAATGCGGACAGGCTGGTGCTTTGCAGAATACAATCGCAGCATAATCCCATTTCAGCAGACACAGACATTTCGCCCCTTTGTCACAATGCATTGGGCCGATCCTTAAACACTGGCCGCTCGGCACTATTCGCAGCAGCCGGTCATCACACAAATGTACGCCCCACTTACGCAGGCTTAGCCAATGGCTGGACCCGCGCATCAGGCGTTCGGAGAATTATAAATGGCAACGCGCATGCTCATCGACGCGCGCCACCTGGAAGAAACCAGAGTGGCGGTCGTAAAAGGCAACCGGATTGAAGAGTTCGATTTCGAATCTGCTGAACACAAGCAGATAAAAGGCAATATCTATCTTGCAAAAGTGACGAGGGTTGAACCCTCTTTGCAGGCGGCATTCGTCGATTTTGGCGGCAATCGCCACGGCTTTCTGGCCTTCAACGAAATCCACCCCGATTATTATCAAATCCCTCAGGATGATCGCGAGAAATTGCTCGCTGAAGAAGCCGAGGCGGCCGAAGAAGAAGCCCGACTGCGCGCTGAGGAAGAAGAAGAAGGCCATACGCCCGGCGATGAATATGACGCCGA
>CAZAIG010000150.1:1752-4924 GCA_964485135.1 uncultured Porphyrobacter sp. | reverse complement strand
GCCCGCATTGCGGTGAGCGGCGACCATCGTGTTGCGAAGCAGCACAGCAATTGTCATCGGGCCAACGCCGCCGGGCACTGGCGTGATCGCGCCGGCAACTTGCGATGCGCCGCCAAACTCGACATCGCCGACGAGCCGTCCCTTTTCCGCACCCGGTTCAGGCGGCAGGCGGTTAATGCCCACATCGATCACTGTCGCGCCCTCTTTCAGCCAATCCTTGCCAATCATCTCAGGACGCCCCACTGCGGCAACCACAATGTCTGCGCGCTTAACGACGCTGGCCAAATCCTTGGTCCGGCTGTGCGCGATAGTAACGGTCGCATTCGCATCGACCAGCAATTGCGCCATGGGTTTTCCGACAATGTTAGAACGGCCGATGACGACCGCTTCAAGGCCCGAGAGATCGCCCAGCCGGTCGGTCAGCAGCATCATACACCCCAGCGGCGTGCAAGGGACAAAGCCGGTTTGTCCGACGCTCAACCGGCCAGCATTGATGACGTGAAAGCCATCGACATCCTTATCCGGATCAATGCTTGCGATGACTTCTTGTTCGTCCAAATGATCCGGCAAAGGCAGCTGAACCAGAATGCCATCGACTTTTTCATCGGCGTTCAATTGCGCAATCAGCGCGAGCAAATCTTCGCGCAGAGTGTTGTCAGCCAGCGTATAGGTAAAACTCTCCATGTTGGCAGCGGCGCAGGCCTTACCCTTGCTGCGGACATAGACTTGACTGGCGGGATCATCGCCGACCAGCACCACAGCGAGGCCCGCTTTGCGTCCGGTGGATGCTTCAAAACTAGCGCCAAATTCGCCCACGCGTTCGCGCAGGCCCGCTGCGAAAGCTTTACCGTCGATGCGCTCTGCTGTCTTCCCAGCGCCGCTCATGTCAGACGCCATAGATCGCGTTGCCCATCACGATTAGGATGATGTTGAGCACTACGATTACAACAATGGGCGAGAAATCAATCGCCCCTGTTTGCGGCAAGATGTTGCGGATCGGGCGCAGGATCGGGTCCATCAGCCGGTTAATCGCATCATAGAACGACATCAAAAACTGATTGGACGGGCTGACCACATTAAACGCGAACAGCAAGCCAATCACGAACTGGATGATAATCAGCATGATGAAGACATTGGCGAGCATGCCAAGGATTTCGTAAAGGGTTACCATCGCAGTCATTGTGCTATCCGTCTGTTATAATTCGATCACGCGTATTATCTCTATAATACGGCTAAAGCTAGTGCGGCGTTTGGGCTTATCAAGACCGTATCTCGCGCGCGCTTAACCGAGCTACTTAACTGGCCTGCACCAGCGTACCTGCGCCGCGCGCAGTGAAGAATTCCAGCAGCATCGCATGCGCATTGCGCCCGTCGAGCACAACGGCAGCTTCGCACCCTGCCTCAACCGCACGCACGCAAGTATCAAGCTTGGGGATCATCCCGCCCTGAATGGTGCCGTCATCCTTCAGCGCCTCAATCTTTGCTGGGTTAAGGTCGGTCAGCAGCTTGCCCTCTTTATCCAGCACGCCCGCCACATCGGTCAGCAGAAACAGACGTGCTGCGCCCAATGCTGATGCAATCGCGCCTGCCATTGTGTCGGCATTGATGTTGTATGTGTGACCGTCCTCGCCCGCAGCAATCGGCGCAATGATCGGGATCATTCCCGAGGCAACCGCCGTGTCGATCACGGCTGTATCGACATGGGATGGTTCGCCGACGAAGCCCAAATCAACGGCTTTTTCGATATTGCTTTCCGGATCGCGCGTGGTCCGCTGCGCCTTAGTCGCTGTGACAAGCCCGCCATCCTTGCCCGATAGGCCAATCGCTTTACCGCCAGCGCCCGCGATCCAGCTGACCAACTGTTTGTTGATGCCGCCGGACAAGACCATCTCGGCAATCTCTGCGGTGGCTTTATCGGTCACGCGCAGGCCATCGATGAATGTGCTTTCCACGCCCAGCTTTTCCAGCATCGCGCCGATCTGCGGGCCGCCTCCATGAACGACGACGGGGTTAATCCCAACGGCTTTAAGCAGAACGATATCCTCGGCAAATTCGCGCGCGGACTTGGCATCGCCCATCGCGTGTCCGCCATATTTCACCACAAAAGTGCGTCCGGCATAGCGCTGGAAATAGGGCAATGCCTCTATCAGCACTTCAGCCTTGGCGAGCATGCTCTTTTCGCTTTCGCCCGTCATTTCCCGTCACCCTTTTGCCTTTAATCACTTGGTTAGGCGCGCTTAGCCGTTCAT
The DNA here is from genome assembly GCA_964485135.1 of uncultured Porphyrobacter sp. Lineage (GTDB taxonomy): Bacteria > Pseudomonadota > Alphaproteobacteria > Sphingomonadales > Sphingomonadaceae > Erythrobacter. The sequence continues at coordinate 2,675 of CAZAIG010000150.1, read as the reverse complement.
TGCCCGCGATGCAAAGAGGCAGGTTTAGGGCTTTGGCGGCATAGGCCTTGCACCCAAAGGCAAATGCGCCGATGATTTTCGCCGACTCGCCTGTAACCAATTGGCGAGCACGTTCGAACAATGAAGCAGCTGCCGGTGATATTAGGATGGGCCGGCCATTTGGGTAATTTACTAGGAGAGTATCAATGAACACACGGTCACTTAAAGGCGGTTTCGCCGTTGCAATCGCAGCTGGTCTTGCAGCAGCGTGCTCACAAGGCGCTGAAGAAGCCAGCGAAGCAGACGCAATGGCGGCTGATGAAGCCAGCGTAGAAGAAGGCGAAATGGTCGCTGCTTCTGCTGACGGCGCAAGCGTTGCCGGCGATGGTGAGAAAGACAAATGCTATGGCATAGCGCTTGCGGGTAAGAATGACTGCGCCGCTGGCGAAGGCACCACATGCGCTGGCACCAGCGTTGTCGACTATCAAGGCAATGCATGGACTTATGTCGATGATGGCACGTGCGAAACAACCGATGCTGGCCCGAACGGCAAAGGTTCACTGACGCCAATCGAAGCGTAAGCCAAACATCTTTTTCTCGCATGATCAGCGAGATATGCGGGCCGCAGGACATTCATTTGTTGTGCGGCCCGTTTCTTTTGGGGCCGCTGTTTTTGCAGGCCCCCATATCGAGGTGCTTTGGTTCGGTTGAGATCGTGCGCTGCACGATTGAGCACGCTGCATCCAGCATGCTATCCAGCGGGCGATGGCACGCTATCGCTCCCCCCTTCGCACGCACCAATCGAAGCGCAAATCGTGGTGGCGCGGATGGCGCGGCAGTCTGCTACTGCTGCTGATCGCAGGCGGCCTGTGGTGGGTCTTCCTGCGCAGTGACACGCCGGAACCCGTTTGGACTCCGCCGCCGCTGACCTTCGGCCTTTGCGG
>CAZAIG010000150.1:0-1652 GCA_964485135.1 uncultured Porphyrobacter sp. | reverse complement strand
CGCGCCTGCGTGGTCGATGGCGACACTTTGCATATCCGCCGCGGCAAGACAGCGCAGCGGATCCGCATAACCGGCTATGATGCACCGGAACTCGACGGAGCCTGCGAGGCGGAACGCGCAGCCGCGCTGAAAGCCAAACGCGCGCTTCATGCATGGCTAGCGCTTGGCAACCACGAATGGGACGGCGGTAGCGAGCCTCCCTTTGACCAATATGGCCGCGAGCTTCGCAGTATCCGGCGCAAGACCAGCGCAGGCGAATTTGAGCAGCTAGCGGATTACATGCTCGACAACGGACTGGCTTCGCCAAACGGCTGGGGCACGTTCCCCAAGGATTGGTGCGCCTAGCCAAGACTTGCCAAGGCTTGCCAAAACTTTGCATGCATGCGCCAAGTTTCACCGCCTCTTTGACCTAGCACTCGCTTCCTGCCAGACTGCGCTCCAATATTTTCAGGACCAGCAAACCAAGGGGGATTTGCGCTATGACCGACACACCCACTCCAAGACCATCCGGTTCGCCCACGCCTTCAGGCGGATTTGACGCCAACCGCCCCACCATCATTTCACTCCTATATCTAGGCGGCTTCATCACTGGGATTAGCGGACTTGTCGGCGTCGTACTGGCCCATGTCTGGCAAGGCGAAGATCACGAGCCGTGGATGGCATCGCATTTACAATATCTGATCCGCACTTTTTGGATCGGGTTTCTCGCGACCATCATCGGCGTAGTGCTCTCGATCGTCTTGATCGGTATTCCGCTGCTGTTCGCCACCGCAGTTTGGGTCGGTGTGCGCAGCGTTATGAGCCTGATCAAGGCGCAGAAACAGGAACCGATGCCCGATCCCGAAACCCTCCTATTCTAAACCCTTTCTATCTGAACGGAGCCGATCTTTTGAAACGCCTATCATTCGCGCCCGCTGCGACGCTGCTTATCCTTGCCGCATGCTCTGGCGAGGCTGACACACCTGCGCAAAACACAGCGGCCAGCACACCGCAAGACGTGTTCTTCGCAGCGCTCTCCTCCCATTGCGGAAAGGCGTTTGCCGGTTCGCTGGTGAGCGAAGACGCAGCGGACGCTGATTTCGCGGGGGCCGAAATGGTCATGCATGTGAAGGACTGCGCCGATGACCGCATCGCCATCCCCTTTCACGTAACCGGCAAAGACGGAGAATGGGACCGATCGCGCACCTGGCTGATCACTCGCGACGGCGACAAACTGCGCCTCAAACATGACCACCGGCATAAAGACGGCAAGGAAGACGCCGTCACCATGTATGGCGGCGACACGGTGGAAGATGGGACGGACCGCGCCCAGCATTTCGTCGTCGATCCGGAAAGCATCGCTCTGTTCAAAGAGCAGGACCTGCCCGACAGCGTCACCAATGTCTGGACGGTTGAAGTGGATAGCGCGGAGGCTGAGGCCCCGAAATACGCTTACCAGCTGATGCGCACAGTCGAAGGCGGCGCACCGGAAGAACGCTTGTTCCGCGTGGAATTTGACCTCTCGCAAGAGGTCGAGGCACCGCCCGCTGCTTGGGGGCATGAGTAGCGCGCGCGGATTGATTCCAACTGGGTTTTGTGTGGCTCGCGCCGCCAATGTTGGGAACACATGGAACACTCCCCAAGGGGTGAAAAACTCGCTCCCCAATTTCCGG
>CAZAIG010000149.1:0-4967 GCA_964485135.1 uncultured Porphyrobacter sp. | reverse complement strand
GGCCGGTTGCCGACGCGCAGAATAACCATGCCGGTTGAGGGTATTATATAGACAACCTGATTGGCGTTTCCGTCGAACAGAAACAGATCGTCAGCGGCATAAGGCTCTGAATGCGGTGTCTGCCCAAAGGGCATCGAAGGATGAAGCGACCCGCGTTTCTCCACATAAGGCCCGGGCACCCACACACCCAATCCGGCATGGGGATTTTCCTTTGTGGGCGTCCGCATCTTTGTAACATAGCCTTCGGGTAGAAGGCGCTTGCCGCTCCACACACCGTCATTCAAAAGCAGCACACCAATGCGCAGCCATGTTTGCGCGGGCAATTGCACGCAGCATCCCGCATGCGCTGTTCCGCCAACACGGTTCACCCAGATGGTGCCGCCCTTCGCGCCAATCGGGATCAGCAATGCGTCACTGAGAAAATCATGATATCGCTGCCCCGTGGCCCGCTCAATTAGCGGCGCGACCAGCTCGCTATTGGCATTGGCATATTCATATCGGCTGCCTGGTTCATTGACGAGCGGATATTCATTGATGATCACTTCATCATGACGTGGGTGAAGATAGGCGCGGTTGAGAACGCTCTCCGGCCCTTCCGCAAACCCCTGTGGCAACAGCCCGCTGCGCATATCGAGCAGGTGGCGCACCAGAATTTTCGATTTGCCCGGATCGTTTTTCCATTCGGTGATGAAATCCGCAACAGGCTGATCAAGCGATTTGACATGCCCTTGCGCGATGGCGCGGCCGATCAGAATTGCAGTGACCGGTTTGGCCAGAGATCTGGAGTTGATCAGCGTATGGCGATCAGTTTCGCCAAAATAAGTCTCGCGCACCAATGCGCCATCTTGCCAGACCAAAAACGCCGTACTGTTTCGTGCGCCAGAGAATGCCTCGGCGCGGTCCAAAGCTGATGGGTCAATGCGAGCGGCCTCTTTGGGTAACGCGCCGCCCTGCGCTCCGCGAACTGCCTCAAGAGGATCGTAACCAGGCAAGCCACCGCCGGCCAGAGCTGCGTTTTGCTGCCTTTCATAGCGCTCCATATAGAGCGCCTCGTCGGCAGCTGCGGTGTCAGGGGGAACCTCCATCGCCACACAGCCTGACAAACAGGCTGTTACCAAGCATGCGGCAAGCAATTTACTTATCAAAGAGGTCAACACTTATCTCCCTGTGTGCCGCTTGAACCAGTGCGCATTGCATCAATACAGAGGCTGCGGAATGGTTCGTAAATTAAATAACACGCGTAGAAAATTGCGCCCAGATTTAGAGCACGACTATTCGACTGTTGGACATTAGGCTCAGGTGCTATCGCCAACACATAATGCACACTCCATCTTGGTGTGATGGATGCAGCAGGTTCGATAAGCGACGATCAGCGATCTGCCTATGCCATGGAATTGGGCAAGATATGCGGCACGAACCAAGTAAATTTGGATGAAGCGGACCGTAGCTTCTTTGCCCGCGATCTCTTATTTGATGGCGCATTGCCGATTGCGATTGTGAGCCCAGGCTCTGCGGATCAAGTTGCAGGGCTGGTGACTTACTGCAGCAAAAATAGGCTAAAGCTCTATCTGCGCGGAGGCGGGATGTCCTATTCCAAGGCATTTCAACCCGAAGGCGAGCGCGCCATTATGCTCGACTTTTCAAACCTCACAGAGATCCGCAAGATCGCTGTTCTCGATGGGCACGTCACAGTTGAAGCGGGCTGCACCTGGGCTGCGCTTGATGAAGAGCTGAAATCGTGTGGCATGCGCAGCCGGTTCTGGGGGCCAATGTCGGGCGGAACCGCCACTATCGGCGGCTCGATGAGCCAGGGCAGCGTCACCTTTGGCTCGGGCACATGCGGAGCATCGGCCAATGCGGTGAAAAGTTTTGAGATCGTGACCGGAACCGGCGAAATCCTGAACACCGGCTCCGATGGTAGTCTCGGCAAGGGGCCGTTCAATCGGAACTTTGGCCCCGACCTGACCGGCATCTTCGCCAATGATGCAGGCGCAATGGGGATCAAAACCGCCATCACTCTGGAGATAGAGCCGCGCCCTGACCTCGTTAGCGGCCTGTCCTTCGCATTCGACGATTTTGACGCGATGGCATTGATGTTCCAGCAAGTTTCGAGCCGTCGCTTGTCCAGCGAGATGATCGCGATGGATGGCGATGTTGCGCGGCAGAATGCTGGCCCAGCCAATATGGTCGAAGATGCTAAGGCGATGTGGCTGATCGGCAAAGCGGCGGGCAACCCCATCTCCGCCATTGGCAGGATGGTAAAGATCGCAATGGCTGGGCGCAGCTTTCTGGACAAAGCGAAATACACCGCCCACTTCGCAATCGAAGGACGTGACACAAGAGAGCTAAACAGCCGCATTGCGGCCATTCGAGAGTTTGGCAAAGTGGGTGCTGAAATCGTCAACACCGTCCCGCTTATGACCCGTGCGCATCCCTTTCCCGATTTACCTGTGACGCACCCTGATGGCCGCTCAATGCTGCCCATCCACGGCATATTCCCGCACTCAGCGCTCGCTGATTTTCATGCCGACTATCTCAAGCTTAAGCAGAGCTACACGGATCAGATGGCCGCAAGGGGCGTTTCTATTGCCGAGTTTTTTGCAGGGGTCGCGGGGATTGGCTTGCTCTATGAACCTGTCTTCTATTGGCCCGACAGTTTGAATGCGTATCAGCAGCGCCTGACGCCAAGCTACCTGTCAGACATGCCGAGCTTCCCTGCGAATGAGGCTGCACGTCACTTGGTTGGCGAGATCAGTGAGGCTTTTATCGCGCTCGTTCGCAAGCATGGCGGCACGCATTTTCAGCTCGGCAGAATGTACCCCTACGCACAAGATAGAGCCGGACCATCGGGGGCTTTGCTCCGCGATCTCAAGAACCGGCTTGACCCTGATAACATCATCAACCCCGGAGCTTTGGGTCTATGACAGGCAACGGGAGAATTGACCGCAATCTTAGTATTGCGATTATCGGCGGAGGCATCGGCGGACTGACTGCGGGGATTGCGCTCAAGAAAGCAGGTTTCGCGCCTAGGATTTACGAACGTGCGGCTGCGTTTGGCGAAGTGGGCGCGGGAATTTCGATCACACCGAACGCTGTCAAAGGACTTGAGTCGCTGGGTATGGGCGAATTTCTCACAGCCAACGCCAATGAGCCGCTGGAACAGGTCCAATGTCATGGCGAAACCGGCGAACATCTGGTTGCGTTTAATCGCCGCGATTGCCGTGCGACATATGGAGCAGCTTACTATCAGCTTCACCGGGCCGACTTGCTCGCCAAATTGGTTGAAGAATTTGGGCAGGAAAACTGTTCGATGGGCAAATCGGTCGTCTCTTTCTCCGATGATGCTGAAGGCGTAACAATGGCGTTCGACGATGATACGACTGCAACCGCCGATGTGATGATTGCAGCTGATGGCTTGCGATCCATCGTGCGCGATACTCTGTTCGCTTCGCCTCCACCTCAATTCAGCGGCCATGTCGCCTGGCGCGCGCTGGTTCCCGCATCTTCTCTACCACCGCTCTACACTGCCCCGACCAACATCAACAGCATTGCTCCGGGTCTAGCAGCAGTCACCTATCCCGTACGCGGAAGGAAACTTGTGAATATCGTCGCTTTGACCAAGTCGGATGATTGGGCAGAAGAAGGCTGGAGTGTAAAGGCCAAGAAAAGCGAGCTTCTGGCTCGGTTTGAAGGGTGGAGCGATCATGTCGTCACCGCGCTCAACGCCATTCCAGATGATGCAATTTATCGGTGGGGGCTGTTTCTGCGTGAACCGCTGGATCAATGGGTGAAGGGACGCTGCGCATTGCTTGGCGATGCGGCGCATCCAATGCTCCCCTATATGGGCCAAGGCGCATCATGCGCGATCGAGGATGCTATAGTCTTGGGGCGCTGTTTTGCGGCCGCAAGCCGTCCCGTTGAAGCGCTCTCACTGTATCAAAAAGCCCGCATCGAACGCGGGGCATTTTTGCAACGTGAATCGAATGAAGGGGGCAACCGCTTGTTGGCCTTGAACCCCTATAACCTGCGCGACATGCCGGTCAAAAACGAGGATGCTTTGAACATTTTCTCTTATGATCCCACTTCCGTCGTAATCGGCTGAGCACTATTCAGAATCGGCGAGCAGTCCTTCCTGAATGCGCTTTGCTGTCTCCCTAAGTGGATCCGCAAATTCTCTTACCGCCTCATCCGCTTTCAGCGCGGCGGCGAAATAGATCACGGCGACCGATCCCACCAGAGCATTGTCCTTGCCAAACACAGAAACGGCCAGAGATGACGTTTTGCCCGGCTCAGCATTATAGACATTTCGCAATTGATGCGCATATCCGTCGTGCCGGATGCGATCCAAAACGGCATTATCCCCCACAAGCAAAAGCCCGCACTGAGCTGTTTCATTGTCAATGGCCCGCCATCCATCGATGATCGCTTCACGCTCATCGTCATCGCAAAAGGCTAGATATGCTTTGCCGGTCGCGCATTCGGCAATCGGCAGCGTGAATCCAGGGAAATAGTTCGAGAATGTAAGAGAAGTGAGCTTATGCGTTGTATCACGCACAATCATGCGTGTACCCACCCGCGTAGCCAGTGAAAGTGGCCAGCCAATGCGGTGGCACAGATCCTCAATATGGGCTCGCGCCGCACCAACCAATTGATCTTCCTGTTGAAAACCCATCGACAAAGTCTGAACCAGCGAAGTGACGCGGTAGCGCTTGCGGGCCGGCTCGCTTTCGATCAACCCTTCATGCATCAATGTCTGCACGATACGATGAGCAGTAGGATAGGGCACTTCGGCACTTCGGCACTTCGAGAAATCTCCATCATCGTGATGGATCCTCCGCGATTAATCGCGGTCAGAACCGCAATCGCTCTAGAAATTGCCCGAACAGGGACGCCGCGTTCCATACAAGACCTGTGCTAAATATCCGACTAGCGAACGGATTGCACATCACGCCGTGTCGGACAAGCTT
>CAZAIG010000148.1:1241-5009 GCA_964485135.1 uncultured Porphyrobacter sp. | reverse complement strand
CATCCAGAGCAGCAATATCTCGATCTCATGCGGCAGATATGGGAGAATGGCAGCGAGCGCAAGGATCGCACCGGTATTGGCACGCGCTCCATTTGCGGGGCGCAATTGCGTTTTGATCTGAGAGATGGGCAAATGCCGCTGCTCACCACTAAGCGCGTCTATTGGAAGACCGCGACGCGCGAAATGCTATGGTTCCTGACCGGTGAAACCAATATACGTCCGCTGGTCCTGCAGGGCGTAAAGATCTGGAATGAATGGCCTCATGCGCGCTTCGTCAAAGAGACGGGCGAACACATCGAGCTTGATGATTTTGTTCAGCGTATAGCCGATGATGAAGAGTTTGCGCGGCGCTGGGGCGATTTAGGCCCTGTCTACGGCAAACAATGGGTCGATTGGCCGACTTACCGTTATCGCAAGGATGGGCTTTACGAGCGCGGTGAAGGGATCAATCAGGTCGCGCAGGTGGTGGAATCGCTGCGAAATAGTCCCGGTAGCAGGCGGCACATCATCGAAGGGTGGAATGTCGCTCAGCTGGACCAGATGGCTCTGCCTCCGTGTCATAAGACGTATCAGTTTCATGTTGATGGTGAAGGGAAGGGCGCGCGCCTCAATTGCGTGCTTTATCAGCGCAGCTGCGATGTGGCGCTTGGCCTGCCGTTCAACCTGTGGTCGGCGGCGCTATTGCAGTGCATGATCGCGCAGCAAGTGGACATGGAACCGGGCGAGCTGGTGTGGATGGGCGGGGACGTCCACCTCTACCTCAATCACGAGGATCTGATCTGCGAGCAACTAAGCCGCGCGCCGCAAAATCAGCCTAGATTCGAAATCACGCGCAAGCCGGAAACAATTTTCGACTACGAAATCGGCGACTTTGTGGTGCATGATTACGCGCCATTGCCCCCGATAAAGGCTCCTGTTGCTGTGTAGTCTAACCCGCTTGACCACCTTTTGCGCTTGAAATAAAAATACAGCCGCGCGCAATGATAATAGGATCAGCGCTTTGGGAGACATGCTGAGTGGCTGACAAGCAACCAATTTCAGGCGGCAATAGGCCAGCTTTGTCGCTCCATGTGCCGGAGCCCAAATCACGCCCTGGCGAAGCGGTGGATTTTGCCGACTTTCCTTTAAGCGAAGCAGGGGCGCAGCCGCGACCTGATGAAACTTGCGATGCGAAAGAGACGGGCGATTTGTGCTACGATCTGGTCCGCGTACTGGGCGAAGACAACAAGGCACACGGTGCCTGGGATCCAAAACTCTCGCCCGACACATTGCGCGAAATGCTGCGTCATATGGCAATGGTTCGCGCCTTTGATGAGCGGATGTTTCGCGGCCAGCGGCAGGGCAAAACCTCGTTCTATATGAAATGCACGGGCGAAGAGGCTACTTCGGTTGCTGCGAGCATGGCGCTGGCGAGCGATGACATGGTCTTTCCTAGCTACCGCCAACAGGGCATTCTGATCGCGCGCGGCTACCCGATCGTCGAGATGATCAATCAAATTTACTCAAACAAGGCGGATAAGCTGAAAGGCCGCCAGCTGCCGATCATGTATTCGAGCCGCGAGCATTCCTTTTTCTCGATCTCGGGCAACCTCGCCACGCAAACCCCGCAAGCGGTGGGCTGGGCGATGGCGAGCGCGATCAAAGGCGACAGCCGGATTGCCGCGACTTGGGTGGGTGAGGGCAGCACAGCAGAGGGTGACTTTCACTCCGCCTGTACCTTTGCGACAGTCTACAACGCTCCGGTGATACTTAATGTGATCAACAACCAATGGGCAATCTCAAGCTTTTCCGGTTTTGCAGGTGCAGAGCGCACAACCTTTGCTGCGCGGGCTTTGGGATACGGCCTTGCCGGCTTGCGCGTCGACGGGAATGATGCGCTCGCGTGCTATGCCGTGCAAGAGTGGGCGGCAAACCGTGCGCGGGCCAATGCTGGGCCGACATTGATCGAGTATTTCACCTATCGCGCAGAGGGGCACTCAACGTCAGATGATCCGACCGGATATCGCAGCGCGCAAGAGCGAGAGGAATGGCCTTTGGGTGATCCGATCATGCGGCTCAAAAACCATTTGATCACCATCGGCGAATGGGATGAAGAACGCCAAGACGCGATGGATAAGACTTGCGCGGAGCAGGTAAAGGCAGCGACGAAAGAGGCGGAAAAGAACGGCATTCTGGGCCACGGCCTGCATCACCCATTCCGCACAATGTTTGAAGATGTCTTCGAAGAACTGCCGTGGCATTTGCAGGAACAGGCCGAGCAAGCCCGTCGCGAGCGGGAGATTAAATGGCCCGATAGCAATCCGTGGGAGGAGCTCGGCTGATGGCTACGCAAACAAAAACCTCCGGCGCTGCTCCAGCCAAAACCGACCGCCGTCTCAACATGATTGAGGCGATCAATGATGCTTTGGCGATCAAGCTGGAGCATGACCCCGATGTGATCGTGATGGGCGAGGATGTTGGCTATTTCGGCGGTGTGTTCCGCGCGACGGCTGGCCTTCAAGAGAAATTCGGCAAAACTCGCGTTTTCGATACGCCTATCTCAGAGTGTGGGATCATAGGCGCGGCAGTCGGGATGGGCGCATATGGACTACGACCGGTGCCAGAAATCCAGTTTGCTGACTACATTTACCCCGGTCTAGATCAATTGATCAGTGAAGCGGCGCGCATGCGTTACCGTTCAGCGACCGACTATATTGCCCCTCTCACTGTTCGCTCACCCTTTGGCGGGGGTATCTTTGGCGGGCAGACACACAGCCAGTCGCCAGAGGCTTTGTTTACTCATGTTGCTGGCCTTAAAACCGTGATCCCCTCAACCCCGCATGATGCCAAGGGGCTGTTGATTGCTGCGATTGAGGACAATGATCCGGTCATCTTTTTCGAGCCTAAGCGGATCTATAATGCCCCATTCACTGGCTACTATGACAAGCCGGTTGAGCCATGGAAAAACCATCCCGACAGCGTTGTTCCAGAGGGGCACTACCGGATCGAATTGGGTAAAGCGCGGATTGTGCGTGAAGGTGAGGCGCTGACTGTTCTCGCATATGGAACAATGGTCCATGTGGCAGAGGCCGTATGCGAAGCGAAAGGCGTGGATGCCGATATCCTCGACCTGCGCACTTTGGTTCCACTCGACATTGAAGCGATTGAGGCTTCGATTGAGAAAACAGGCCGGTGCCTGATTGTGCATGAAGCGACGCGCACATCGGGCTTTGGCGCTGAACTGTCGGCGTTGGTGACAGAGCGCTGCTTTTATCATTTGGAGGCGCCGGTAGAGCGGGTCACCGGTTTTGACACTCCCTATCCTCACAGCTTGGAATGGGCATTCTTCCCCGGTCCGGTTCGGATCGGAGAGGCTATCGACAAAATCTTAAGCGAGTAACATCCATGGTGAAATTCATATTCAATATGCCCGATGTCGGCGAGGGCGTGGCCGAAGCAGAAGTCGTCGAGTGGCACGTCAAAGTCGGCGACACCGTGTCCGAGGATCAGCACTTGGTTGACGTCATGACAGACAAGGCGACAATCGATATTGAAAGCCCAAAGGACGGCGTAGTGAGCGCACTTGCTGGCGAAGTGGGCGATGTGGTTGCGGTGGGCGCCATGCTGCTCGAGATTGAAGTGGCGGGCGAAGATGCGACTGTTGCTGAAGCTCCGAAACAATCGGACAGCGCGATCAGAAAGGACGCGGCTCCCGAACCAGTCGCCGAGCCAAGGCCCGCACCAGCACCCGAGCCAAGCCTGGGATCAGCGCCGAAAGAAACAACTTCC
>CAZAIG010000148.1:0-1141 GCA_964485135.1 uncultured Porphyrobacter sp. | reverse complement strand
GCCCGCACCAGCACCCGAGCCAAGCCTGGGATCAGCGCCGAAAGAAACAACTTCCGCCGCGGCCAAAGTCCTCGCCACTCCAGCCGTTCGCAAACGCGCGAAAGAACTGGGTGTGGATCTGGCGGAGATTAAGCCAGCCGCTGATGGCCGCATTCGCCACGCTGACCTCGACGCCTTCCTGTCTTACAATGCAGGTGGCGGCTTCGCCCCTGCTGGAACCGCCCGCAGCGATGAGCCGGTCAAAGTTATCGGCCTGCGCAAACGCATTGCCGCCAACATGGCTGCCTCCAAACGCAACATCCCGCATTTCTCCTACGTCGAGGAAGTGGACGTGACCGATCTGGAGCGGATGCGCGCGGATCTGAACGGTGCGCGCGGTTCAAAGCCAAAACTCACCATGATGCCTTTGCTGATCACGGCGATAGCCAAGCTGATCCCGCAATATCCTATGATCAATGCTCGCTATGATGATGAAGCGGGCATTGTAACCCGCCATGGCTCTGTCCATCTCGGCATGGCGACGCAGACGGATGGCGGCCTGATGGTGCCGGTTATCCGCGATGCTCAGGCAAAGAACCTGTGGCAGCTTGCTGCAGAGATTGGCCGGCTTGCTCAGGCGGCGCGTGATGGAACCGCGACATCGCAGGAGCTCTCCGGTTCTACGCTCACGCTTACCTCGCTTGGTCCATTAGGCGGTGTTGCGACTACGCCCGTCATCAACCGGCCCGAAGTCGCGATCATTGGTCCCAACCGCATTATCGAGCGGCCCATGTTTGTCGATGATGGCCCAAATGGTTCTGGGGCAGGTGAACGAATCGAAAAGCGCAAGCTGATGAATATCTCGATCTCCTGCGATCACCGCGTGGTCGATGGCTATGATGCGGCCAGCTTTGTCCAAGACTTAAAGCGGCTCATCGAAACGCCAGTTTTGCTGATGACGCAGTAATTTTGCATAAATGCTGTTTGATCAGCGAAAGGGCCGTTGACAGTGCAAACGCTGCACCGTAATGGCCCCTCTCCCAAGCGGTGCAAACCACAGTTTGAACGGACAAGTTTAAGCGGGTGTAGCTCAGTTGGTTAGAGCGCCGGCCTGTCACGCCGGAGGTCGCGAGTTCAAGTCTCGTCACTCGCGCCACTTGGG